>JBDTVC010000119.1:0-14319 GCA_040007475.1 Burkholderiales bacterium
ACACGTCGAACCCCGTCATGCCAGGCATGTCGACATCCAGCACGATGAGATCCGGGAGCGCCTCGCGCGCCAACCGAAGTGCGGCCTGGCCCGATGTGGCGAAACGTTGATCGGGGTACTGCGCCAGCATTCGGCCCATGAGCTGAATCGCCGATGGGTCGTCATCGACCAGCAGCAGTCGGACCTCACGCGTTGACATTGGGCATCCTTCGGGAACGTGCGGGTCGGTGTTTGATCGCACGGTCTCGCGATCGATTCGATCGCGCCCGCGTTTCGGACGAGCGCGAACAATCACCGGAGGCCGCGGATCGCGTCCTGCCACGCCATGCTGGGGCGTCTGCCCGGCGCGCCAGTGAGGCGAATGCCCAGGCGGGGCTAAGAAGATTCCCTATCCCGCTGCCAGCTGTTCAGGCGAACGAGAGCCCGACGTGCTCCTAGTCAATCCGCTGTCCGGGTCATAGGGGGATCGCCTATCCGAGCCTGTTCCGGCGATGGGACCATCCCCTCTCCAGAGGCGTCGAATGCGCCGGCCATGGCCAGCAACCGGCGCTGTCCCGCTTGACCAGCATTCGTCGCCCACTTGTTCGCGATGAGAGCCCAGTGACCATGATCTCCATCCCTGTCCAGACATCGCCCTGCAGGCGCGGCGCCCAGGCCGGCATGCTCACCCAGCTCAAACGGCACCTGCGCGATTGGTAGGCCATGCCGCGCGTGCCTCCTTCGACCGCCGCCTGGAGCAGATTCCGCCTGCCGCTGTTCGTCCTCGCGTCAGGCGTCGTTCTGTCTCTGGCACTCGGCCATGTCGCCCGACAGGAAATCTCGCGCGGTGCCCACGCGCGATTCGACGCGATGGCGACCGATGCGGCCCACAAGATCGAGCAACGCTTCAGTGACTACGCCGATGTGCTGGTGGGCTTGCGGGCGTCGCTGGGCATGTCCGACGGCGTGACCCGCGGCCAGTTCCATCGCTATGTGGCCGGCCTCGATGTGGCCACCACCCACCCCGGCTTCCGGGCGTTCAATTTCGCGCCCTTCGTCCCTGCGGCGCACAAGCGCGACTTTGAAGAAGGCGTGCGCCGCAGCGCCGGCCCCGATGCCCTGGCGTTGAAGAACTTCGCCATCACGCCGCCCGGCGATCGCGACGCGTACTACCCCCTGACCTACATGGAACCGTTGGAGGGCAACGAAGCCGCGCTCGGCAAGGACATGGGCGCGATCCCCGCGGTACTGAAGGCGTTGCAAAGCGCGCGTGACACGGGAGAGGCGTCATCCTCCGGCAAGCTGGTCCGCCTGCGCGGCGACGGGCCCACCGTCGGCCTGGCGATACGGCTGCCGGTCTATCGGGCCGGATGGCCGCTCGGCACGGTCGAGCAGCGGCGCGCCGCCTACCTGGGTTCGGTGGGCGCCGGGTTTCATGTCGAAACCATGGTGCAGGACATCGTCGGCGGCAGCGCCGCGGGCGGGCTGCGGCTGCGCTTGTTCGATGGGGGGCCGGGCACCGCGCCGAGCGCTGCGCGCACCAGTCCCGCACCACTGGCAGGCTCAACGCCGGGTGCCGACGGCCTGGTGTTCGACAGTGCGGCTGCCGGCTCCGCACCACCCGCGGCGGGCGACAGCATCGAACGCCAGCTTCCGTTCTCCGCCGGAGGACGCGTCTGGGTCGTCCAGGTCTTCGTCCAGGCGCAAGACGTGCTGGCGCCGCTGGACCGCCTGTTCCCCTGGCTGATCGTGCTCTGCGGGGCGGCGATCAGCCTGCTTCTCTCCAGCATCGTCTACTCGCTGACCACGGCGCGTGCCCGCGCGCTCGTGATCGCCCGCGGGATGACGAGCGATCTGCGAGCGAGCGAGAGACTGCTGTCCGAAGCCCAGCATGTGGCCAGCGTGGGCAGCTGGATCCTGGACCCCGAGAGCGGCGCGATGAACTGGTCGAGCGAAGCCCTGCGCATCGTTGGTTTCGACGCGCCGAAGCGGCCCCCGAAGCTGTCGACCGTGTTGACGCGCGTTCCCAAGGGCGAACGCGCGGCCGTTGCGCGCCGCATGGCCGAGGCGTCGCGGTCGGGCCTGCGCAGCGAGTTCGAGCAGCGCCTGCGGTTGCCCGACGGCACCGAACGCTGGGTCCACGTGATCGCGGAACTCGCGCAGCAAGACGAGCGGACCGTCTGGCGCGGAACGGTGCGCGACGACACGCAGCGCACGAGAGCCATGCTGCGCCTGAAGCTGGAGCATGACATCGCGCGCCTGCTGGCGAGCGAAGAAGACATGCAGCGTGGGACCGCGTGCGCCTTGCAAACGATCGCCACCCAACTCGGTTGGGACTTCGGCGCGCATTGGTGTGTGGGGGCCGACGGACGGGCCCACTGCGCTTCGAGCTGGAGCAACGGTCGCCAGGCGGCGGTCGGCGAATTCGTGCGCGCCAGTCGCGAGCTCACCCACGCCACGCGCGAGGGCTCGCTCCGACTGGCATGGTCCAGCGGCGACGCGGTGTGGATCGATACCTCGACGGCACGCTCCCGCGGGTTCGCGCGCGACGCGTTGGCGGCCGGGTCCGGCCTCAAGGCCGGGGTCGTCCTGCCGATCATGCTCGGGCCGCATCCAGAGGCCCTTGAATTCTTCAGCCTTGCGCCGCGCGTCGCCGAGCCGGGCTTGCCGGAGTCGTTGCGTGCCATTGCGCTGCAAATTGGCCAGTACGAGCAGCGCAAGCGAGCCGAGATCGCACTGCGGCTGATGGCGAGCCGCGATGCACTGACCGGCCTGGCGAACCGCACTCGGTTCGAGGAGCAGCTCGCGCAGGCGCTGACCCGCTGCCATCGGCAGAGGAAGCGACTCGCGGTGCTGTTCGTCGACCTCGACCGATTCAAGCAGATCAACGACACGCTGGGCCACGGTGCCGGTGACACGTTGATCCGCACCTGCGCGGCGCGGCTCGGCACCATCCTGCGCGAGTCCGACGTGGTGGCGCGCTTCGGTGGCGACGAGTTCGTTCTGATGATCGAGGACCTCGGCGAGCCCGGTGACGCCGCCGTCGTCTTGAACAAGGTGCTCGCCGCTTGTGCCGAGCCGTTCTTCATCGATGGCCACGAGTTGCGCGTGTCCGCCAGCGTGGGGGTCAGCGTCTATCCGGAAGATGGCGGCGATGCCACGTCGCTGCTGAAGAACGCCGACACGGCGATGTACCGCGCGAAGGAACGGGGCCGCGGCGTCTACCAGTTCTTCACGCCGCAGATGAACGCCGAGGGCAACGAACGCTTCATGCTGGAGAGCGGCTTGCACCGGGCCCTGGAGCGCGGCGAGCTGACCTTGCACTACCAGCCGAAGATGAACCTGCAAACGCAGGTGATCACGTCAGTCGAGGCGCTGATGCGCTGGCGCCACCCCGTGCTGGGAATGATCTCGCCCGCGCGGTTCATTCCGATCGCCGAGGAAACCGGCCTGATCGAATCGATGGGCAAATGGGCCCTGCAGACCGCCTGCGCCGACGCGCGCCAATGGCAGCAACTCGGCTTGCCGCCGGTGCGCATGTGCGTCAACCTCGCGGCGCGCCAGCTCGACAGTCCGAGCTTGATCGCCGATGTCGCCGGGGCCCTGCAGGCCTCGGGGCTGGAGCCTTCGCTGCTCGAACTGGAGATCACCGAGAGCGCGATGATGCAAAACGCCGACGCCGCCGCAGCCTCGCTGCAGCAGTTGCGCGGCATCGGCGTGTTCCTGGCGATCGACGATTTCGGCACCGGCTATTCATCGCTGTCGTACCTGAAGCGCTTCCCGCTCTCCACCGTCAAGATCGACCGCTCGTTCGTCAAGGACGTGGGGCTGGATCGCGACGCCGAGGCGCTCATCGACGGCATCATCCGGCTCGCCCACGGGCTGCGCATGTCGGTCGTGGCCGAGGGCGTGGAGACCGTGGAGCAGCTCGACTACCTGCGCGCCCACGGGTGCGACGAGATCCAGGGCTATCTGTTGTGCAAACCAGCCCCTGCGGATGAGGCGTGCGAGTTCATGGCGCGTCATCTGCGCAAACTTGTCTTGTCGGCAGCGGCCGCGTGAGCACCGCTACCGGGAAGGCGCCTCGCCCGAGACCAGCGTCTCGAGTCTCAACCACTGCATAGGATTTCAACATGACGACCCGCAGCCACAGCAAGACCCTGGCCCAGACGCTCGCCGCCATCGAGGCGCTCGATCTCGGCCCCATCAGGTTCAAGACCACTCACCCGGATGACGGCTACGGCTGGTCGTCCGCACACGCCGAACGTGTGGAGCAGGCGTACCGGCGCTACCTGACCCTGGTGGCAAAGTACCCCTTGCTCAGCATCGCGCCGGATCGCGACATCGACAGCTTCTGGCACACGCACATCCTCGACACCAAGAAGTACGCGGCCGATTGCGAAGCGATGTTCGGGCACTTCCTGCATCACTTTCCCTACCTGGGCTTGCGTGGCGAGGAAGACGCCGCTGCCCAGATCAAGGCCAGCGAATCGACGCGCGAGCTCTATCTGAGCGAGTTCGGTGAAGCTATGCCCGGCGCCGCCGCACAAGGCGGCACCGGCATCGCGGCCGCGTGGTGCGGGATCGAACGCGAGGCGGCGCCCGTCGGCACGGCCTGGTGCGGGATCGAACGCGGGGTGCAGCCCGTCGTCGCCGCGTGGTGCGGGATCGAACGCCCCGTCGACAACTCGCCGTCCGTGCGGCCCGCGGAGCGCACGTCCGCGAGGGTGGCCCCACGCTGATCTGCCGGACCCGGGCTGTCGGGTCCAGCATCCGGCGCACCGCGTGGCCCGCGCCCTGCGCACCCTGCGTCAAGGCATCGGCGAGCGCGTGGTTGAAGTGGCGCTTGCTCGCGTCGGGGTGACCCTGGATGATCAGGATGCGCTTGAGGGTGCGCTCGTGGCTCGCCATGCATCGCTCCTAGTCGGGTCGACAGCCAGATCAAGGCCAGCACCGCGGCGGCGCACAAGGCCACGACCACGAGTGCCCCGCCCAGCCACAGCGCGATGTCGATCCAGGCTTTCATCAGTGCTGTCTGGGCAGCGCGAGCGGTCGTGGGGCGACTCGTCGCGGCACGCCCGCACGCGGATTGACGCAGGTCAACCCGGGTGATCGTCGGCGTTCGAGAATGGGTCGGAGAAGACACCACTCATCGAACAGGAGACACCATGGAAATCGCCACGCAAACTCACCTCACCACCTTGCGCGGCCTGCTGTCGTTCCGGCTGCACGAGTTGCAGACGGAGGTTCACGCGGCCGAGCTGGCGCGACGCAATCGCGACGGTGGCGGCGAGGTCACCGACCGCAAGGACGATGCCGCGCATGCGATGCTGACCGACGTGACCGACACCGAGGACCGGCTGCATCAGGCCGAGATGAACGAGGTCAAGAACGCGCTGCGTCGCCTGGACGAAGGGACGTTCGGCGATTGCGTCGACTGCGGCGAGCCGATCCCGTTGCAGCGCCTGCTCGTGCAGCCAGCCGCCCTGCGCTGCACGGCGTGCCAGACCGCCGGTGAGCGTGCCGCCTAGCGCGTCGGCCCTGGTCGCGGCGGCCGCCCGCGTGGCGGCATTGCGCGAGGTGCTGCAGGCACGGCAGCGCTCGCCGGTGCGGCTCGCCGAGACGCACCTGTCGTGGGTGCTGCTGACCACCGAGCATGCGTACAAGCTGAAGAAGCCGCTGCGGCTCCCGTTCGTCGACTTCTCGACGCTGGCATTGCGCCGGCACTTCTGCGCCGAGGAGCTGCGGCTGAACCGCCGGCTCGCGCCGACGCTGTACCTCGACGTGGTCGAGGTGCGCGAGGGTGCCGGCGGCCTCACCTTCGATGGCGACGGCGCGCTGCTCGACGTGGCCGTGAAGATGCGGCGGTTTCCCGACGGCGCGCTCTGGAGCGAGCGCGTCGCGGCCGGCGAACTCACGCCGCACGATGTCGACGGGCTGGCGCTGCGGCTGGCGGACTTCCACCGTCACTGCGCGGTGGCCGCCGTCGCCAGCGGGTTCGGATCGACCGCGTTGCACGAGCGCGTGACGCTTCGCCTCGTGCAAGGGCTGGACGCCGCTGCGCCGTCGCTGATGGCCGATGGCGGCTGGGCCGCGCTGCGCGCGTGGGCGCTGGCGCGACCCGCGCTGCTCGCGCCGGTCTTCGAGGCGCGGTGCCGCGACGGCCGCGTGCGCGAATGCCATGGCGACCTGCACCTCGCGAACCTGATCGAGGTCGATGGCGACGTGACCGCGTTCGACGGCATCGAGTTCGACCCGGCGCTGCGCTGGATCGATGTGCTCGACGACGTGGCCTTCGTCGCGATGGACCTGATGGCGCATGCGCACGACACGTTGGCCTGGCGCTTCCTCGACGCCTGGTTCGAAGCGACCGGCGACTTCGATGGCCTGCCGGCGCTGCGCTTCGCACTCGTCTCGCGCGCGCTCGTGCGGGCGCAGGTCGCGGTGCTCAGCGACGCGCAGCACGCGGCCCGGCCCGGCGCGGGCGAGTACCTGGCACTGGCCGCACGCCTGTCGACCGCCCACGACCCGCGCCTGGCGATCACGCACGGCCTGCCGGGGTCGGGCAAGAGCGTCGTCTCGCAGGCGTTGAGTGAACAGGCCGGTGCGGTGCGCGTTCGCTCCGACGTGGAGCGCAAGCGACTCTTCGGCATCGGCGCGCTGCAATCGTCGCAAGGCCGCATTGCGGGTGGCATCTACGACAGTGCGAGCACGCAGCGCACCTACGCCCGCCTGCTCGACGTGGCCCGCACCGCGCTGGGTGCGGGCTGGCCGGTGATCGTCGATGCGGCCTTCATGCGCGCGGACGAACGCCGGGTCTTCGCCGCGCTCGCCGAGGCGCAGCGCGCGCCGTTCACGATCGTCGACTGCCAAGCACCAGCGGCGGTGCTGCGGGATCGGCTGGCCCGACGCAACGCGCGTGGCGACGATGCCTCGGAGGCCGACGCGGCGGTGCTCGAGACGCTGTCGGCGGTGGCCGAGCCGCTCGGCGAGGCCGAGCGCGCATGCGCGATTCGCATGGACGCGGCCGTCTCGATGCCGCCCGTGGCTTTGGCGCGGCAATGGCTGGCCGCGCCGTTGTGCAGCGCCGGGGAGGTCGCCGATGGCTGCGCGCACTGAAGACGTGGTTCGGGCGCTGTCGCTGATCGCGCTGCCTGGGGCCGAAGGCACGGCGGAGCGGTTGGCGCAGGCGTTGCAAGCGCCGCGCTGCCCGCTGGAGACCCGCCACTTCCCGGATGGCGAGACCTATCTGCGCGTGCTCGACGATGTCGAGGGCCGGGAGCTTCTCGTGGTCGCCAGCCTGCGCGACCCGGACCCGCAGCTGCCGCCGCTGCTGTTCCTCGCCGATGCGCTGCACGAGCTCGGCGCGGCGCGCGTCGGCCTCGTCGCACCGTACCTGCCCTACATGCGCCAGGATGAGCGCTTCCATCCCGGCGAGGCCGTCACGCAGCGCAGCTTCGCGGCGTGGATCGGCGCAGCGTTCGACGGGCTGGTCACGGTCGACCCGCACCTGCACCGCGTCGCGACGCTGGACGCGGTCTACCGCATCCCCGGCGTCGTCGCATCGAGCGCCGCCGCGATCGCGGCCTGGGTGCGCGCGAACGTGCCGCACCCGCACCTCGTCGGCCCCGACGAGGAGAGCGCGCAGTGGGTCGGCGCGGTCGCGCGCGCAGCGGGCTGCGGCCACAGCGTGCTGCGCAAGACGCGCCGCGGCGACCGCGACGTGCAGGTCACGCTGCCCGACATGAGCGCCGCGGACGGCTGCACGCCGGTGCTGGTGGACGACATCGTATCGAGCGCGCACACGCTCGCCGTTGCGGTCGGGGCGTTGCGGGCGGCGGGCCTGGCAGCGCCGGTGTGCGTCGCGGTGCACGCGGTGTTCGGCGAAGGTGCCGAGCAGCTGCTGCGCGAGGCCGGCGCCGACCGGGTGCTCAGCTGCAACACGCTGCCACACGCGACCAACGCGATCGATGTGACGCTGG
The DNA here is from genome assembly GCA_040007475.1 of Burkholderiales bacterium. Classification (GTDB taxonomy): domain Bacteria; phylum Pseudomonadota; class Gammaproteobacteria; order Burkholderiales; family Burkholderiaceae_C; genus LMDS01. Next base: position 7,962 of record JBDTVC010000119.1, read on the forward strand.
CCTTGGCCAAGGCCGTCGCGGCACTTCGGGCGGCGTGGCGGCGCGAACCTTGATCTGCGTCAGACCGTGCGCCGGCTGCGTGCGCACACTGGATGCCACCGATCAGCCACCGATCCATGGGAGTCTGCGATGAGCTACCGAAGCATCCTGGTCCACCTCGACGAATCCGCGCGCTGCGAGGCGCGCGTCGACATGGCGGCCCGCCTGGCCCGCGAGCACGGCGCACACCTGCTGGGCCTGGCACCCACGGGCGTGATCAACCTGCCGGCGCGCGTGACGCCGTCGGCCGCCGGCGTGCCGAACTACCTGGAGCTGGCGCAGGCCAGCCTGAACGAACGCGCCGCGGCGCTGGTGCACGCCTTCAATCTGCGCGTCGCGCGCGTCGGCCTGGCGTCCGTCGAGGGCCGCGTGGACGAGGCGGACAGTGTCCTTTCGCTGCTCGAGAACGCGCGCGTCCACGACCTGGTCGTGATCGGCCAGACGGACCGGGCGCCGACGGGGCTGATCGTCGAGCAGGACGTTCCCGAGCAGGTGTTCCTGCGTGCCGGCACACCGGCGCTGGTGGTCCCGTTCGTCGGCGACTTCGACAGCGTGGGCGGCAATGTCGTGGTCGCCTGGAACGGCTCGCGCGAGTCGTCGCGCGCGGTGCACGACGCGATGCCGCTGCTGCGCAAGGCGCGCCAGGTGCACCTGATGTGCTTCGAGCGACCGAGCGACCTGCGCCACCTGACGCGGCTGCAGCTCAACGACGCGCACCAGTGGCTCGGGCGACACGGCGTGGTATCGCACCTGCACCAGGAGCCGGTGCGCATCGACGTGGGCGAGGCATTGCTCTCGCGTGCCTGCGACCTCGGCGCCGATCTGCTCGTGATGGGCGGCTACGGCCACTCGCGGGTGACCGAGTTCCTGCTCGGCGGCGTCACGCGGCGCCTGCTCGCGCAGATGACGTTGCCGGTGCTGTTGTCGCACTGAAATCTGGCGGTCGGAGAAACACTGGAAAATCGGGTCTGTCACCGCTCACCGAAGAAGACGACCCCATGACCGACCAGAACGACGCTCCCGCCATCCCCGACCGCCTGTCGATCGACCCGCGCAGCCCGCACCACGTGGCGGCCATCTTCGAGCGCGAGATCGGCATACGGCTGAACGACAAGGAGCGCTTCGACGTCGAGGAATACTGCATCAGCGAGGGCTGGATCAAGGTGCCCGCCGGCAAGGCGCTGGACCGCAAGGGCCAGCCGCTGATGATCAAGCTCAAGGGCAAGGTCGAGGCGTTCTATCGGTAGGGCTCGGGGTGTGCCGCCTTCAGGGGCGTCGCCGGCTACAGATGGGCTTCGATGAACGCGTCAAGCTGCACCTTCGTCACGGCGCCCACCTTGGTGGCGGCCAGCTTGCCGCCCTTGAACAGCATGAGTGTGGGGACACCCCGCACGCCGTATTTCGGGGGCGTCCTCGGGCTCTCTTCGATGTTCATCTTGGCAATGCGAAGGCGCCCGGCATAGTCGACCGCTGCCGCGTCCAGCAGCGGTGCGATGGACTTGCAAGGGCCGCACCAGGTTGCCCAATAGTCCACCAGAACCGGCTGGTGGTGCTGAAGGACGTCGCTGTCGAACGATGCGTCGGTGACGGGCTGGATGGATTCGTGGGTCATTTGCAATTCGATGGCTGTGTGGTGGAAGCAGGGCTTGCGATGCACACGCCGCACAAGCCCTGGCCGATGGCGTGCCCGGCTACTTCGCGCTGTTGATGTAGGCCGCGATGTCTGCGCGGTCCTGCGCACTGAGCGACGACAGGTAGTTCATCTGCCCGACGCTCGCGATCGCGGCCCCCAATCCGGCGACCGTGCTCGCCTTTGTGACCCGAAGAACGTTGGACTTCACGTTGGCCGTGTGGCACGCCGCGCAGTCGCTGCGGTATTTCGTCGTGCCGGCCACGATGTCCGGGCCGGGTGCAGGTGCAGGAGCAGGAGCAGGAGCAGGAGCAGGAGCAGGAGCAGGAGCAGGAGCAGGAGCAGGTGCGGGTGCGGGTGCGGGTGCGGGTGCGGAACTCGACGCCGCCGCGGTCCAGTCCCCCTTGTCGCTGCTGTCCGGGCCCGTGAAGGTCCCGGCGAGGCTGCCGTCCGCGGCTTGCTGACCCGAGGCGTGTATGACTGAACCGTTGCCGTAGTGAACGGTCAGTGACACGAGACCCGCCGTGGAAATGCTGCCATCCACCCGGTAGCCGCGCCGCTCACCGCCATCGTCGCCGCGCGAGCGAGGCTCGGCGAGTGTCATCCCGAGCGCCTCGATTTGCGCACGCGCCGACTGCGTCGCCGCAGCCGCGTCGTTCTCGTACGTTGTCGTCCTGGCGGCGAAGCCGGTCCTGAAGGTCTGAAGCGCTTCCTTCTGGGCTGCCGTGAGCGCCTTGGTACCGTCGGTGGAGGCGCCAGACGTCATCGCACTGCGCAGTGACTGCACCATCGCCTCGACATCCGTGCGATAGGTCGAGCGCAAGTCTGCGAGTGTCGTCTGCAACTGTGCGCGCAGAGTGGCGGCCTGGCCGGCGACATCGACCACCGGTGCCGATGCGCCCGATGCCGGTGTGCTCGGGCTCGCCGCCGTCGTGGGGATCAGCCGGCCCTCGACCTCGGTGGCCCCGTCGTCCTGCTCGGACCGGAGCATCAGCGTTCCGCCGATCGCCTTGCCCGCATCGGCGCCCGACGTGACATGGGCCGCGAACGCATACAGGGCCTGCGACAGGACGGCAGGTGTCGCGCCCGACCCGCTCTCACTGGCCACGCTCACGTGCAACGCGGTGGCGGTCTCGCTGACCGAGGGCGTGCCCGAGTTCTGGAGCGCCGTGTCTGTCGAGGATCCACCGCCTCCTCCACAGCCGAACATGGTGGCCGCGGCCAGTGTGAGTGCCGTCAATTTCAACGACCTGATGGTGATTGTCTTCATCGCTTGATACCTGTTTCGAAGTGAATGGATTCGGGTCGTCGCGGCATCGATCTGCGCTGCCTCTCCCGATCGAACCCCTCCATCAAACCGCCTTGCCCGGCGGACCTGACCAAGGGACCGGGCGAACCATAGCGACAATCTGGGAATATTTCCCATATGTATCAGGCGGACTTACCTCCGTAACGTCTCGGCGATGGCCGTTAACGTGGGCTTACGTTGTGTCCGCCCGTCAAGCCGGGTTCGCGCGCTCAATCGTGCTTGCGGTCCTTCTGACGCCCGCGCCCCTCGCGCCCGCCACCTTCGTGTTCGCCGCTGGCACTTCGGTGGCATTCGACACAGTTCTCGAAGTCTCTGATGCCTTCTTCCTCGTGCTTGGCGCGGATGTTCGACGGCGTGTGTTCGTGACAGCCGTAGCAGGTGTAGCGGCGGTAGTCGTTGCCGGCATGGCAGGTGACACAAGAAGCGTTGTGGTCCTTGTCGAGAGCGAAGAACTTGGCGTGCTCGAAGGTGGCCGGTTTCCAGGCGGTCTGTGCATGGCACTGGGCGCAGTTGCCCTGGATCTGCGCATGCAGCTTGTCGGCCGGGGGCTGGTGGCAGGCCTCGCAGCGCGCCAGCACGTCCTTGGCGAGCGCTGCGTGTTCGAAGGTCGCCGGCTTCCAGGCTTCAGCTTTGTGGCACTCCGCGCAACCGACCGTCAGCGTGCGGTGCATCTCGTTCGTGGGCTTGGCGTGGCAGGTCGCGCAGTCTTGCCGGACTTCCGGCTTCAACAGGGCGTGCGAGAACCGGGTGCTGCTGCGACGCGTCAGCTTCGGCCCGGCGTGATCGCTGTGGCAGGCCATGCAGTTCTGCTCGGTCAATTGCTGGTGAAACGACGTCTTGATGCCGTGCTGAGGGAGCGCTGCGCCCTTGCTGGTGCGCAGGCCGATGTCCGGCAAGGCATGGCAACTGATGCACTTCTGCGCCGTCGCGCCGCGCCAGACCGTGTGGCACGCGAAGCAGTCGGTCGTCAGATCGGCATGGCCCTTGATCAGCGGGCCCGGGCTGATCATCAGGTGCGGATAGGCGAAGGCCAGGCCCACCAGGACCAGCAGGTTGGCCACGATGGTCCAGAACAGCCAGCCGCGCTTCACTTCCAGCCCCAGAAGAGGAACACGGCCACGATGTGCGCCGTGGCCAGCACGGCGAACGCGAGCGTGATCGGGAAGTGCACCACACGCCACTTCTTGACCACGTCGAACGTGAGGCTGTCCCAGTAGGTGCGGTCTTCGAGCTGGGCGGGCGTCAGCCCCTGTTCGCGCAGGCTCAGCCGCGTCTCGTCGAGGCGGCGCCGCGAACGGGCGAGCAGGAACTTTCCGGTCAGCCCGCTGCCGACGTTGATGAGCATGGCCCACACCGCCAGCCAGCCGAGGATCGCATTGAAGTGGATGCCGGCGTGGACCAGCACCAGCAATGAACCCGCCCACGCGGAGTACTCATGCCAGCGCATCAACTGAGCGGGTTGGCCCGACGTGATGACCTTGTGTCTGCGCAGTGAGTAGACCGCCGTGGAGGTCATGATCAGCACGACGCCGGGTATGCCCAGCCAGCGGCCGATCCAGACGATGTTCAAGAGGTGCAGCGCGGCGTCGACCAGCAGCGCCGCGGTGGCCAGTGCGGCCATGCTCAACAGGAAGGGCAGCACCTCGCGGCGGATCAGTCGGGCCTGCATCACGCCTCCAGCACCAGGGCCGATGCAGGCCGGCCCACGCACAGCAGGCAGTGGCCTGGGGCGATGTCGTGGTCGGGCGGGTTGTCGTAGAGAACCGACCCGCTGACGAGCCGGGTCTCGCAGGTGCCGCAGCTTCCCGAGCGACAGCCCGAGTCCATCGCCAGGCCGTGGCGGTCGGTGAAGTCGAGCAGGTCGGCGTCCTGGCCGTCCCAGGCCAGCGTGCGGCCGGAGCGGCTGAACTTCACTTCGATGGGTGCCGCGAGGGCGGCCACCACCGGGCCGGGTGCCGAACCAGGGAGCTTCACCGACGCGGGACCGAAGGCCTCGAAGTGAATGTCCTGCGGCGGCACGCCCCACTGCACCAGCGCAGGCACCAGGCTTTCCATCATCGCGGGTGGGCCGCAAACGTAGAACTGGTGGCTGCCGTGCGGCAGCCTGCGGCGCAGCAGTTCGACGTCGACGCGGCCCGCAGGCTGGTCCTCGCGACCCGCCCGATCGTCAGCGCTCGGCTGGCTGTAGACGACGTTGAGGTGGAATGCCGGGTGCTCCGCCGCCAGTTGTTCGAGCGACTGCCTGAAGGCGTGCTCACTGCCATTGCGAACGCCGTAGTAGAGGTGCACGGTTCGCGCAGGCTGCTCGGTCACACACCAGCGCAGCATGCTCATCAGCGGCGTGATGCCGATGCCGCCGGCCACCAGCACCACGGGCACGCTGGCGTCAGCGTCGATGAAGAAGTGGCCGGCGGGGGCCTTCACCTTGAGGATGGTTCCTTCGTGCACCCGGTCATGAAAGTGCGTGGACGACAAGCCCGCGGGCACGTCCGGCCGGCTGCTGGGTGCCGGCACGCGCTTGATCGTGATGCGGTAGCTCGTGGGGTTGGGGCCGTCCGACACCGAATAGCAGCGGGTGATTGACGGTGGCGTGGCGGCCTGCGAACCGCCGTTGCTGCCGTCGGCCGGCAACGAGAAGGTCAGGAACTGACCGGGCAGGAACGCTGGCAAGGGCAAGCCATCGACAGGCTGCAAGTGGAATGAGCATTGCGAGTGCGCAGCGTCTTCAAACGAGCGGCGCGCGACTTGAAAGTCCCTCCAGCCCGTCCATGCGCCGCCCGACGACTTGGGCAAGACATCGGGCGCGGGCACCGATGCTTGGCTCGAAGCGATCTGGCGGCGCCGCACCACGACAGCAATCCCCAGCGCCAACTGCATCAACAGCGCCGCGACGATCAGGGCCAGGAGTTGCAGCGCAGTCACTTGGGGCTGCTCTCGTCGGGCGCCAGTGCTAGGCGGCGACCGAGGCCCCACTTGACCGCCTCGAACCACAGCAGGCTCAATCCTGCGGCGCCCACACCGGCCAACAGCATGACCGGCGACGGCGCGGCAAACGAGAACAAGCCGCTGAGAACAGGAACGCCGAGGATCGCACCGAGCACGCCGACGGTCGCCACGGCGATCCAGATGAATGCATGGTTCGATCCGGCAGGTGCCAGCAGCGCCGATTGACTCCAGAATCGGTTGGCGAAGATCAGAGCGAGATTCGACAGCACGAGTACCGAGAACGTCATCGCACGCGCGATGTCGTCCGACTTCGAGAACTCGCGCGCCAGCGCGTAGACACCGAGCAGCAGCGCGAGCAAGCCCGCGCCTTGCCACAGCCCGCGGATCAGCACGGTCTTGTCGAACAGGCGCGCGTCGGGTCGCCGCGGCGGCAC
>JBDTVC010000120.1:0-14304 GCA_040007475.1 Burkholderiales bacterium
GTGTCGGGCGATCCGCGCACGCTCGCGCTCTCGCTCGGCAGCGTGCAGTTGCTCGAGCGCCTCGGTGCGTGGCGCGCCGAACTCGCGCAGCCGATCCTCGAAGTGCACGTGTCGCAGCAACCGCCGTCGATGCTGCCGCTGTTGGGTGACCTGCTGGGCGAGCCCGAGTTGCGCATCCGCGCCGTCGACGAGGCCGTACCGCTGCTCGGCGCGGTGCTGAGCTACGGCAGCATCGTGGCGCCGCTGCAGCAGGTGTGGATGGCGGCGGTCGACAAGGAACCGGCGCGGCTGCACAGCCGCTTCGGCCAGCCGGTGGCCGCGCTGAAGAACGTGGCCGGCGGCGTGGAGGTCGATGCCGGCATCGCCGAGCGCTTCGATCTCGCGATCGTGGCCGAGGGGGGTGTCTTCGCCGACCAGGCGCGCAAGGCGGTCGCGCACGACTACCACCAGACCGCGTGGGTCGGCACGGTTCAGTTCGAGGACACCGCGGTGCCGCGCGCCCGTGGCGTCGCGTTCGAGCGTTTCACGCGCCACGGCCCGGCCGCGCTGCTGCCGCTGAAGAGCGGTGGCGCAGGCCTCGTCTGGTGCGTGACCAGCGACGACGACCCGGTGCGCGAACTGGACGACGCGCAACGCGTGACGGTGCTCAACAGCATCTTTCACCCGGCCACCGGCCGCATCGCGTCGATCTCGCCATTGAAGGCGTTCGCCCTCGGGCTGAACGCCGAGCGCACGCTGACCGACGGCCGCACCGTGCGCATCGGCAACGCCGCGCAGACACTGCACCCGGTCGCCGGCCAGGGCCTGAACCTCGGGTTGCGCGACGCGTTCGAGCTCGTTCAATCGCTGCAGCGCGACGCCGATGTCGACGCCGTGTTGCGCCGCCTTGAATGGCAGCGCGGCCCGGACCGCTGGGCGATGATCGCCGCGACCGACTTCCTCGCGCGCAGCTTCACCTGGGTGCTGCCCGGCGCCGGCGCGGCCCGCGGGTTCGGCATCGCGGCGCTTCAGGCACTCTCGCCGCTGAAGTCGGCGCTCGCACGGCAGATGATGTTCGGGTCGCGCTAGCTTCCGGCGAAGTACCGCCGCTTGATGTCGTACTCCGAGCCGGCGCGGTAGTTCGCCGGCACCCATTTCGTCCAGTCCTCGAACAGGTCCTGCGGCTTCCAGGACTCGAGCGCCGCGGTGCCGAACTGGTCGATGTGGCGCTTCACCGATTCGCGGAACCGGTGGTGCGCGAACACGCGCATGTACTCGCCGAAGTAGATGTCGGCGACGCGCTTGTCGCCGCGGATCAACAGCATGTTCTCGTCGTTGGTGTCGACGCTGGCCTCGCTGAAGTTGGCCGATCCGGTCAGCGTGGCGGGGTGGGCGCCGAGCGGGTCGACGAGCATGAACTTGGTGTGGACCCAGTTCACGTTGACGCCGATCCCGCCACGCTCCTGGTGCCAGCCGTCGATCCAGTCGACGAAGATGTTGTTGCCCAGCGCCATGCCGATGTCGGGGAAGCGGCGGATGCGCTCGATGTCGGCGATCGCGGCCGCGCGTGAGGCCGCGGTACCGCCGTTGACGTACTTGTCGAGCAGCGCGAAACGCAGCACGCCGTCGTTCTTGTCGAACACGGGGCGGAAGTCCTTGACGATGCCGAACGGGAAGGTCATGAACAGCGGCTTCGGATCGCTCGCCAGCGCTATCCACCAGTCGAACACGCCGCGGCCGTGGTGCGGCGAGAAGGTCGGCGTCAGCGCGTCGGAGTCGTCGGGCGGCGGCAGCGGGTTGATCTGATCCGCCCAGTCCTTGATCGCATCGCTCTCGGGATCGGCCTCGAGCTCGTCCCAATAGGCGAGGTAGCGCCGGCCGAGCGCGGCATCGTGAACGACATGCGCGACGTTCAGCTGCCCGTACAGCGCATTGCGGCTGACGTTGGTCGAGCCGGTCCACACCGACACCGGTTTGCCGTTGCGGCTGAGCACGATGAACTTGTTGTGCATCAGTTTTGCGTTCGTGCGCGGAAAGAACAAGCCCTTCACCTTGGCGGCGCCGATCGCGTCGGCGTTCGTCGTGCCGGTGTCGTCGCCCAGGGCGTGGTAGATGACCTGCACCTTTGCGCCTTTCTGGCTCGCCGCCTTGAATGCGGCGAGCACGTCGGGCCAGGGCTGGCCTTCGGGCAGGTGCAGTTCGTAGATCGCACCGTGCAGGCTGTAGCGCTTGTCCTTCGCGCGGGCGATGAAGGCCAGCAGCGCAGGCACGAGGTCGCGGCCCAGCCACTCGTAGGCGGGCGCGCCGGCCTGATCCAGTGTCTTGCCCGGGAAGCGCTTGACGAAGGCCTGCGACGCGATCGCGCCGCGGTTGAAGTGCACCTCGTGCTTTGTGCCGGCGAGCGGCTCGGTGCCGATCGTGATGCTCGTCGCGGCCTTCTCGGTCAGCGCGCCGGGCTTGCCGAACATCGGGATCACGCGGTAGCGATAGCGGTAGCCCGGCTTGGCCGAGTAGTCGGCCCACTGGAACGCCTGGAACGGGTGCTCGTGGCAGTTCGCATCCTCGAAGCCGGTCGGCGGGCGCACGCTCGCGAAGGTCTTGTTGCCGCGCAGCCAGATGGTTTCGTTCTCGACCAGATCGGTGCGCTGGATCGCGAAGCCCATCAGGCCCTTCGCGTCTGCCTGCTTCATGTCGAACGCCAGAAAGACGACGTAAGTGCCGCTGATCGCGCGCACGTTGACGAACCCGGATGCTGTCTTGCGCATGCCCTGTCTCCTGACGATGTTCGGGTCGGCCCGAGGACCGGAGCCTAGTGCCGCCGGCCCGTTGGCGCGGCCGTCAGGTTAGGGAGTCGCACCGATTGGCGAATCGATGGGCGAACCCCCCTCTTCTTCGGCGTTCCAGGTCGGCGGACGCGGCTAACCAGCCTCCGCTGCCCGCGTTGGCTCCCACGGCGCCAGAGAGCTCGCCTTGTACCCTGTTCTGAAGCTGCTCGCGCTGGCAGCCCTGCTGGCGACGTCGCCCGTGCGTGCCCTGGCCGATCCGGGCTACTACGCCGTGAGCGCCTACGACAACGAGGGCGTTCGCACTCTCGACACACGCTACTGGACCGTGAGGTCAGCGGGCTCCGGCGCGACGCTGTGGCCTGAGATCGGTCTGGGCTACGGTGTGACGTCACGCTGGTACACCGAGATCTTCGCGAGCTTCATCGGTGACGCGGGCTGCGCCCAGAAGCTCAGTTCGATGAACTGGCAGAACGAGGTGCTGCTCACGCGAGGGCAGTATCCGTTCGATTTGGCGCTGCACGCGAGCGTGATCCGGACCTATGGCAACTCCGGCGGCAAGACCCTTGAGATCGGCCCGGTGCTGCAGACCGAGGTGGGCCGCACGCAACTCAACGCCAACCTGTTCTTCGAGCGGGCCTGGAGCGCCGACGACCCGCAGCAGCCGACCCAGTTGAAGTACCAGTGGCAAGTGCGCTACCACGGGGTACCGCTGCTCAACGTGGGTCTGCAGGGCTTCGGTGAACTGGGCACCTGGGACGACTGGTCGGCTCGCGCCGGTCAATCACATCGCGCCGGGCCCGCATTGTTCGGCACCTGGCGCCTGGCTGGCGGCCATGCGCTGCAGTACCAGGCGGCGCTCTTGTTCGGGTCGATCTACGGCCAGAACGGCCGAATGTTTTCGATGCGCATCCAGTACGGGTTCTGAGCCGCCTGAACGACGTTCAAACCGCGGCACTCAGGTCACGACGGTCGGCGCGGTGCGCCCTGTGCGCACGCGTATTCCCGCCAGCTGGTCCGCGAGGGCAATCAATGGCGCGAGTGCCTGTTGCGTCTCGACCGCATGCTTCGTCGGATCAGGCTCGTAGCGCTCGATATAGACGCGCAACGTTGCGCCTTCAGTGCCCGTGCCCGACAGACGGAACACGATGCGCGAGCCATCCTGCAAGCCGACGCGGATGCCCTGCGCCGTGCTGACCGATCCGTCGACGGGGTCGGTGTACGCGAAGTCGTCGGCGCTGGCGATCGTCGCACCGGCGATCACCTGCCCCGGCAAGGTGGCGAGCGATGCGCGCAGGTGCGCCATCAGGTCATTGGCTGCTGCGCTGTCGACACCTTCGTAGTCGTGGCGCGAGTAGTAGTTGCGCCCGAAGCGCTGCCAGTGGCCGCGCAGGATCTGCTCGACCGACTCGCGCCGCACGGCGAGGATGTTGAGCCAGAACAGCACGGCCCAGACGCCGTCCTTCTCGCGCACGTGGTCGCTGCCGGTGCCTGCGCTCTCCTCGCCGCACAGGGTGACCTGACCCGCGTCGAGCAGGTTACCGAAAAACTTCCAGCCCGTCGGCGTCTCGAAGCACCTGATGCCGAGCTTCTCGGCCACGCGGTCGACCGCGGCGCTGGTCGGCATCGAGCGTGCGACGCCCTTCAGGCCGTTCGCGTAGCCGGGCACGAGTTGCGCGTTCGCGGCGAGCACCGCGAGGCTGTCGCTGGGCGTGACGATGAAGTGCCGGCCGACGATCATGTTGCGGTCGCCGTCGCCGTCGCTCGCGGCACCGAAGTCAGGTGCGTCATCCGCGAACATGAGCTTGATCAGGTCTTCCGCATACGTCGGGTTCGGATCGGGGTGGCCACCGCCGAAGTCGGGCAACGGCACGCCATTCATCACGCTGCCGGCGGGCGCGCCCAGGCGCTTGATGAAGATCTCCTGTGCGTACGGGCCGGTCACGGCGTGCATCGCGTCGAAGCACAGGCGAAAGCCACCCGACCGCAGCAGCGCGCCAATGCGCTCGAAGTCGAACAGCGTGGCGAGCAGATCGGCGTGATCGGCGACCGGGTCGATGACCTCGACCGTCATGCCGGCAATCCTTGTCGTGCCCTGCACGGCCAGGTTCACGTCCGGGGTGCCGAGAGTCAGGTAGCGCGCGATCGTCTGCGTGTTCGCATAGATCGCCTCGGTGATCTTCTCGGGCGCCGGGCCGCCGTTGCCGGTGTTGTACTTGATGCCGAAGTCGCCATCGGGCCCGCCCGGGTTGTGGCTGGCCGACAGGATGATGCCGCCGAAGGCCGCGTGCTTGCGGATCACGCAGCTCGCCGCCGGCGTCGACAGGATGCCGTGCTGGCCGACCAGCACGCGGCCGAATCCGTTCGCCGCGGCCATGCGCAGGATCGTCTGGATCGCCTCGGGGTTGTGGAAACGGCCGTCGCCACCAAGCACCAGCGTCTGGCCCGCAAAGCCTTCGAGCGAATCGAAGATCGCCTGCACGAAGTTCTCGAGGTAGCCCCGCTGCTGGAACACCGTGACCTTCTTGCGCAGGCCCGAAGTGCCGGGGCGCTGCCCGGCGATCGGCGAGGTGGGCGTGGTGATGACGTTCATGGGCGCTCCCTGTGAGCCCTCATTGTGCCGGCACCGGTGTCAGGTGCCGAGCTTCAGGAACAGCTCTCGGTCCGGTGCGAAATTGGCATAGAGCGGCAGCAGCGCGCCGCCCATCGCGCGGGCGTCCGAGCCGATCGTGCCTTCGAACACCGCGGGCCGCGACACGCCTTCCCAGCTGTACTGGTCGAGCGCGTGGTTCACCGCGGTCAGCGTGGCGCGCAGCAGCTCGCGGCTGAACGAGCCGTCGATGATCACGCCATCGAGGTCGAGCAGGCACGCGGCGCTGTTGGCCGCGAACGCGACCGCGGGCGCGGCCTCGCGCAGCCAGGCGTCGGTGTGCGGCCACCAGGGCTTGCGCATCGCGCGCAGGTCGGTCGCGGCGCCGCTGTCCAGCCCCGCGGCCTCGAATCGGCTCTCCAGGCTCACCAGCGACGCATGGCTCAGCAACTGATCGGGCGGGCCGGCACCGAGCGCCAGCCCGAGCGGCAGCGAGCCCACCGCACCCGCATTGCCGCTCTTGCCCGAGCGCAGCTGGCTGTCGATCACGAGCCCGCCGCCCACGAAAGTGTCGAAGAACACATAGAGGAAGCTGCCGATGCTGCGCCCCCGGCCGGCGACGAGTTCTGCAACGCAGGCGGCGGCCGTGTCCTTCACGAACTCCACGGGCAGATCGGTCATCGCGACGATGCGCTCGCGGACGTCCACGCCCGCCCACTTCGCCGCCTGCTTGCGGCCGATGCCGAGCACGGCGTGCCAGCCTTCGAGCGACAGCGGCGCCGCCACGCCGACGCCGTGCAGCCGCGAACGCAACTTGAACGGCAGGCTCTTGGTCAGTTGCTGCAGGCGCGCCTCGATCTCGCCGAACAGCGTGCCCGGGTCCGGGAAGGCGTAGGCCAGCGTCAGGCGCTCGCGCACCGCGCCGGTGAAGTCGAGCAGCAGCATGTCCATGCTGCGGCGGCCGATCTTGATGCCGATCGAGAACGCGCCATCGGGGTTCAGCGCCATCGGCACCGAGGGTTGACCGACCTTGCCGCGCACCGGCTCGAGCTTGGTGACGAGGCCGTCGGCCTCGAGCCGCGCGATGATGACCTGCACGGTCTGCGCGGTCAGCCGCGTGAGGCGCGCGATCTCGGCCTTCGGCACGCTGCCGTGCAGCCGGATCGCCTGCAGCACGACGCGCTCGTTGAACTGGCGCATCCCGACATGATTGGACCCGCGCGGTCGCAATGGTGCCCCTCGCCCGACGGGTACGTCGGGCGATCCCCCGTGGGGATGCGGGCCGGCTAGGGAGCGGCCCGGCGCTCGGCCCGACTCAGCCTCGCTCATCCCGCCAGGCACTCGGCCCGCAACTCGTCGGCGCGTTTCGCGCCCGTCATCACGGCGACGGTCTCGCTCATGCTGATGGTTCTGGGGTCGACGATGCAGGCGCGCTTGCCGAGGCGGGCGATGTGGATGCGGTCGGCGATCTCGAAGACGTGCGGCATGTTGTGGCTGATCAGGATGACGGGCAGGCCCTTGTCGCGCACGCGGCGGATCAGTTCGAGCACCATGTTGCCTTCCTTCACGCCGAGCGCCGCGGTCGGCTCGTCGAGGATCACCACATGCTGCGCGAATGCGGCAGCACGCGAGACGGCGACGCATTGTCGCTGCCCGCCGGACAGCGTCTCGACCGCCTGCGTCATCGAGCGAATGCCGACCTTCAGGTCGTTCATGCGCGCGACGCTCTGCTCCAGCATCTGCTTCTTGTCGATGATGCGCAGCAGCTTCGAGACGAAGCCGCTCTTGATGATCTCGCGGCCTAGGAAGAGGTTTTCCGAGATCGACATCGCCGGCGCGACGGCGAGATCCTGGTACACGGTCTCGATGCCCACGCGGCGCGCGTCGGCCGGGCTCTTGAAGTGGATGACCTTGCCGTCGAGCTTGATCTCACCTTCGTCGGGGATCGTCGCGCCCGACAGCGCCTTGATCAGCGAGGACTTGCCGGCGCCGTTGTCGCCGATCACGGCCATGATCTCGCCGGCGCGCAGCTCGAAGTCGGCGCCGTCGAGCGCGACCACTTGCCCGTAGCGCTTGACCAGGCCGCGCGCTTCCATCACGAGAGGTTGCGTGCTCATCAACGTGCTCCCTTGCGCGAAAGTTGGTCGGTCGTCACGGCGAGGATCACGAGCACCCCCGTGATCAGGACCTGGTAGACCGACGACACGCCCATCAGCGTCAGGCCGTTGCGGAACACGCCGACGATCACCGCGCCGAGCAGCGAACCGAGGATGATCCCCCGGCCGCCGAACAGGCTGGTGCCGCCGAGCACGACGGCGGTGATCGCGTCGAGGTTTTCGGTCTGCCCGGCGTTCGGGTCGCCGACGCCGGTGCGCGCCACCGACAGCAGGGCCGCCAGCCCATAGAAGGCGCCGGCCAGCACGTAGACGCCGACCAGCACGCGATCGGTCGCGATACCGGTGAGGCGCGTCGCTTCGGGGTTGTTGCCTACGGCGTAGATGTGTCGTCCGGGCTGCGTGTCACGCAGGCCCCACCACATGAACGCGTACATCAACAGCATGAACACCGTGCCGTAGTTGAACGCCGCGCTGCCGAACGAGACCGTGTTGCCGAAGAAGGTCATCTCGGGCGGCAGATCGGTGATCGTCTGCGCGCCGGAGTAGAGCTGCGTGATCGCGAACGCGATGTTCATCGTGCCGAGCGTCACGATGAAGGGCGGCAGCTTGATGCGCGTGACGAGCAGGCCGTTCAACAACCCGAAGGCCATGCACGCGAGCAGCCCGCAGACGATCGCGAGGTAGGGGTTCATGCCCGACCCGACCGCGAGTTTCGTCATCACGATCCCGCCCAGCGCCATCACCATGCCGCAGCTCAGGTCGATGCCCGCGGTCAGGATGATCAGCGTCTGGCCGATCGCGATCGTGCCGACCACCATCACCTGCTGCAGGATCAGCGAGAAGTTCTGCACCGACAGGAAGCGGTCGCTCTGCGTGGCGAAGAAGATCACCGCCAGCAGCAGCGCGATCAGCGGCCCGAGCGTGGCGATGGACGGCAACTTCGATGGGGCGGATGCACTCATGGTGGCGGCTCCGGTGGGTTGATCGGCGGCCGCCGCTTACTTGTTGCCCCAGCAAAGATCGGTGCCGACCTTGGTGTCCTTGCTGTCGACGCCGGCCATCGGCTTGTCGGTGATGAGCGTGACGCCGGTGTCGGTGTAGCCCTTCACCTTCTTGCCGTCCTTGGCAAAGGCCAGGCCAGCCTCGACGCCCATCGACGCCATCTTCAGCGGGTACTGCTGCGAGGTCGCAGCGATCACGCCGGCCTTGACGTTCTTGACGCCGGCACAGCCGCCGTCGACCGAGACGATCACGACGCCCTTCTCCTTGCCCGCCGCCTTCAGGGCCTGATAGGCACCGGCCGCGGCCGGCTCGTTGATGGTGTAGACGAGGTTGATGTCGGGGTTCTTCTGCAGGCAGTTCTCCATTGCCGTCTGGCCCTTGGCCTGGTCGCCGAAGCTGTCGGCCATGCAGACGATCTCCGCGCTCTTCGAGAGTTCGTTGCTCTTCGCGTCGGCCGCCTTCAGCCCGTAGCCCGCCATGAAGCCGTTGTGGCGCTGCGCACCCACCGGGTGGCCCGGGAACAGGTCGAGCGTCGCGATCTTCGCAGGCTTGCCGGCCATCGCGGCCTTCGCGTACTTGCCGATCAGTTCGCCGGCCGTGTAGTTGTTGGTCGCGAACAGCGCATCGGTCGCCTCCATCGGGTCGGCCGGGCTGTCGAGCGCGATGAACATCACGCCCTGCGCCTGCGCCTTCTTGATCGCCGGCACGATCGCCTTCGAGTCGTTCGGCGTGATCAGGATGGTCTTCGCGCCGCCGGCGATCATGTTCTCGATCGCGGTGACCTGGCCGGCGTTGTCGCCGTCGACCTTGCCGGCGGCGGTCAGCAGCTTCGCGCCCTTGGCGGTTGCGGCGGCCTGCGCGCCCTCCTTCATTTTCACGAAGAAGGGGTTGGTGTCGGTCTTGGTGATCAGGCCGATCACGGGCTGGTCGGCGGCCACAGCGGTGACGCCAATGGCGGCCAACGCCAGTGTGGACAGGGCGATGCGCGAGAAGGAGGTTGTCGAGGTCATGGGGTGTCTCCGATGGGTGTGGCGGGCTGGTGTGATTCGATTGTCGGTACTGTCGTTTAATAAATCAACTTGATTTATTAATGGAAAACCCGGATATTCGCTGCCATTCGGTGGCACGAAGCTGCGCCATCATTTGCGCGACGCCTGAACAAGAGGACCGTGGAGACCGAGATGCTGATGATTTGTGGAGAGGCCCTGCTCGACGTGTTCCAGGGCGCGGAGACGCGCACCGGCATGGCGCTGGATGCGAACGTCGGCGGGTCGCCGTTCAACCTCGCGGTGGGCCTGGCGCGTCTCGGCCAGCCGGCCGCGTTCTTCAGCGCGATCTCGACCGGCTTTGCCGGTGAGCGGCTGATGCGCTCGCTCGTCGCCGAAGGCGTGAACACCGAGGCTGTGGCCCGGCTCGAGGCGCCGACCACGCTGAGCCTGATCGGCCTCGACGCCCAGGGCGTGCCTTCGTACGCGTTCTACGGCGACGGCTGCGCAGACCGGCTGGTCACGACGGAGCATCTCCCGCGGGTGCCCATGGACCTGACGCTTGTCAACCTCGGCTCCTTCGCCACGGTCGTCGAACCGGTGGCATCGACACAGCGCGCGCTCGTCGAACGCGAGCGCGCGCGCGGCGCGCTCGGCGCGCTGATCTCGTACGACCCGAACATCCGCCTGAACGTCGAGCCCGACCTCGCGCGCTGGCGCGATCAGCTCGACTGGATGCTGCCGCGCACCGACTTGCTGAAGGTCAGCGACGAAGACCTCGGCCTGCTGCAGCCCGGCACGCCGATCGACGCCTTCGCGGCGCGCGCACTCGCGGCAGGCGTGAAGCTCGTCGTCGTGACCCGCGGCGCGCAGGGCGCGGTCGGCTGGAACGCGCGCGGTCGCGTCTCGATCGACCCGGTGCCGGCAACGGTGGTCGACACCGTGGGCGCCGGGGACACCTTCCAGGCTGGGCTGATCACCTGGCTGGCCGAACATGCCTCGTTGAGCGCGCACGGTCTGGCCGAACTGACGCTGGCCGGGCTCGGCGAAGCGCTGGCCTTCGCCGCGAGCGCCGCGGCGATCACCTGCTCGCGGCGCGGCGCGGACATGCCGCGCCGCTGCGAGCTCGACTGACGCGAAGCAGCGTCGGAAGGCTTGGCGCGGATCAGTTGATGGCGCGCCGCGAAGTAGATGCGCCGCTTGCGACGACGCGGGCGCAGACCCACCGCGGCCCTCAAATTGCTTTTTAGCGCAGCATGGTTTCAACGCCTCGCCTCCTCACGCTCAATTCCATGCGTGCTGACGGCGTGCGGCATGTGCACTCTCGATCGAATGCCTTGATCGGTGCGGGCTACGGCGGGCTGGTCACTGCCGCATGCCTCGCCAGAATGGGGACAAGCGTCGTCGTTCTGGAAGTTGGCGGTGGGAAACGAATCAGTTTCTGCATCAACCGAGCTGTCGATTCGGGCGCTCGGGTCACGCGATCACGACGCCATTGCCCCGGCGCCGTTGGCCGCACCTCGGCGCATCCGGTTGAATACGTCAATCAGTGTCGGCGCTGTTGCCGACTGACCGCGGAGATTTCCACTCAGGCGGCGACAGAACGGCGGGCATCGTCTCTTCTTGGTTGACCGAGAGTTCCGGCCAGAAGGAACGTTGCGCGTGTTCTTCCGCTTCCCATAGGGGCAGGTCAGCATCTCCGGAAGGGTGTTCGGACTCTCGCCGAAGCAAGCGCAGCACAAGAAGGCCCAGAGGAAGAGCAACCAGAACCACCCCAAGAATCCACGCCATGCCCATCGGTTCGATTGTGGGAAGCCGTCTGCAAAGCGCCATCCCTATTGCGGGGGAGTCAGGTCGGGACCGTGGCGAGCGTCAAGCGGAGCATCTCGCATAGGCCGTCGGTGTTCACCAGAAAGACAGCTCACGCGATGGAGCCAGTCCTTACATTCCAATCCACCGCCACGGGCGTTTCGAAGGCGCCAGCTACGGTCTGCGGCGCGACGCTGAACGTGATGTCGCCGACGCTCAGCGCGACCTGCTCGGTCGGCCCGGAGCCGTCGTCGCCGCTCTCGATCGAGCTGACCAGCACCTCCTTCAGCGTGATCTTCAGGAAGTCGCGCTGCCCCGCGCCGGCGCGTCTCTCCGTCAGCACCGCCGACGCGATGTGCAGGCCCCTCGCGGCCTTGCGCAGCAGCTCCGGCGAGGCCTTGTCGTAGCGGTGCACGAACCGGAACTCGCGCGGCGTGGCCTTGCCGGCGCCGGCGCCGCCCCCAGTTGACGAGGACGATGCACTCATCCCCCACCCCCACGAGAGCACCTCGATCTCGCCACGGTGGTCCTTCGAGGTGGATTCACCGTCGATGCCGTCGAACTTGATGAACATGCTGGTCGCCATGCGGGCCCCTCGTGGATCGTTGAGTGCGCGCCAGCGTACACGCCGATCGGTGGCTTGCGTTCCCTGCGAACTAGGGAGCGGCGGCCGTGGCAGACTCCGCCGCTTGCGCCCGCTCTGACATGAAACGCCTGCTTCATCCGATCGTCTTCGTGCTCGCCGTCATCCTCGTCTTCGAGGAATGGCTGTGGGACAAGCTGAAGGCCGGCTTTCGCCGGCTGGCCACGATCTGGCCGATCCGCGCGCTCGACCGCGCCCTGCGCACGCTCCCACCGTGGCCGTCGCTGCTCGTGCTGCTGTTGCCGGCGCTGGTGCTGTTCCCGTTCAAGATCGCGGCGCTGTGGGCCGTGTCGAACGGGCAGTCGATGCTCGGCGTCGCCGTGCTGATCGGCGCCAAGCTGGTCGGCACGGGCCTGGCCGCATGGCTGTTCGACGCCGTGCGTGACAGCGCACGCAGGCTGCCCTGGTTCGATCGCCTCTACGTCGGGGTGATGTCGGTGCTGAGCCGGACCCGCGCGTGGTTGCACGCGCAACCGGCCTACCTCGCCGCGAAAGCGGCGGTCGCGCGCGCCCGAGCATGGGCCGCGCGCGTGCTCCGCGGGTCGGCGAGGTCCGGGCGCCTGCGCCGCAAACTCAGGGCCGCGAAGGCCCTGTTCGGCAGGCGCTGAGCCGGCTCAGCCGAAGACGCCGACGGCCTCTGCGAGCCGGCCGGTCTGCACCTTCAAGCTTTCGGACGCCGCCGAACTCTGCTCGACCAGCGCCGCGTTCTGCTGCGTGATCTGGTCCAGGTGCGAAATGGCCTGGCCGACCTGCGCGATGCCGCCGCTCTGCTCATGCGTGGCCGTGCTGATCTCGGAGATCAAATCCGATACGCGCTTCACCTGCGTCACGATGTCGTCCATCGTGCGGCCGGCGTCGTCGACGAGCTTGGAGCCGGACTCGACCTTGTCGACGCTGGCCCCGATCAGTGCCTTGATTTCCTTGGCGGCGTCGGCGCTGCGCTGCGCGAGGCTGCGCACCTCGCCCGCGACGACTGCGAAGCCGCGGCCCTGCTCGCCGGCCCGTGCCGCCTCGACCGCCGCGTTCAACGCCAGGATGTTGGTCTGGAACGCGATGCCATCGATCACGCCGATGATGTCGACGATCCGCTTCGAGCTCGCCGTGATGTCGTTCATCGTGCTGACGACTTCGGCCACGGCACGCCCACCGCGCGCCGCGGCCTCGCTGGCCGATCCCGACAGGGTCTTGGCCTGATTCGCGGTCTCGGCGTTGTTCCTGACGGTCGCGGTCATCTGCTCCATCGACGAGGCCGTCTCCTCGACGCTGGCCGCGGCCTGCTCGGTGCGCGAGCTCAGGTCGCTGTTGCCCTGGGCGATCTCGCTGGTCGCGTGCTGCACGGTGTGCACCTGGCTGCCGACGTCGTCCATCACCCATCGGAACATCGAGCCGAGCTGGCCGATCGAGCGCATCGTCATGCCGATCTCGTCCACGCGGTTGAAGTGCAGCATCGACTGGCTTGCCCCGGTCGCGACCTGCACCGCCTGATCGCGCATCTGGCGCAGCGGCCGGGCGATCTGCACCTGGAACGACCACGACACGAGCAGCAGCGCGGTACACACCAGCGCGGCAAAGCCGCCCAGTGCCGCGCCGCCCAGGCCCAGCGCCCAGGCGCCGAGCACCAGCGTGGGGGCCAGCGCCAGCAGCGTCGAGCCGATGCGCCATCCGACCGACATCGTCTGGAATACCGAGGTCCAGCCCATCAGGCCGGTGCGGACGATCAGGCCCTTGTGGAAGCGGCGGTTGCCGGCCTTGCCTTCGCGGAAGTCGCGGTAGAGCGCCTCGGCGCCGGCCACCTCTTCACGCGACGGCTTGACGCGCACCGACAGGTAGCCCGCCGCCTTGCCGTTGCGCACGACCGGCGTCGCGTTGGCGCGCACCCAGTAGTGGTCGCCGTTCTTGCGGCGGTTCTTGACGAGCGCCGTCCACGGTTCGCCGCCCTGCAACGTGGCCCACATGTCGGCGAAGGCCTCCTTGGGCATGTCCGGGTGACGCACGAGGTTGTGCGGCTGCTGGTGAATTTCCTCGCGGCTGTAGCCGCTGACCTCGATGAACGCGTCGTTCGCGTAGCCAATGTGGCTCTGCAAGTCCGTGGTGGACATCAGGGTCGCGTCATCGGCATACGCGAACTCGCGGTTGGAAACGGGCTGGTTGTTGCGCACAGTGGTCGCTCCTGAAGAACTGTCACGAAGAACGGCGCGGGGTTCTGGCTGGAGCGACGCGTCGGGCGAATAAATTAGCTCTTCGGCCCGCCGCAGCGAAACTTGAACCCGAATTGGGCACCACATCAGCGTCGCGGATACTGCTTCAATGTCGACGCTGGTCTTCTTCAAACTCCTCACGATCTTCGTCGTCGTCGCGATCGGCTGGATCGTCGGCCGGCTCAAGTGGCTGGGCG
>JBDTVC010000121.1:0-14282 GCA_040007475.1 Burkholderiales bacterium
CGCGCACGCGGCGGCCGAGCTCGCCCCACAGGTCCATGCGCGGCGCGAAGCCGAAGTCGGCGAGCAGCGCGGCGTTGTCGACCTCGGTCCAGAAGCGTTGCAGCGATTCGGCCACGCGAGCCTGGTGTTCGGGGTGCCGGTCGAGCACGCCGAGCAGGTGCTTCAGGCGCAGCACCGGGGTCGGTGTGGCGCGTTCGTCACCCTCGACCGGCGCGTGGCGAAGCCATTCGAGGAGGCGGATCAACCAGAGGTGGCGTTCAGCGAGCCCGGCTTTCGGGTCGGCTGCGTTGAGCAGCGCGGTCAGATCCCAGGGCGACGCTTTCGCCATGCGTTCAGTGCAGGGCCGACGCGAGCGTCAGGCCGAATTCATGGACCGGGGCATCGAAGGGCTCGGCCTCTTCGGTCATGCAGAAGAAGGTGCCGCGCATCGTGCCGTGCGGCGTGGCCAGGCGCGTCCAGCTCGTGTACTCGAACGTCTCGCCGGGCTTGAGCAGCGGCTGGTGGCCGACGACCGCGAGGCCGCGCACCTCGTCCGTGTGGCCGTTGGCATCGGTGATGATCCAGTGGCGCGCGATCAGTTGCGCGGTGATGTCGCCGCTGTTGCGGATCGTGATCGTGTAGGCGAACGCGTGCTGGCCGCTCTGCGCATCGGATTGCTCCGGCAGGTGGCGAACGACGACGGTGCTGGTGAGTTCCGGTCTGGGCATGCGGCGGATTCTGGCAGCAAGCGATGACGGCCACTTAAAATTCCTGCGAAACACAAGGTTGCCCGATGAACGCACGAACGTATCGCATCGCCCCCAGCATTCTCTCGGCCGATTTCGCGCGCCTCGGCGACGAGCTTCGCGACGTGATCGCGGCCGGCGCCGACTGGATCCACTTCGACGTGATGGACAACCACTACGTCCCCAACCTGAGCTTCGGGCCGATGATCTGCGAGGCACTGCGCAAGCACGCGGTCAAGGCCGACGGCACGAAGGTACCGATCGACGTGCACCTGATGGTGCAGCCGGTCGACGCGCTCGCGGTCGCGTTCGCGAAGGCCGGCGCCGACCGCATCAGCTTTCACCCCGAGGCCAGCCAGCACGTGGACCGCACGCTGCAGTTGATCCGCGCCGAGGGCTGCAGCGCGGGGCTGGTGTTCAACCCGGCGTCGTCGCTCGACGTGCTCGACTGGACGATCGACCAGCTCGACCTGATCCTCGTGATGAGCGTGAACCCCGGCTTCGGCGGGCAGAGCTTCATCCCCGGCGCGCTGAAGAAGATCGCCGCGATTCGCGCGCGCATCACGGCCAGCGGCCGCGACATCCGCCTCGAGGTCGACGGTGGCATCAAGACCGACAACATCCGCGCCGCGGCCGATGCGGGCGCCGACACCTTCGTCGCCGGCAGCGCGATCTTCGGGCAACCCGACTACAAGGCGGTCATCGATGCGATGCGGGTGAAGCTGGCGGCCTGACGCGTCATAGCGCTTCGAGTGTGTCGCTGCGCAGGCCGACGAGCACCGCCTCGCCGCTGTCGCGGTCGACGCGGAATTCGCCATAGCGCGCGCCGGCATAGCGCTCCGCGCTGCCTTCCTCGAAGAAGAACGCGTTCGTGCCGAGCCACACCTGGCCGTTGCGGATGCGGTAGCGCAACTTCAACGACGCGGGTGCTGCATCGGTCGCCAGGCTCGCCACACGCTGGTCGTCGAGTGTGACGGGGGCGAAGGCCGTTTCGCCCTCGCGTGCGGCGCGTGCGGCCTTCTCGTCGCGGCCCTCGATGTCACGCACGATCGCGAAGCGCAGCGCCATGTAGTCGCCCTGGATCAGGGAACGCGGATCGACCGGCGCGAGCGGCAGGTACACGAGCTCGCCGCTGCGCTTGATGCGCTCCTTGCCGACGATCGCCGTGTTCAGCGCGCCGAGGATCAGCAGCGCGCCGAGCGCGACCAGCGCGCGCGAGATGGCGGGTTTCATGCAAGCTCCTTCGACTTCAATGCGCGTGCCGCGAGCAGCATGCCGGCGCCCATCGCGATCATCAGCACCGACTTGATCAGCAGGCTCGTACCGAGCGCATAGTAGAAGTACGAGACGTGCAGCAGCACCGCGACGACGCACGCTGCCATCAGCCCGCGCTGGCGCAGCGCGAACGCGGCGGCCACCGCGCCGAGCGCGCCGATCGCCGACAGCAGCGGCCACAGCGCCAGGCCGCCGACGTTCACCTCGCCGCTGCCGAACCAGCGGAACGACTCGAACGGGTGCGAGGCGAGCGTCGCGAACGCCAGGCCGACGATCAGCCCGGTGACGATCGGCCGCAGCACCGGGTGCCAGCCGCGCGCCACCCACGCGGGCTCGCTGCGGATCGCCCACCACAGGCCCGCGGCGACCGGCCCCCATGCGAACAACCAGCCGGCGAGCGCCGCGGGCAGTGACGCCGCATGCGGCGCCGCGCTGCTGCGCCAGTAGTCGAGTTCGCCGAACAGCGCGAAGCGCAGCGTCAGCGCCCAGGCGATCGTCGCGAACAGCGTCGACAGCGCTCGGTGCAGGCGGTTCGGCATCACCAGCGCGAGCACGCTCTGCAGCACCAGCGCCGCGCTCGCGATCGGCGCGATGCCGTGCGCGTGCTCGCTCATCGCGAACAGCATCAGGCATTGCCCGGCGATCGACAGCGTCAGGCCGAGCTGCGAGACGAAGATCTGCGCACCGTCGCGGTCCACCTTGAACAGCGACCAGGCCGCGACGAGCAGGATCGTGCCGGAGACGGCGGCCGCACCGGCGCTGTCGGGGTGGAACAGCATGGCGACGAAGACCAGCATGAACAAGCCGGCGACCCAGCCGCTGACGCCGAGCAGCAGGCTGATCGCGAGCGGGCGATCGACGGGCATGGGGGAGGTCGTCGGTGCGTTCACGAAGCGGCTCCTGCGGTCGTGTCGGCGCGCCACGCGCGCAGCCAGCGCATCAGCAGCATGCCCGCGCCGGTCGAGCTGCCGATCAGCCAGAGTGCGACGAGGAACAGTTCGCCGATGTCGCTGAACCGCATCGAGTGGATCAGCCAGGCGGTCGAGATCGTGATCCAGCTGCCGGCCAGCAGCGTGAGCGGGAACACATCGCGCCTGCGCAGCCAGGTGCCGGCGGCGATCGCGACCGAGAGCACCGCGTACACCGCGAGCGCCGCCGATCCACGGCCTGACAGCGGCAGCGAGGCGGCGCTGCCATAGGCGATCCCGAGCGCGGCCAGGTATCGCGCCAGCCACAGCGGCGAGGCCGCGGCGAAGCGGGTGGCGCGCAGCGCCAGGAACACGCCCGCCGCGAGCAGGTTGACCAGGCACGGCAGCATCAGCAGCGTCGCGCGGTGCCAGCCCCAGCCGTCGAACAGGCGCCAGATGACGTGATCCAGCCCCAGCACGCCGCACATCAGCGCGAGGCCGACATTGAGCACCGTCCACCACAGAGCCCACACCGCGCCGCTGATCGCGGCGAGCGCGAACGGCAGCGTCAGCAGCGCCCAGGTGAGGAAGAGCTCGTGGACATCGGCACCGGTCTGGTAACTCTGACCGAACAGCGCCAGCGCACCGGCGCCGACGAGGGTGGCCAGCAGCAGCGCGCTTTGGCCGATCGGATGCGGCGGCGCTCGCCACAGCGCGGCCGCGACGCAGATCAGCAGCCCGGCCTGCAGCAGCGCGAAGCGGCCGAGCAGGTCCCAGGCTTGCCAGTTCGCCGCGATGAAGAAGAGGATGCCCGCGCCGAGCGCGCCCAGCCCCGCGGCCTGCAAGCCCTGGGCCGCGAAGGCGCGCCATTCGGCGCGGGTGGGGCGATCGTCTGCCGCGGTTCGTTGCATGGGGGCGGAGCCTAACCGCGAATGCGCGGCCGTTGTCGGCGACGCGCGGTGGAATAGTGGGGCGCGCCTGCGGGTATCGCGCGGCGATGCGGTCGCCGCTGCGTCACACTCCGGCAATGGCACAGACGCACTCCCACGACGATCACGCTCACGACCATGGCGGGCACGACCACGCGCACGACCACGGCCATGCCCATGGGCACGGTCACGACCACGCGCACCATCACGCGCCGGTGAACTTCGATCGCGCGTTCGCGATCGGGATCAGCGTCAACATCCTGTTCGTCGCGATCGAAGCCTTCTATGGCTGGAAGGTCAACTCGCTCGCGCTGCTGGCCGACGCCGGGCACAACCTCGGCGATGTCGCCGGCCTCGTGCTGGCCTGGGGCGGGGCCCTCGCGGGCAAGCTGCGGCCCGATGCGCGCTACACCTACGGCTGGAAGCGCGCGTCCATCCTCGCGGCGTTCGCGAACGCGATGCTGCTGCTCGTCGCGATGGGTTCGCTCGGCTGGGAGGCTTTGCAACGCCTGGGCGCTCCCCAGTCGACGCAAGGCCTGACGGTGATGGTCGTCGCCGGCATCGGCATCTTCGTGAACCTGGGCACCGCGCTGCTCTTCATGCGCGGGCGCGACGACGATCTGAACATCCGCGGGGCCTACCTGCACATGGCCGGCGATGCGCTCGTGTCGGCCGGCGTCGTCGTCGTCGGGGGGCTGTCGTTGTGGCTGGGCTGGGCCTGGCTGGACCCGGTCGCGAGCCTCGTCATCGCGCTGGTGATCGTCGCGAGTGCGTGGGGCTTGCTGCGCCAGTCGATGCGCCTGATGTTCGACGGCGTGCCGGACCACATCGACCTGATCGAGGTCC
Source organism: Burkholderiales bacterium (assembly GCA_040007475.1). Classification (GTDB taxonomy): domain Bacteria; phylum Pseudomonadota; class Gammaproteobacteria; order Burkholderiales; family Burkholderiaceae_C; genus LMDS01. The sequence continues at coordinate 4,684 of JBDTVC010000121.1, forward strand.
GCCACCAGCTCGAGGCCCTGCCCGGCGTCGACCGCGTGCACGACCTGCACGTGTGGGCCACCGGCACCAGCGACGTGGCACTGACCGCGCATCTCGTGATGCCCGGCGGCCACCCCGATGACCCATTCTTCGAGCATGCGACGAAAGAGCTGCGCGAGCATTTCAGGATCGGCCACGTCACGCTGCAAGTGGTGCGCGAGCCGTTCATGACGCTTTGTGAAGGCGACCGATGAAATTTCAGGACTACTACCAGACGCTCGGTGTCGCGCGCGATGCGTCGCCCGACGACATCAAGCAGGCCTACCGCAAGCTGGCCCGCAAGTACCACCCCGACCTCAGCAAGGAGCCCGACGCCGAGGCCCGCTTCAAGGAGATCGGCGAAGCCAACGAGGTGCTGAAAGACCCCGAGAAGCGCGCCGCCTACGACGCGGTCGGCAGCGGTGCGCGCGGCGGCGCCGACTTCCAGCCGCCGCCGGGCTGGGACGCCGGCTACGAGTTCAGCGGCCGTGGCGACGAGGGTTTCGACGGGCAGGGCCACAGCGACTTCTTCGAGGCGTTGTTCGGTCGCGCCGCACGCGGCGGCGGTGCGCGGCGGCAGACCATGCGCATGCCGGGACAGGACCACCACGCCAAGGTGCTGATCGATCTGGAGGACGCCTACCGCGGCGCGCAGCGCAGCATCTCGCTGCGCATGCCCGCGCTCGACGCCGAGGGCCGCGGCGTGCTGCAGGAGCGCACGCTCGACGTGAACATCCCGAAAGGCATCCGCGAAGGCCAGCACCTGCGGCTGGCAGGTCAGGGCGGGCCGGGCCTGGGCGACGGGCCGGCAGGCGACCTGTTCCTCGAGATCGCTTTCAATCCGCACCGCCTGTTCCGCGTCGACGGGCGCGACGTGTACGTCGACCTGCCGCTCGCGCCGTGGGAGGCCGCGCTCGGTGCGAGCGTCGGCGCGCCCACGCCCGAGGGCGAGGTCGAGCTGACGATTCCGCCTGGCTCGGTGGCCGGCCGCAAGCTCCGACTCAAGGGCAAAGGCCTGCCCGGCAACCCGGCCGGAGATCTCTATGTCGTGCTGACGATCGCACTGCCGCCGGCCGGCGGCGAGAAGGCGAAGCAGGCCTACGAAGCGTTCAAGTCCGCCGTTGATTTCAACCCGCGCGCAGCGATGAAAGGATGAGCACCATGAATCACGCGTACACGATGGCGGTGGTCGAAGACGAGGTGCAACTGACCCTGGTCGAACTCTGCCGCGCCTGCCGCGCGCACGAGGATCAGGTGCGGGTCTGGGTCGTCGAAGGCGTGCTCGCGCCGATCGGCGAGTCGCCGACCGAATGGCGCTTCACCGGTGCGTCGCTGCGCCGCGCCCGGCTGGCGCTGACGCTGACGCGCGAGCTCGAGGTCAACGCCCCCGGGGTGGCCCTCGCACTCGACCTGATGGACGAGATCGAGGCGCTGAAGGCCAGCCTGCGCCGTGTCGCGCGCGCCTAGATGCGCGCTGGCCCCCAGCGTTTGTGGCAGCATCGGAGTGTCGCTTCAGTACTTGGTGCCGTCGTTTGGATCCCATCGCCCGCTACCGCGAGACCTGTGTCGCCGCGATCGTGGATCTCGACGGCACGATGGTCGACACGCTCGGCGACTTTGTCGTCGTCCTGAACCGTGTGCTCGGCGAACTGTCCTTGCCGCCGGTCGAGCGCGGTTTCGTCGAACACACGGTGGGCAAGGGATCGGAGCATCTGATCCGCAGCACGCTGACGCATGTGGGCGGTGATGGCGGCCTGTACGCACAGGCTTGGGCGCTGTACCAGCAGCACTACGGCGCGGTGAACGGAGAGCACTCGGTCGTGTACCCGGGCGTCGTCGAAGGCCTCGTTGCATTGAAGGCGCGCGGGCTCAAACTGGCTTGCCTGACCAACAAACCCACCGCCTTCGCGCTGCCCTTGTTGCGGCTGAAAGGACTGGATGGCTTCTTCAGCGCCGTGTTCGGTGGCGATGCGTTCGAGCGCAAGAAGCCCGACCCGCTGCCGCTGCTGAAGACCTGCGAGGCGTTGGGCACGCCGCCGGCGCAGACGCTGATGATCGGCGACTCCAGCAACGACGCGCGTGCCGCCCGCGCAGCGGGGTGTCCGGTCGTGCTGGTGAGCTATGGCTACAACCACGGCGAGCCGGTCAGCGCCGTCGACGCCGACGGCGTCGTCGACCGGCTCGATCAGATCCTGTCGCGTTAGGTGCCGCCGCCCGGCGTGGCAGCGGCCTTGCCGAGCAGGGCATCCTTGAGTTGTGGGTCGGCGGGCGACTTGCCGAACCAGATCTTCATCAGCGCCGTGTAGAACTCCGGCTCCTTGATCGGCTCGCTGGCCGGCTTGCCGTTGACGAGGATCACGGTGCCCGAGCCTGGCACCCATTCGACCGAGAACGAGTCGCCGGCCACGAGCTTCTTGCGGGCCGAGAAGATGTCGCTCATGCGCATGATGCCGGCGATCGACTTTGTGAATTCCTCGCGGCTCGCGTTCTGCTCCATACCGCGGGTGAAGAGCTTGCCGAGTTCGTTCGCGTCGATCTCGCGCAGCATCACGATCTGCAGATGGCGCGGGCCGGGCGCGGCGTAGACGGCTTCGGGCGTCGTCGCCTTGTCGGTCAGATAGAGCGCCGCAGCGTAGACCTTGAAGACGAGCTTGTAGCGCACACCGGCGCCGTTGATCTGCAGTTTCGAACTGCCGACCTGCACGCTGTTGGCGAACTTCACGCCCGCCACGTCGGTGGTCTGTGCGTGGCTGAGCAACGGGGTGAGCAGGGCGGCCGCGAGAGCGGTGTGGGCAAGGAATCGGCGCATGGTGCTTCCAGGGAGCGGTGGCGGATGCTAGAGCGTCGCGCAGGCGGCGGCTCGACACCGGCGCGGGTCTTCTCACAATTGTTCACGGTTTCGGCGGGTGTGAAGCTCGCGTCGAGGGCTGCTACACTTTTGCGCATGTTCACACCGCGCAATCTCACAGCAGGGTCGATCGACCGGGGAGCCTGGCCCTGGCGGGGCTGAGCCGTTCGCGCTGAAGCTCCACGCTTCGGCGCCTGTGTCTTGCTGCGGTCGGCGGCGTGTCTCTTCGAAGGCATGCGATGCCGGCTCCATCGGTGGCTGCGCACGCCGCCACCGCTTCATCTGCAGGCCTGTGGAGGGCCCCTGAACATCATGATCACCGAACTCGAATTCAAGAGCCTCGCGGCGCAGGGCTTCAACCGCATCCCGTTGATCGCGGAGGCCTTCGCCGATCTCGAGACGCCGCTGTCGCTCTACCTGAAGCTGGCGTATGCCAGTGGCGGCGGCAAGCACAGCTTCCTCCTCGAATCGGTCGTCGGCGGCGAGCGCTTCGGCCGCTACTCGTTCATCGGCCTGCCCGCGCGCACGCTGTTGCGCGCGACGGGGTTCAAGACCGAGGTTGTCACGAATGGCGCTGTGGTCGAGACGCATGAGGGCAACCCGCTCGACTTCATCGCCGACTACCAGAAGCGATTCAAGGTCGCGCTCAGCCCCGGCATGCCGCGCTTCTGCGGCGGGCTGGCCGGCTACTTCGGCTACGACGCGGTGCGCTTCATCGAGCCCAAGCTCGCGAAGACCGAGAAGCCCGGCGGCATCGATACACCCGACATCCTGCTGCTGCAGTGTGAAGAGCTCGCGGTGATCGACAACCTCTCGGGCCGCCTGTACCTGATCGTCTACGCCGACCCGGGTCAGCCCGAATCCTTCCATGCGGCGAAGCGCCGGCTCGGAGACCTGGGCGACAAGCTGAAGTACAGCGTCACCGCGCCGGCCGTGAAGCGCGGCGCCTCGCACGGCGTGGAACGCGAATTCGGCAAGGAGGCCTACATCGCCGCCGTGTTGCGCTCGAAGGAGTACATCGCCGCTGGCGACATGATGCAGGTGCAGATCGGCCAGCGCCTGCGCAAGCGCTACACCGAGTCGCCGCTGAGCCTTTACCGCGCATTGCGCTCGCTGAATCCGTCGCCCTACATGTATTTCTACGACATGGGCGACTTCCAGATCGTCGGCGCCTCGCCCGAGATCCTGGTGCGCCACGAGCGCACGGCGGAAGGCGAAAAGGTCACGATCCGACCACTCGCCGGCACGCGCCCGCGTGGCGCCACGCCCGAGCTCGACAAGGCGCTCGAGGCCGAGCTGAAGAACGACCCGAAGGAGCGCGCCGAGCACGTGATGCTGATCGACCTGGCGCGCAACGACATCGGCCGCATCGCGAAGACCGGCACGGTCAAGGTCACCGAGGCGTTCACGGTCGAGCGCTATTCGCACGTGATGCACATCGTCAGCAACGTTGAGGGCATCCTGAAGGACGGCATGACCAACCTCGACGTGCTGCGCGCCACCTTCCCGGCCGGTACGCTGACCGGCGCACCGAAGATCCGCGCGATGGAGATCATCGACGAGCTCGAGCCGGTCAAGCGTGGCATCTACGGCGGTGCCTGCGGCTACCTGAGCTTTGCCGGCGACATGGACGTGGCGATCGCGATCCGCACCGGCATCGTGAAGGACCAGACGCTGTACGTGCAGGCCGCGGCCGGCGTGGTCGCCGACTCGGTGCCCGAGCTCGAATGGAAGGAGACCGAGCACAAGGCGCGCGCGCTGATCCGCGCTGCTGAACTCGTCGAGGAGGGCTTCTGATGCGCGCGCTGCGGGTCGGGCTGATCGGCGACCGCGACGACAGCATCACCGCGCACCGCGCGAACCCGATCGCGCTGCGCCTGGCCGGCGAGCAACTCGGCCGCGTGGTCGAAGCCGACTGGCTCGCCACCGATGCCATGCCCGATGACGCCGACCTCGCGCGCTTCGACGCGCTGTGGTGCGTGCCCGGCAGCCCGTACCGAGACATGGACGCGGCGCTGCGCGCGATCCGCTTCGCGCGTGAGCAGGGCGTGCCCTTCCTCGGCACCTGCGGGGGCTTCCAGCACGCGGTGATCGACTACGCGCGCCATGTGCTCGGCTGGGCCGATGCCGATCACGCCGAGACCGCGCCCGACGCGCCGCGCAACGTGATCGCGCTGCTCGAATGCGCGCTCGTCGAGGCGACCGAGACGCTGACGCTGGTACCCGACTCGCGCCTCGCGCTGGCCTGCGGGACGCCGACGATCCAGGAGGGCTACCGCTGTCGCTACGGACTGAACCCGGCGTTCGTCGACACGCTGACACGCGGCCCGTTGCGCGTGGCGGCGACCGGGCCGCAGGGCGACGTGCGGGCGGTCGAGCTCGACGCGCATCCGTTCTTTGTTTGCACGCTGTTCCAGCCTGAGCGCGCCGCGCTGCAGGGCCGGACGCCACCGCTCGTCGCCGCGCTGCTGCGCGCGGCCGCGCATTGAGGAGCTCGCCATGCTGTTGATGATCGACAATTACGACTCCTTCACCTACAACCTGGTGCAGTACTTTGCCGAGCTCGGCGAGGAGGTGCGCGTGTTCCGCAACGACGAGATCGACGTCGCCGGCATCCGGGCGCTGCGGCCCGACAAGCTGGTGCTGTCGCCCGGCCCGTGTTCGCCCGCCGAGGCTGGCGTTTGCGTCGCCGCGATCGAGGCGCTCACCGGCACGCTGCCGATCCTCGGCGTTTGCCTGGGTCACCAGGCGATCGGCGCCGCGCTCGGGGGCAAGGTGATCCGCGCGCAGACGCAGATGCATGGCAAGACCGACGTGATCACGACCGACGAGCGTGGTGTGTACACCGCGCTGCCGCGCGAGTTCACGGTGATCCGCTATCACTCGCTGGTGATCGAGCGCGAGAGCCTGCCGACGGTGCTCGAGGTCACCTCCACCTCGCAGGACGGCGAGATCATGGGCGTGCGGCATCGCGGGCTGGCCGGCACGAAGACGCCGCTCGAGGGCGTGCAGTTCCACCCCGAGTCGATCCTGACCGAGCATGGGCATACGATGCTGAAGAACTTCCTGGAGCTCCGGCCGTGAACACGATCGACCTGCGCAGCGACACGGTGACGCAACCGACGCCGGCGATGCGCGCGGCGATGCTGTCCGCCGAGCTGGGCGACGACGTCTTCGCCGGCGACCCCACCGTCAACGCGCTGCAGGAGCGCATCGCGGCGCTGCTCGGCAAGGAGGCGGCGCTGTTCGTGCCGAGCGGCACGCAGAGCAACCTGGTTGCGATCATGAGCCACTGCGGGCGCGGCGACGAGTACATCGTCGGCCAGATGGCGCACACGTATCGGTGGGAAGGCGGCGGCGCCGCCGTGCTCGGCAGCGTGCAGCCGCAGCCGCTCGACCACCAGCCCGACGGCACGCTGGCATTGAAGGACATCGAGGCCGCGATCAAGCCCGACGACGCGCACTTCGCGCGCTCGCGCCTGCTCGCGCTCGAGAACACGCTCGGGGGCAAGGTGCTGCCGATGGCGTATCTGGCCGAGGCGACCGCGCTGGCGCGCCAACGCGGCCTGGCGACGCATCTCGATGGCGCGCGGCTGTTCAACGCGGCCGTCGCGATGGGTGGCGATCCGCGAGCCCGGGCGCGAGAGATGGCCTCGCACTTCGACAGCGTCTCGGTCTGTTTCTCGAAGGGCCTGGGCGCGCCGGTTGGCTCGGCGCTGGTCGGCACGCGCGAGTTCATCCGCGGGGCGCACCGCTGGCGCAAGATGCTCGGCGGCGGGATGCGGCAGGCGGGCGTGCTGGCGGCGGCGGCGATCCACGCCTTCGACCACCACATCGACCGGCTCGCCGACGACCACGCACTGGCCAAGCGCATGGCTGACGGCCTGGCCGGCTTGCCGGGGCTGACGGTGGAGCCGCCGCAGACCAACATCGTGTTCGCTGATGTGCAGGGCCCGCGTGCCAGCGGCCTGATGGAACACCTGAAGTCGCACGGCGTACTCGCCACGGGCCTGTACCGCTTGCGCTTCGTGACCCACCTCGATGTCGATGCGGCCGGCGTCGATCACGCGGTGGCCGCCGTGCGCGAACACCTCACCGCCTGAACCCGAGAGGCCACCATGACGATCACCAACCTGGATGCGCTGACGCGCACCATCGACCACCGCGAGATCTTCCACGACGAGATGCTCTCGCTGGTGCGCCGCATCATGAGCGGCGAGATGTCGCCGGTGATGATGGCCGCGCTGCTCGTCGGCCTGCGCGTCAAGAAGGAGACGATCGGCGAGATCGCCGCTGCTGCGCAGGTGATGCGCGAGTTCTCGACCAAGGTCGAGGTGGCGGACCGCACGCATCTGGTCGACATCGTCGGCACCGGCGGCGACGGCTCGCACACCTTCAACATTTCGACCTGCAGCATGTTCGTCGCTGCCGCGGCCGGTGCCCGCATCAGCAAGCACGGCAACCGCAGCGTCAGCAGCAAGTCGGGCAGTGCCGACGTGCTCGAAGCGCTCGGCATGCCGATGACGCTGACGCCCACGGCGATCGCGCGCTGCATCGCCGACACCGGCATCGGCTTCATGTTCGCGCCCAACCATCACCCGGCGATGAAGAACGTCGGCCCGGTGCGCAAGGAGCTCGGCATCCGTACGATCTTCAACATCCTCGGCCCGCTGACGAATCCGGCGGACGCGCCGAACATCCTGATGGGCGTGTTCCACCCCGATCTGGTCGGCATCCAGGTGCGCGCGCTGCAGCGGCTCGGCGCCGAGCACGCGGTCGTCGTCTACGGGCGCGATGGCATGGACGAGGTCTCGCTCGGCGCAGCAACGATGGTCGGCGAGTTGAAGGACGGCGGCATCCACGAGTATGAAATTCACCCCGAGGATTTCGGCCTGACGATGGCGAGCAACCGCGCGCTGAAGGTCGAGACACCCGAGCAGTCGAAGGAGCTGTTGCAGTCGGTGCTCGACAACGTGCCCGGCCCGGCGCGCGACATCGTGATGCTCAACGCTGGCGTCGCGCTGTATGCGGCGAATGTGGCGCCGACGATGAAGGACGGCGTTGCGCTGGCGCGCGAAGCTCTCGCTTCGGGCCAGGCGCTGGCAAAGCTGCATCAGTTCGTCGCCCGCGCGAAGGAGCTCGCGCCGACATGAGCGACATCCTCGACAAGATCATCGCGGTGAAGCGCGACGAAATTTCGCTGGCGCGCCGCAAGCGCGATCTGCTCTCGCTTCGGCGCGATGCGGAGTCGCTCGGCGGGCAACGTGATTTCGTCGGCAGTCTGCGCGGCAAGATCGCCGCGGGCGGTGCTGGGGTGATCGCCGAGATCAAGAAGGCCAGCCCGAGCAAGGGCGTGCTACGCGAGAAATTCGTGCCCGCAGCGATCGCCGAGAGCTACGCCGAACATGGTGCCGCCTGCCTGAGTGTGCTCACCGACGTGCAGTTCTTCCAGGGCTGCGCCGCCTACCTCGAGCAAGCCCGCGCGGCGTGCCCGTTGCCGGTGCTGCGCAAGGATTTCATGGTCGACGCGTACCAGCTGTTCGAGGCCCGCGCGATGGGCGCTGACTGCATTCTGCTGATCGCCGCCAGCCTCGACGACGCGCTGATGGCCGATCTCGAGGCGCAGGCGCACGCGCTCGGCATGGCGGTACTGGTCGAGGTGCACGATGGTGTCGAACTCGACCGAGCACTGCGATTGAAGACGCCACTCGTGGGCATCAACAACCGCAATCTGCGCACCTTCGAGGTCACGCTGCAGACCACGCTGGACCTGCTGCCGCGCGTGCCCGCCGATCGCCTGCTCGTCACCGAGAGTGGCATCCTCGCGCAGGGCGACGTGCAACGCATGCGCGACGCGAACGTGCACGCCTTCCTGGTCGGTGAGGCCTTCATGCGCGCGCCCGACCCCGGCACGGCGCTGGCCCATCTGTTCGGGTGACTGCCGTCGACAACCGCCTGCGCGAACCGCTTGCGCACGCCTTCGCGCAGGTGCCCTCCGCGTGGCGCGAGGTCACCGGCGGGTTTCTGGCCAGTGCGCCGGGCCACGCACTCGCGGCCTTCGTCGACCAGCGTGTGCGCGACGGCGCGGTCGTGTATCCCGACCGAATCTTCCGTGCGCTGGAACTCACCGCGCCGCGGGACGCCCGAGTCGTCATCCTGGGTCAGGACCCGTACCACGGCCCCGGGCAGGCCCAGGGTCTGGCCTTCTCGGTCGCCCCGGGTCAACGAAAGTTGCCGCCCAGCCTGCGCAACATGCTGAAGGAGGTGCAGTCCGACATGGGCGCGCCCTCGCAGTGCCGCGATGACCTGACGCCGTGGGCGCGCCAGGGGGTGCTGCTGCTCAACGCCGCGCTGACGGTCGAGGACGGCGCCCCGCAAAGCCACGCGGGGCGCGGGTGGGAGCAGTTGGCCGATGCGCTGTTGGCCCACGTCGCCGCGAACGCCGAGCCCACGGTGTTCATGCTCTGGGGTGCGTCTGCCCAGCGCAAGAAACCCTTGGTCGAGCAGGGCGGGCGACATCTGGTGTTGGTGGCGAATCACCCCTCGCCGCTGTCGGCCTTGCGTCCGCCGGTGCCATTCATCGGGTGCCGGCACTTCAGTCGCGCCAACGAATTCCTGGCCCGCGCCCGCCCGGGCGTCGCGCCGATCGACTGGTAGCTGGTTGGACGCGTTTCGTTCCCTGCTATACTCCGCGGTTCGTCTTGGAGGGGTGGCCGAGTGGTTAATGGCAGCA
>JBDTVC010000122.1:0-14170 GCA_040007475.1 Burkholderiales bacterium
CCGACCTGTCGGATCTGCCGGCGAACAAGCGCTGGCGCTCGCGCCGCATCGGCACCGATGGCGTGGGCATCGGCGACGACGGCCCATGCGGCCGCATCCTCGTGCGCGGCGAGCCGGGCTGGAACATCATCGATGAACTCGCGCCGCTGCCCGGTGAGCCGATCATCGACAAGCCCGGCAAGGGATCGTTCTGCGCGACCGACCTGGAAATGATCCTGCGCACGCGCGGCATCGAGAACCTGCTGCTCGCCGGCATCACGACGGATGTGTGCGTGCACACGACGATGCGCGAAGGCAACGACCGCGGCTTCGAGTGCCTGCTGCTGTCGGACTGCACGGCCGCGACCGACCCCGCCAACCACCTCGCCGCGCTGAACATGGTGACGATGCAGGGCGGGGTGTTCGGCGCGCACGCCACGTCCACCGCCGTGCTGGAGGCCCTCGCATGACCGCACCGCTCGACCCCAAGGCGCCGGCCACCGGCGCGCTCACCCTCGAGACGCTCGAGCTGACGAAGCGCTTCGGCAGCTTCACCGCGATGGACCGCGTCAGCATGACGGTGCATGCCGGCTCGGTGCACGCGCTGCTCGGCGAGAACGGTGCCGGCAAGAGCACGCTGGTGAAGTGCGTCGCCGGCTCGCAGCGGCCCGAGGGCGGCTCGATCCTGATCGACGGCCGCGAGCACGACATCGCCACGCCCGTGGTCGCCCGCGCGCTCGGCATCGGCATGGTCTACCAGCACTTCACGCTCGCACCCGGCATGAACGTGGCCGAGAACCTGCTGCTCGCCGGCGGCCGTACGCCGGCGCTGATCGACTGGAAGAAGGAACGCGCCGCGCTCGGCGAATTTCTGAAGACGACGCCGTTCAAGCTCGACCTCGATGCAACGCCGGCAGGTCTCGCGGCCGGCGAGAAGCAGAAGCTCGAACTGCTGAAGCAGCTCTACCTGAAGCCGCGCCTCTTGATCCTCGACGAGCCGACTTCGGTGCTGACGCCCCAGGAGGCCGACGAGGTGCTCGCGTATGTGCGCGCGGTCGCGAAGCGCGGCGAGTGCACGGTGCTGATGATCACGCACAAGTTCCGCGAGGTGATGGCGTATGCGGACGAGGTGACGGTGCTGCGCCGCGGCAAACGCGTGGCCGGCGCGCGCGTGGCGGATGCGACGCCGCAGACGCTGGCGCAGGCCATGATCGGCGAGTCGGCCGCGGACAGCTCGGCGCTCGTCGCGGAGGGCAGCGCGGCACCGCGCGCGGCGACACCGGCCGATGCGCCCGTCGCGCTGATGGTCGAGGGCCTGAGCTCGATGGGCGACCGCGGCACGCTGGCCGTGCAGGGCCTGAGCCTGAGCGTCAAGCGCGGCGAGATCCTCGGCATTGCCGGTGTCTCGGGCAACGGCCAGCGCGAACTGGTCGAAGCGCTCGTCGGCCAGCGGCCTCGCACCGCCGGCAAGGTGCAGGTCGTCGGCCAACCGTATGCCGCGCGCCGCGCCGAGAACCGCGTGCTGCAATTGCGCGCGCTGCCCGAGGAGCCGCTGCGCAATGCGTGCGTCGGCGAACTGAGCGTGGCGCAGAACATGGCGCTGCGCGACTTCGATGTCGCGCCGCTCAAACGAGGCGGCTGGCTGCGTTTCGGCGCGTGGCGCGAACGCGCGCGGGAGTGGATCGCCGAGTACGGTGTGAAGACCCGCGGCGAGAACGCACCGATCGCGAGCCTCTCGGGCGGCAACGTGCAGCGTGCGGTGTTGGCACGCGAACTCGCCGGCGACATCAACGTGCTGATCGCCGCGAACCCGGTGTTCGGGCTGGACTTCGCGGCCGTGGCCGAGATCCACGCGCGCATCCTGCAGGTGCGCGCGAAGGGCGGTGCGGTGCTGCTGATCAGCGAAGACCTGGACGAACTGCTCGAACTCTCGGACCGCATCGCGGTGATGAGCGAAGGCCGCATCGTGTTCGAGACGCCGGCCGCCACGGCCGACCGCCACCTGATCGGCGCGCACATGGGCGGCCACGATCACGAAGACGCCCACGCCCTGCCGGAGGCCGCGTGAGCCGCCGCGCCGGGCCGCCCCAAGCAAGGCTCGTCCCCTCGGGGGATCGGCCCAGGTACCCATGGGCCGAGGGGCAATCATGATGGACATAGCCGCCACACCGTTCCCCTACCCGTTCGCACCGGGCAAGACCGCGCTGGTGATCATCGACATGCAGCGCGACTTCGTCGAGCCCGGGGGCTTCGGCGCGTCGCTCGGCAACGACGTCACGCTGCTGCACACCGCGATCGAGCCGATCGCCAAGCTGCTCGCCGCGTGGCGCGCCCGCGGCTGGCCGGTGGTGCACACGCGCGAATCGCACAAGGCCGATCTGTCGGATTGCCCGCCGGCCAAGCGGCTGCGCGGCGAACCGACGCTGCGCATCGGCGACGCGGGCCCGATGGGCCGGCTGCTGATCCGCGGCGAGGCAGGTACCTCCATCATCCCGGCGCTCGCGCCGCAGACCGGCGAGCTGGTGATCGACAAGCCGGGCAAGGGCATGTTCTGGTCGACCGGCCTGCACGAGATGCTGCACGCCCAAGGCATCACGCACCTGGTGTTCACGGGCGTGACGACCGAGGTCTGCGTGCAGACCTCGATGCGCGAGGCCAACGACCGCGGGTACGACTGCCTGCTCGCCTCCGACGGGACCGAGAGCTACTTCCCCGAGTTCAAGGCAGCCGCGCTGGCGATGATCGTCGCGCAGGGCGCGATCATCGGCTGGCATGCGCCCTCGGCGAACGTGCTCGCTGCGCTCGAAGACGCCGGCTGACGCGATCCGCGCCGGGCGGCACCACGCGATACTGGCGGCCCCGTCACCGCCAGAGGAACGCCATGGCCGCCTACATCCACGCCAGCATCGAAGTCACCGACCCCGCGCTGTACGAGACCTACCGGCGCGACGCGCCCGGGGTGATCGCCGCGCACGGCGGGCGCTACCTGGTGCGCGGCGGCGCGGTGACCGCGCTCGAGGGCGACGCCGCGCCGACACGCCAGGTCATCCTCGAGTTCCCCGACATGGCGCACCTGAAGGCCTTCTACACCTCGCCCGAATACCAGCGGCTGATCGCGATCCGCCAGCGCGCATCCACGGGCACGCTCGTCGCGATCGAAGGCGTCTGATCCCCTCAGGGCGTGCCGTTGCGGCCGTGCGCGAGAAAGGCGGGCCGGTCGCTGAGCCGGTCGTAGTAGGCCTGCACCGCAGGCAGCACGGGCCGATCCATCGGCACCGAGAACCAGCGATGGGTCGACAGGCCGAGCACGATATCGGCGAGCGTGAAGGTCGGTCCGGCCGCGTACGCGCCGGTGTGCTTCAGCTGCGCATCGAGCAGGCTCATCAGCCGGTTCCATTCGGCCACGCTCGCGGCGATCGCCGAGCCATCGCGATGCATCGGGCTCTCGCGCACCAGCGCCATGAAGGCGTAGCGCCATGCGGTGTTCAGCTCGGTGGCCTGCCAGTCCATCCACTGCTCGACGCGGGCGCGCGCCGCGGGCAGGGTCGGCAGCAGATCGACGCGGCCTTCGCGGCCCGCGAGGTAGTGGCAGATCGTGTTCGACTCCCACAGCACGAGCTCGCCATCGCGGATCACCGGCACGAGTGCATTCGGGTTGAGCGCGAGGAACTCGGGCGTGTGCGTCGAACGAAACCCCGAACCCCAGGCCTCGTGTTCGATCTCGAGCGGCAGCTCGGCGCAAAGCCAGAGCACCTTGCGGACATTGATCGACGACGGCTTGCCGAGCAGCTTGAGCATCGTCACCTCACTGAACCGGTGCGCGACCCCTCAGGGCAGCGCAGCCCCACGCTCGACGATCGCGATGCGGCGCCGAAGTTGTTCGGCGTCCTCGCGCGCACCGGCCGCCTCGGCGCGCTTGAGTTGCACGTTGAGCCACGCGAGCAGCGGCCGCCGCCAGCCTTGCGCGGAGGCGGTGTCGATCGCGGTCTGGATGACCTGCGGATCGGCGCGGTTCGTCTGGAACAGCACACCCGCGGCGATGAGACGCGCCAACGGGTCGGCGATGGCGCCCAGTGCTGCGCTGCTCGCCGCGACCGCGCGGTGCGCTTCGGGCAGCAGCGCCGCATTCGGTGCGCGGCCGGCGAGGTAGTCGGCGTAGGCAGACTCGGGCGCCGCGACATCGGCACGCAGAGGCTCGAAGCCGCTGCAGGGCTCGAACACCAGGCTCGCGACCTGTGCCGCGCAGTGCGTCAGCTCGACCCGCGCGAGCAGATCGGCGCGGCCGGTGCGCGCAACCTCGGCACGGGCGCGTGCGAGTTCGGCCGCGTCGATGCGCGCATTGCCCGTGAGGTACGCGGCCACCGAACGCTCGCTCGCGGACTTGGCGTTCATCTGCCAATCGGGCGGCGGCGGGGTCGATGAGCACGCGGCGAGCAGCATCAGCGCCAGCTCGGGCCAGCGCCGGGCCGCTCCCAAGCGGCCCGAGCGCCCCCTCGGGGGGTGAGTACGGTACTCCGTGCTCGGGGGCTTCGTCACGGCAGCTTGATCTCCGTCTCGCGCTTGAACGGCCACTTGCGGTTCAGCTCGTTGATCAGGCCGTCGACATTGCGCAGGCTGGTCTCGACATCCCCGCGCAACGCGCCCAGATCGGTCGTGGCCGCGTTGACGTTGGCGCCGATCGCCTTCGCCTCCTGCAGCACCGCGTCGACCTGCTGCAGGCTGGCGCGCGCGTCGAGCAGCATCGCGTTGAGCTGCGTCACCGTCGTGCGCGCGTCGCGCACCAGGCCGTCGGTGCCGAAGACCTGCGTGTCGGCCTTCGCGACCAGGCCGTCGAGGCGCGACAGCAGCGTGTTGGTGCGGTCGAGCGCGGTGATCAGCTTCTTCGCGTCGGCGTCGCTGCCGACCAGCGCGCCCATCGCGCCGCCCGGGCCCTTCAGCTTCTCGGTGAAGCCTTGCACATTGGCAAGCGTGGCGCTCAGCGCCGAGTCGCTCGCACTCATGTTGTTCAGGTTCTGCAGCAGCTGGCGCACATCGGCCATCAGCTTCGGGATCTCGGCCGCGGCGTCGCCGCGCAGCACGCTGCGCACCGCGCCATCGGGGAGCGGCGGGTCGGTCAGGATGCCGGTGTAGGCGCGGATGTTGGTGTTGCCGACGACGCCGCGCTGGAGCGCGAACACACTTGTCGTGCGCAGCCAGTGCGCGTCCCTGATCGGCACGTCGATGAGGATGCGCACGTTGCCGTCGGGCGCGAGTTCGGTGCGGCGCACGCGGCCGATCGGAAAGCCGGCGAAGGTCATGTCCATGCCGACGCTGACGCCCTCGGAGTCCTCGGCGACGAGCACGAGCTCCTGCGTGCTCTCGAACGCGCCCCGCGCGTAGCCCAGGTAAAGCGCCGCCCCGCCGACGAGCAGGATCAGCACGAGCAGCAGCAGGGTCGCCTTGAACTCGAGCCGGTTCGGCGCGTCGATCGGTATGTCTTCAGTCATCGCGCGTCAATAGTAGTTGCTCACCAGCGAGACGATCTCGATCACCAGGATCGCGGTGAACAGCCGCACCAGACTGTCGAGTTCGGGGCTCGCGCGCGAGCCGGGCGCGACCGCGGACTGCGGCCCGCGCAGGAACGCGGCGACCGGGATCAGCGCGACCGCGAGGCTGAAGAACAGCGTCTTCAGCGCGAGCACCAGCGCCAGCCCCGGCTCGAAGATCTGGCCGAGCGTGCGCGTGAAGCCGGCGAACGCGGCAAGCGTGAAGCCGTAGACCGCAACGTAGGTCAGCACCATGGCGATCAGGCAACTGATCGCCGCCAGCAGCAGCACCGCGAACATGCCGGCGACGACGCGCGGCAGCAGCTCGTGGCGCAACGGGTCAGCACCGGCCTGCTCCTGCGCGTGCAGCGCGCCGCTCGCGTGCATGGCGGTCAATTCACCGCCGGCCGGCACGGTGGCGCGCAACGCGACGAACAGAGCAGCGCTCAGCGGAATCAGCTCCAGCACCAGCACGCGCACCACCATCTCGAGTGCGTACTGCGTCAGGCCGTAGCTCTCCGCGGTGACGACCACGATGCGGATGATCACGACACTGACCAGCGCCGCGAACACGCCGAACCACGGCAGCAGCGGCACCGTGCCGAGCACCACGTGCCGTGCCAGCGCCGCGCGGGTGCTGCGGGTGTAGGTCGAGGGCGAGAGCGCGAGCACCAGCACCAGCGCGCCGGCATGCACGACATGCCACCAGCTCACCGACCAGCCGATCGACGAGCGCATGCCGCTGCGACCGATCTCGCCGAGGGCCTCTTGCAGGTTGCGCAACGAAGACATGCGCGGATGATAGATTCACCGCACCACCCCAAGGGCATCGAACATGGCAGACGCTGCAAGTACCGGTCGATCAGGCAAGGTCGTGATCCGCAACATCGGGCTGCTGCTGTCCGGCGACATCGACCGGCCCATCCTCGACGCCGACACGATCGTCGTGCACGACGGCATGATCAGCTTCGTCGGCAAGGAGGCGGACGCCGACACCGACCAGGCCGACACGCTCATCGACGCGCGCCAGACCTGCGTCGCCCCGGGCCTGATCGACAGCCACGTGCACCCGGTGTTCGGCGACTGGACGCCGCGCCAGAACCAGCTCGGCTGGATCGAGTCGACGATGAACGGCGGCGTCACGACGATGGTCTCGGCCGGCGAGGTGCACCTGCCCGGCCGACCCAAGGACATCGTCGGCCTGAAGGCACTGGCCATCACCGCGCAGCGTGCGTTCGACAACTTCCGACCCGGCGGGGTGAAGGTGCTGGCCGGCGCGCCGATCATCGAGAAGGGCATGGTCGAGAGCGATTTCAGGGAGCTGGCCGAGGCCGGCGTGAGCCTGCTCGGCGAGGTCGGCCTCGGCTCCGTGAAGGCGGGCTACGAGGCCAAGCAGATGGTCGCGTGGGCGCGCCAGCATGGCATCCAGAGCACGATCCACACGGGTGGGCCGTCGATCCCCGGCTCCGGCCTGATCGACAAGGACGTGGTGCTCGAAGCCGACGCCGACATCATCGGCCACATCAACGGCGGCCACACCTCGCTGCCCGAAGCGCATGTGTGCGAGCTGTGCGAGAAGAGCAGCCGCGCGATCGAGATCGTGCACAACGGCAACGAGAAGATCGCGATCGCCGCGGCGCAGGCGGCGCTGCAGCTGAAGTGCCCGCACCGCGTGATCCTCGGCACCGACGGGCCGGCGGGCTCGGGCGTTCAGCCGCTGGGCATCCTGCGGATGGTCTCGATGTTGGCCAGCCTCGCGAACATCCCGGCCGAGCTGGTGTTCTGCTTCGCCACCGGCAACACCGCGCGCATCCGCGGCCTGAACTGCGGGCTGATCGAGGCCGGCCGCGCGGCCGACTTCGTCTTCATGGACCGCGCGCAGCACACGGCCGGCAAGACGCTGCTGGAGAGCGTGCAGCTCGGCGACATCCCCGGCATCGGGATGGTGATGATCGACGGCATCGTGCGCTGCCACCGCAGCCGCAACACCCCGCCGGCCACCGAGGTGCCGGTGGTCGTCGGCGCGCACTGACGCGGCGCTGCTCAGGTCGAGGGGCAGTCCAGGACCTTGAACTCGACGCGCCGATCGAGCTGGTCGCGCAGGTCGTCGGTGCCGATCCCGATCTTGGTTTCGCTCGAGCCCTTTCCCATCGCCTTGGTGCGCTTGGCCAGCGTCGGCGCCGCGGCGTCGATGCGCTGCTTGACGTACTGGGCGCGCGCGAGTGACAGGCGTTCGTTCAGCGGCTCCGGGCCGGTCTTGCTGCTGTGCCCCGCGATCTCGAGACACGCGCTGCGTTGCGCCGCGCGTTGCGCGATCTGGCCGATCCACATGTGATAGTCGCCGCTGACCTTCGGGTCGGGCGGGAACAGCGTCGAACCGGGGCGGAAGGTGAACTTGACGCCGAGCTGGTTGTTCGCGAGGCCGAAGTCGACGATGCGCGCGAAGGCCTCGGCGGCCTCGGGCTTGCGGCCCAACTTCGTGGCCGCCTGGTACAGGCCGTTGTAGACGCGCAGCTGGTCACCGCCGGGCTGGCGCAACACGGCGCGGAACAGGTCGAGCGAGACTTCGTAGTTGCCCTCCTCGTAGGCCTGGGTGGCGTCGTTGATCAGCGCCGCCTGCATGATCCGATCCCAGTAGACGGGGTTGATCGGGTCGCCGGCCTTCGTGCCCTGGCAGGTGCGCACGTAGCCCTGGGTCGCCGGGTCGGGAGCCCAGGCCGGGTTGTCCTGGAAGAACACGCTCGGCGTGATGTCGACGCCGTCCTTCTGGGCGAACGCCAGGCCCTTCGAGACGATCTTGCCGGTGCGCAGGTCGACCAGCGCGAGGCAGATGCGGTAGGCATCGTGCTCGCCGACGTTCTTGCGCTCCTTGTCGACGGCCGTGAACGTGCCGATGAACATCAGCGGCCCGCGCGACAGGTTGGTCGTCGTGAACGGCTTGACGTCGAAGTTCGGGTAGCTGGCCTTGAGCAGCTCGACCACCTGCTTTTCCATCGCCCGCGTCGCTTCAGACTGGTAGCCCGAATTGCCGTCGACCAACGGATCGATGACGAGCGGGTAGGGCACCGAACCGCTGCGCACGGTGGACGCCACCGCCAGGTCGGCCTTGCCGAACAGGTTCTGCGCGGCCGACAGCACCGCCTTGGCATACGGCATCGCCGGCGGCGGGCCCGCCGGAGCGGGCGATGCGGCGGGTGGCGGCGGTGCGGCCGGCGCGGCGGGCGGCGCCACCGCGGGTGGTGGTGACTGCACCGAAGCCGGGGCCGGCATCAGCTCGATGCTGCGCGCGGGGGCGGGGGCGGCGGCCATTGGCGGCGGCGGCGCGGCGCAACCAGCCAGGACAGCCGCGGCCAGCAGCCCGGTCGCAACGCCGGGAGCCCACAAGGTCCAATTCGACTGGTTCATTTTCGACACTCCTTTTGAAGATCGTTCGTCGAGACAGGTTCACCGAGCTGCGCGCGGATCTGCAGGGCGACACAGCGCTCGGATTCGGCGCGCCTGGTCGACGCGGGCTCGCTGCGCGCGAGCTGCGCGACCGGCTTCTTCGCATCGCGCGGCGGCTCCCTGGCCGCCTCGTGCTCCTTCGGTCGCTCCGGCTCGGGCGCCGGCGGCTTGGCCGTAGCCTCCTTGCGCGGCACGGTGGGCGGCGGCAGATCGAAGGGGTCGGGCGCTGGCAGCGTCTTTTCCACCGGCCGAGCCACGGGAGCGACAGGTGGCGCGATCGGGTCGGCCACCACCACCGGCGGAGGACTCGCGAGCGTGTCGCGGGCGACGGAGTGTTCGAGCTGGCGCGCCATGGCCTGCATCTGCGCCTCCTTCTCGCGTTGCTCGCGTTCGAGCCGCTCGAGCCGTTGCTGCAGAGCCTTGATCTCGTCCTGCTTGGCGAGTTCGGCGCGTGTG
The DNA here is from genome assembly GCA_040007475.1 of Burkholderiales bacterium. Taxonomy (GTDB): domain Bacteria; phylum Pseudomonadota; class Gammaproteobacteria; order Burkholderiales; family Burkholderiaceae_C; genus LMDS01. The sequence continues at coordinate 9,405 of JBDTVC010000122.1, forward strand.
CCCCCCAGCTGCGGGTTGAACTGGAAGTCGACGGTCAACGAGCTGTTCACCCACGGCATCTGGCGCTTCTTCGTATCCTGCAGCACCTTCACGCGCACGTTCTTGAACATGGTCTCGACCTCGACACCGGGCTCGAGCATCTCGTGCACCAAATGCCGCGTGAACACGCTGTTCGTGCCCTCCGGGCCGTCCTCGGCAGCGGCCCCGGGCGCGGCCGAGTACGCGATCATCGCGCCGCGCGCACCCATCTCGGCCAGCCCGCCCGAGGCCTGGATGTTGCGCGTCTTCTTGCCGAACGGGTTGTCGCGGCAGGCATCGAGGATCACGATCAGGCCGCGCGAGCTGGCCCGATCCAGCTTGCTCACGAACAGGTCGTCGATGTCGACCGCCTCGTCCTTGATCTCTTCCTGGTCGCGAAGGTTGATGTCGACCGGCAACAGGTAGTTGCGCCCGTCGATCTGCACGCCATGCCCGGCGTAGAACAGCAGGCCGATGCCGTTCTCGGTCTGCAGGCGCCGCACGTAGTCGCGCAGCACCTGGCGAAACTGCTTCACCGGCAGATTGACGTGCTCGATCACTTCGAAGCCCAGCCCGCGCAGCGTGCGGCCGACCACACGTGCGTCGTTTTCCGGGTTGTTCAGCGGAATGGCCGGGTAGCGCGCATTGCCGATTACGAGCGCGATCCGCTTGTCGGGTGCGGGCGTCTGGGCGCGAGCCGGTGTCACCGCCGAGGTTGCGAAGACCAGCATGGTCGTTGCCACCGTTGCGCAGGCGAGGCGCCGCAGCGCGCGGCGCCACCGTTCGGTGCGTCGAAGAGTAGCCATCGTCATGATTGACACAGTCGAAACCAGCTGGGTCCGGGCGATCGCCGCAGTTGACGGCTGGCCCTTGCGGGCGGATCGGTGTCGGAATGAACCATGCTACGCAGTGGGAGGGGAAACTCAACCCCCAAGAGTCGCGGCCGCGCATGTTCACGATGTCGCCCGGAGTGCGCGGTGTTCAGGCGCCGCTGAATTGCACGCGCCGGTTCTGGGCCGCGAACGGGTCCAGCCCGTCGATCGGTTGCTGAACGCCCAGGCCGGCTTCCTTGAGGCGGCTCGCGTCGATGCCGTGAACCTGAACGAGGTAGCGCTTCACCGCGGCGGCGCGGCGCAGCGACAGGCGCAGGTTGTAGTCGGCCGAGCCAACGGCGTCGGTGTGGCCCTCAACGCGCACGCTGCGATCCGGCGGCAGCAGCTTGATGCCTTCGGCCAGCGCGTCGAGCTGAACGCGGGCCGAGGCGGAGACCTCAGCCGAATCGAACTCGAAACGCACCGGCAGCGACACTGCGCGGGGCGCCGGCGCGGCGGGGGCCAGGTCGGCATCCGGGCGCTGGGCGGCGGATTCGGCCAGCAGGAGCCGAATCGACCGCGTCTTGATCGGCGCCTCGTCCGAGCCGCCGAGGATGCGCTCGACCTCGTGCGGGTCGACGCGCTGACCTTCGCGATAGTGCAGTGCGGTCTGGGCCGGGGCGGTGCTGGATACGAGGGCGGTCAGCGTGGCGATCAACAAGGTGCGGTACATGGCGGTCTCCTGGAAAGAGGGGGTGGTCGCCAATGGGTTGCAGCCGCTGCGCAATCGGTTCAATCGATTTGCGCCGGGCGGCTAGCGCGTCTGAATGCGTTCCACGGACGCACGGCGGATCAGGCAGGTGGCGTTCTGGGTATCGGCGACGTACACGGGGTGGCCGGCACGGTCGCGGCCGCCGAGGCGCAGGCCATACTGGCTCGGCTCCGGCAGCGCGGCCAGGGTCTCCTCGAACAGCAGGCTGCCGTTCTGCCAGCAGCGGATCTGGTAGCCGGCAGCGTCTGCAGGCAGCGTCGCCACCGAACTGGCGGTCGGCCCGACGCCCGTCACACCCGCCACGGCGGCGAGCGGAACAGCGATCAGCAGAGCGGCGAGGTCACTTGGCTTGAACATGGAGAGTCTCCTGGGCGAGGGTGGCCCCCGCGGCGGTGGCGAAGGCGGCCCGGACCTGCTCGAGCGAGGTCACCGGGAGCGGCTCGAAGTCGGCGCCGACCACCGTGCTCGGCAACTGGGCAAGCACGTCTCGCGGCGTGGCGAAGCAGGCAATCGACTCTCTGGCCCCACCGGTCTTGATGGCCAGCTGGAACGGCATCGCCCCGGGCAACGCCAGCACGCGGCTCGCCGGCAGCATCGGATCGCGGGCAAAACGGTTCGGGAAGAAGCGCACGATCTTCGCGCTCTCGTCCTGCAGATAGCAGTACACATAGGCGTCGCGACTGGCCTGAACCTGCAGGGCGATCGGCTCTCCGCGGGCGAAGCGGGTCTGGTTGTTGGTGGTCACGAGCGCGAGCCGGATCGGCGCGGCGGCCGCGGCAGTCGCGGCAGGCGCAGGCGTCGCACTCGGCGCCGCGGCGGCGACAGCCGGGCCCGACTGGAACACGACCGGCCGCGCCGGACGGGCGATCTTGTTGTGATCGGCATTCAGGTAGGCCTTGAACAGCGCCTCGTCGAGCACCGCCTCGCGGCTCATGCCGATCGCGCCCCGGTAGTTCATGACAGCCTGGTCGAACGCCGGGTTGAACTTGCCGTCCACCGGGCCTTCGTAGAAGCCGCGCCGGCGCAGCTGGTTCTGGAAGTACCCGATCAGCTCGAGGCCGCTCGTCGACATCGCGTAGTACCAGTCGGACATCTCGAGCTTGATCTCGTCGTTGGCGTCGGCCTCGGCACCGAGGCAGCGCCAGTACGGCGTCTTCGTCAGCTTGCCGACGAGCTCGATGGTGGCCAGCTCGACCAGCCCGCGCAGCGCCTGTGCCTGCCCCTCGGACTTGGACAGGCTCATGCTGTAGCTGACACCGAACTTGTGGTACGCGGCATCGCCGTCCGCACCCCGGCCGGTGCGCAGGATCACGACCGCGTTGCGCGAGGTGACGCCCGGCAGCACCGACATGTCGTCGGTGTTGAGCACGCTCAGGTCCAGGCCGAGGATGTTGGACGCCGCGTCGCGCGAGACACCGAGGTTGAGGAAGGGCTGGATGCCGATCCCCAGGTCCTTCTGGTTGCGGATCACGTTCTCGTCGAACTGCGAGACCGAACCCTTGATGTCGAACTGCGGGATTGCTTCGTAGGCGCTCTGGCGCTGAGCCGAGGCCAGGAAGCTGATGACGTTGCTGGCGTCGCGGCCAAAGGCCACGACCCGAATCGCGCGCCCGCGGCGCGTCATGTCGGACAACGCGCTGATCAGCATGTCGCGGGTGCCGGCGTTGACCTTCTTGGTCTGGTCGACGATGTCTTCGACCAGCATGCTGACATCGCGCACGCCGTAGTCGATCATCATGTTGTCCATGCAGCGTAGCGCGGTCGAGAAGCCCGTGATGGGCCGGAACGGCGCCTGCTCCGGGCCTTGGCGGGCCACCTGGGTCTGCTCGATCGTCTTCTTCTCCACCTCCAGCGTGGAACAACCGGCGAACGCCCCGGCGAGCGCGACTGTGAGGCCGAGCCGCGCGAAGAATGAGGGCTTGAGAGATTCCATGATGGCCTGCCTTTTCGGTTCAGCTTACTTGCAGCCCTGGCTGGACACCAGGTTGATCGCGTTCGGTGCGAACACGAAGACTTCTCTGGGCGCGGCACCGATCTTGCCACCGGTGTCGACGTTGCCGATGCTCTGGCTGCCGCACTGCGCACTGGCGCCGTTGCCGCCGGCCATGAAGTTGTAGGGATCGGCCTTCAACTGGTCCTGCTTGGCCTTCTCCTTCATGACCTTCGCGCGAAACAGCGGGTCGATCTCCTGGCCGGCGAACGTGCCGGCGGCGTGTGCGAGGTGGCCGCCGGCCAGCGCGGCCACCAGCAACGCCTTCGCGATCGTGTTGAGTCTGGGTGTGAACATGATTTGCTCCGGGTGAGTGGGCGGTGGGGGCGCGAAAGAGACCCCGCGCCCTCATGGGTTGCCGTCGAAACAGAAACGGTTCAAGGAAAGTTCGATTCAAGAGAAAAGGCCGCCGCGCGCACGGTGCGCACGGCGGCCTCTTGCCGGGGTCTCTCAGTTGACGACGCCGATCTTCTGCTCGGCGACCGAGTTCTTGCCGCTGGCCAGGTTGGTCGCGCCGTCGGCGAAGATGTTGACCTTCTTCATCGTGCCCTGGTAGACGACACCGATTTCCTGGGTCGCGAACGAACCCTTGCCGGTGGCGTCGTTGCGCACGTTGTTGGCGTAGATGTTCACATCCTTCATCGTGCCGTTGGCAACGCTGCCGATGCGCTGTTCGGCGCGGCTGCCGTCGGCCCGGGCGTGGTTGTGCGCGCCGGTGGCGTACACCTTCACGTTGTCCATCGTGCCACCCGCGAGGGCGCGGCCGATGTCCTGGTGCGCGAGGCTGTTCTTGCCGTCAGCGAAGTTGGTGGCCTTGTCGGCGACGATCGTCGAGTTGAGGATCTTGCCGCTGCCGAACGTGGTGCCGATGTGCTGGTAGGCACGCGAGCCTTCTGCGGTGGCTTCGTTGCGCACTTGCGTGGCGCGGATGTCCGTATCCTTGATCTCGCCGGCCATCGCACCGAAAGCGGACAGGCCGAGAGCAGCGACGAGAGCGGTCTTGATGAGTGCTTGCATGATGATTTCTCCGTAAGGTGTTGAGTCAGTGGTTGGTGGCGTTGCGTGATTGCTTGCCATCCGAACAATGAGTTGCGGGGCTTCGCGATCCGGTTCAAATCTTTTGGCTCTGTTCGCGTTTGCTGTGGATGGAGTCACGCGCCGACGGCCAGAGCCA
>JBDTVC010000123.1:0-14091 GCA_040007475.1 Burkholderiales bacterium
AGCAGTTGGAGCGGCGCCTGGGCGCGATGCTCTTCGAGCGCACGCGGCGCAGCGTGGCGCTCACGCCGGTCGGCGCCGCGCTCGTCGAGCCGGCGCGCCAGCTGCTGCAGCAGGCCGCCTCACTGCCGTTGCGCGCGCGCGGCGCGCTGGCCGGCGAGGTCGGTCGCGTGCGGCTCGGTTTTGTCTCGACCGTCGGCTTCGGCCCGCTGCCGAAGTGGCTGCGGGCGTTCCGCGAGGCGCAACCCGGTATCGCCATCGAGCTCACCGAGGCGACCAGCGATGTGCAGCTCAAGGCGCTGACGCAGGGTGAGATCGACGCCGGCTTCATGCTGCACGCGCCGGGGTTGATGCCTGGCGCGTCGACGCGGATGCAACGGCTGTCACTCGGCGTCGAGCCGCTGGTGCTTGCCGTACCCGAGGCGACGCCGCGCCGCCTGCGGCCGGCCGAGCTGCTGGCGCAGCCGCTGGTGATCTTCCCGCGGGCAGCCACGCCATCGCTGTTCGACGCGGTGCTGGCGTTCTATCACCACCACGGCGCCACGCCGGTGATTGCGCAGGAGGCCACGCAGATGCAGACCATCGTCAACCTCGTCTCCGCCGGGCTCGGCGTTGCGCTGGTGCCGCGTTCGGTCACGCAGCTGCAGCGGCCGGGCGTGTCGTACCGCAAGCTGCCGGCGGCGCTCGCCGCGAACGCGCCGCAGGGTGAGACCAGCCTGCTGTGGCCGGCCGATGCCGCGCCGGCCGTGCTGCGCTTCGTCGAGTTCGTGCGAGGGATGTCGCATCCGTCAGTCGGTTATCGTTCGCGCTGATTCCGCTGCGACCCAACTCCGCATGATTGCCTATCCCCAATTCAATCCCGTCGCGCTGCAGCTCGGGCCGGTCGCCATCCACTGGTACGGCATCACCTACCTGGTGGCCTTCGGCCTCTTCCTGTGGCTGGGTGCGCAGCGCGTGCGGCTGGTGCAGTTCGCCTCGCGCGACTGGAGCCGCCGCGACATCGAGGACCTGCTGTTCTACGGCGTGCTCGGCGTTGTGCTCGGCGGCCGCATCGGCTATGTGCTGTTCTACAAGCCGGGCTACTACGCGGCGCATCCGCTCGAGGTCTTCGCGGTTTGGAAGGGCGGCATGTCGTTCCACGGCGGCTTGCTCGGCGTGATTGCCGCTATGGCGCTGTTCGCGCGGGTGCGCGGCCGGCAGTTCCTCGACGTGACCGACCTGATCGCGCCGTGCGTGCCGACCGGCCTCGCGTCGGGGCGCATCGGCAACTTCATCAACGGCGAGCTGCCCGGCCGCCTCGCGGACCCGAGCCTGCCGTGGGGCATGGTGTATCCGAACGCCGGGCCGCTGCCACGCCATCCGTCGTCGCTGTACCAGTTCGCGCTTGAAGGGCTGCTGCTGTTCGTCGTGCTGTGGTTCTACGCCAAGAAGCCGCGCGGCCTGGGGCAGGTGTCGGGGGCGTTCCTGGTCGGCTACGGCGTGCTGCGCTTCGTCGCGGAGTTCTTCCGCGAGCCGGACGACTTCATCGGCTTCCTCGCGCTGCATCTGAGCATGGGGCAGTGGCTGTGCGTGCCGATGATCCTCGCGGGCATTGCGATGTGGTGGTGGGGCCGCGGCCGTCAACCTCGATAATCGCCGCATGCGCCAGATCTTTCTCGACACCGAAACCACCGGCCTCGATGCCCCGTCCGGCGACCGCGTCATCGAGATCGGCTGCATCGAGATGGACAGCCGGCGCCTGACCGGCCGCACGCTGCACCTCTACCTGAACCCGGAGCGACGCAGCCACCCGGATGCCATCAAGATCCACGGCCTGACCGATGAGTTTCTTGCCGACAAGCCGCTGTTCGCGAGCGTCGCGGATGAGTTGCTTGAATTCGTCTCGGGCGCCGAGATCATCATCCACAACGCGGCGTTTGACGTCGGCTTCCTGAACGAGGAACTGCGCCGCCTCGACCGCCCGAAGTTCGGCGAGTCCGTGCTCAAGGTCACCGACAGCCTGCTGATGGCGCGCGAGATGTTCCCCGGCAAGGCGAACTCGCTGGATGCGCTGTGCAAGCGCCTCGAGGTCGACAACTCGAATCGCGCGTTGCACGGCGCGCTGCTGGACGCCGGGTTGCTCGCCGAGGTCTACATCCGCATGACGCGCGGGCAGAACTCGCTCGTGATCGACGGTGGCGAGGTCAGTGCCGAACAGGCCGCGCTCGACGCGGTCGACTTCGGTGCACTCGCCCTGAAGGTCCTGCTGGCCGACGCGGCAGAGACGGCGGCGCATGCCGCACTGCTGGCCGAGATCGACAGGGCCAGCGGCGGCAAGACAGTCTGGAAGCAGCTGGACGCTGTGGCATAATCGCAGGCTGTTCGGGCGGTTAGCTCAGGGGTAGAGCACAACATTCACACTGTTGGGGTCGGGGGTTCGAAACCCTCACCGCCCACCAACTCGGGATTTCCCGAGTTGCCGACGCCGATGCCGGTCAACTCGCCGTGATGGCGCTCGTGGACCACCGCACGCCGGGCAGTTCGGCGAAGCGCGCGGCCGCTACTGGTGGGCTGTACAGATAGCCTTGCAGCTCGTCGCAGTGCATTGACTCGAGCAGCGCCGCTTGCGCCTGCGTCTCGACCCCTTCGGCCACCAATTGCAGGTCCATCGCATTGGCCAGTGCGACGATCGCACGGATCACGGCGACCGAGCTCTCCTCGGCGCCGATGTCCTTCACGAACGCACGGTCGATCTTCATCACGTCGATCGGCAGCTGGCGCAACGTGGCCATCGACGAATAGCCGGTGCCGAAGTCATCGAGCGCGATCGACACCCCCAGTGCACGGAGCTCATCCAGTTGCCGACAGGCCGCGCTCATGTCGCCGACGAGCAAGCTTTCGGTGACTTCGAGCTCCAGCGCGGCGGCGGGCAACGTGTGACGCGTGAGTGCATCGCGTACTTGTGCGGGCAAATCGCCAGATACCAATTGGCGTGGGGAAACGTTGACCGAGACGCGCGCGATCACCATGCCTTGCCGATGCCAGGCGGCGATCTGGGCGCACGCGGCATCGAGCATCCACAAGCCGATGTCGCCAATCAGGCCGCTCGTCTCAGCCAACTCGATGAACGCGCCCGGCGGCAGCAGGCCACGCTCGGGGTGCTGCCAGCGAACGAGCGCCTCGGCCGAGACGACGACACCATCGAGGCCACCGACGCGCGGTTGGTAGTAGGCGACGAGTTCCGATCGTCGGACCGCCTGGCGCAGTTCTGACGTGAGCTGAAGCCGATCATTGACCGTCTCGTCGAGGTCGGTCGTGAAGTGAACGAACTGGCCGCGTCCGGCCTCCTTCGCGGCGTACAGCGCTACGTCGGCTGCGCGCAGCAGTTGTTCGCGCGTGTCACCGTGGTCGGGCCCGAACGCGATGCCGACACTCGCGCCCAGAACGTATTCGGCGCCGCGCAGCACGAACGGTCGGTCCAGTGCAGTGACCACGGCTGCGGCGACGCGCTCGGCCTGTGTTTCGCTCACATCGTTCAGCACGAGAACGAACTCGTCGCCACCCGGCCGCGCGACCAATGCGCCCTTCGTGACAGCCTGCTCGAGCCGCGCGGCCGCCAGACGCAGGACTTCGTCGCCAGTCTCATGGCCACGGCGGTCGTTGACGTCCTTGAAGTGGTCCAGATCGATGGCGAGTACCGCGACACGGCCGGCCGCGGTCCCTTGCGCAAGCAACTCGTCGAGGCCGGCGTTCAACCCGTAGCGGTTGACCAGACCGGTCAGGCTGTCGTGCGCGGCGCGGTACACCAGTTCCTGCTCGCGCGCCCGGGTCGCGAACGCGACCGCGAGGCGGTCACGCAGTTCGCGCGCGGGCTGGAGCTCGTCGTTTGGTGGCGCGCCGGCGTCGAATACGAGCACGATCAGTGCGCTCGTCCGGTCCTGGCGCCGAATCGGCAGGCCGACCAGCTCACCGCCGGCCGCGGGCTGGCGTGCGAGCAGCCAGGTCAGGTGGCGGCCCTGGGTCGACACACTATCCTGTGACACACCGATGCGCTGATCCTCGAACAGCGCAGCGAAGCAGCGCATCTGGTCGGGCGTGATGTCACAGATCTGCACGACCCGAGGGTCGGGCGAAGGCTGGCTCCTGGGCAGGCGCACCACTGTCATCACGTCCGGCCCCTCGGGCCAGCACACCGTCGCGTCGGCATCGGGGAACAACGCTGCGAGCTGGACCAGCAACTGGCCCGACAGGTGATCGACCGACTGGCCCGCCAGGATCGCCCGGTCGATCGCGGCCAACCCGCGCATCGCGTCGAACTGGGCTTCGATGTGCGCGGCCATCTCGTTGAACGCACCGGCCAGCGCGCCGATCTCGTCGTCGCCCGCGACCGGCACCCGGGCATGGATGTCTCCCGCCGCGACGCGCAGCGTTCCGGCCTTCAGTTGCTCGAGTGGCACCAGCGTGCGCCGGATCTGCCATCGCGCCAGCAGCGCGACCAACAGCATCGTCGCCAGCGCCACCAGGGCGAGCCAGACCAGGAGTCGCTCGCCCTGCCAGAGCACGAGCGGGCGAGGCGACCGCTGCACGAAGATCCAGTCGGCCGCGTCGAATGAGGAGCCCAGGAACAGGCGCGAGCGGGTCTCGACGGCCTGCCCATCGAGGTCGGCACCGGTGGCGGCGTAGTCGTCGCCCTGGCGCCGCGTCAAGACGCGGCCGTCGGCATCGAGCACCTGCCACGCGCTGTCGCTGTTCGCATCGGCCAGCGGCGCCCAGAGGTAAACCGGGTTGAACTCGGCGATCCGCTGTGCAGTGCCCGAGCGCAGCATCGCGATCAGCACACGGGGGTCGCCATGCGCCGGCACCGAGACGCGGATCTCTGCGTCCGCCGGCCGTTCGGAGTCGGCCGTCATAGGCGTGCGCTGGCGCGCGGTCAATGGCCGACCTTGTTTCCATGCACGCGTCAGATCCGTCTCGCTGCCGAGGGCAAGTGCCTCGCCCTTGCCGGCATCCGGGGCGACGCCCTCGGTGCGCGAGAAGACGCGTGCGAAGTCGGGGGAATCCGTGGCGGCCGGTCGCGCGTCGCTGCGGTCCGACAGCGCGAGCATCGCGCTCAGCAGCGTCCGGCCCGCCAGCAGCCGGTCGTAGACTTGGCGGCTGGTCTGGCGCGTCGTCTTCGCGCGGCTGTCGAGGCTCAGGCCCTGCGCGATCTGCGCAATCGACGCGCTGGACACCCAGTCCGACAACGCGAGCGGCAACAGCGAAGCGAGCAGGAACAACGCGAACAGCCGCCGGGCCAGGCCGCCGCCGCCGAACTGGCGGGTCGATGACGAGGTGCCGTTCATGCGGGGGCGTCAGAAGTCCGCTGCGATGCCGACGAACGCACCGTTGCTGGCGCGGATGATGTCGTCGACGCTGTCCTTCTGCGTGATCTGCGGCTTGGTCACGCCGTCCGGCCCCATGCTGTAGAGGTCGAAGTCGGTGTTGAGCGGGTTCAGTGCGTGGTCCTTGCGCGCGTGGCCCTTTCCGTTCGCGTCGATGTTGTAGTAGACGTAGGGGTTGCCCCAGGGGTCCTTGCGGCCGGCAGCACCGATGTCAGCCAGGCTGTCAGGGTAGGCCCGGGCATCGTTCCAGTAGTTGCTCGCGATCGCGCTCATGGCCGCGATCTCCTGCCCGGCCTGCCGCGACAGGGCCCGATCGCGATGGCTGCGGTAGCTGGGCAGGGCGATGGCCACCAGCGTGCCGAGCAACACGAAGACGAACATCAACTCGAGGAGGGTGACTCCACGACTTTTGCGGGCATAGCAGACGGGCATCCGGGTGACTTGAAGTCAGACCTGATTGTCGGCATGCGGTCGACGAACCTGAGCACCGCGACAGGCGAGGACGGCCAGCCGCGTGCCTCAAGTCACACTTGCCACCTGTGCGATACGCGTAGCCATTCCAGCGCCACTCGCTGCACAGGTCTTCTCGGATCGAAGGGCACACATGGACACAGTGGATGCGGTCGTCATCGGCGCCGGCGTGGTCGGCCTGGCCGTCGGCCGGGCACTCGCGATGCGCGGGCTCGAGACGGTGGTGCTGGAGCGCGCGAACGCGATCGGCACCGGCACCAGTTCGCGCAACAGCGAGGTGATCCACGCCGGCATCTACTACCCGCACGGCTCGCTCAAGGGCCGCCTGTGCGTGCGCGGCCGCGAGTTGCTGTACGCCTATTGCGAGGCACATGGCGTCGAGCACCGGCGCTGCGGCAAGCTGCTGGTCGCCACCAGCGAAGCGCAGCGCGGTGGTCTGGCCGACATGCGTGCGCAGGCGGCGCGCCATGGCGTCGACGACCTGCGTCTGCTCGATGCGGCGCAGGTCCGTGCGCTGGAGCCGGCCTTGAGCGCGGTCGCCGCGTTGCACTCGCCGTCCACCGGCATCGTCGACAGCCACGGCCTGATGCTCGCGTTGCTGGGCGATCTGGAGGCAGCGGGTGGCGCGCTGGCGCTGCGGTCGCCGGTCGAGCGGCTGCGCTGCGGTGCGCGCTCGCATGTGGTCGAGGTCGGCGGCGGCGCCGGCATGGCGCTGCAGGCCGGTATCGTCGTGAACGCGGCCGGCCTGTGGGCGCCGGACCTCGCGGTGCGCTTCGAGGGCCTGCCGCCGGCGCTGGTGCCGGTGGCGCGTTATGCCAAGGGCCACTACTTCTCGCTGTCGGGCCGGGCGCCGTTCTCGCACCTGATCTACCCGGTGCCCGAGGCGGCCGGCCTGGGCGTTCACCTGACGCTCGATCTGGCCGGGCAGGCGCGCTTCGGGCCGGACGTCGAATGGATCACCCCTGCGTCGGCCGACGCGATCGACTACCGCGTCGACGCGCAACGTTCAGTGGCGTTCGAGGCTGCGATCCGCCGCTACTGGCCTGGCTTGCCCGCGGGTTCCTTGCAGCCGGCCTACAGCGGCGTTCGGCCGAAGCTGCAGTCACCCGGCGAGGCGGCCCACGACTTCGTGCTGCAAGGCCCGGCCGAACATGGCGTGCCGGGGTTGATGAACCTTTATGGCATCGAGTCGCCGGGGCTGACGGCGAGCCTGGCGCTCGCCGACGAGGCGCTCACTCGGTTGATGAACTGACCGCGCCTTCGCGCGGGGCCTGCCACTGGCCGTTGACCAGCAACTGGTGCGGGCCGAACTGCGCCTTGTAGGCCATCTTGTCGCTCTGTGCGATCCAGTAGCCGAGGTATAAGTGCGGCAGCTTCAGCAGCCGGGTCTGCTCGATCTGCCACATCACGTTGTAGGTGCCGTAGCTGGTGCGCGGCTCGGGTTCGTAGAAGGTGTAGACGGCCGACAGGCCATCGTTCAGCACATCGAGAATGGACACCATCTTCAGCGTGCCCAGGCCGTCGACCGAGGGCTCGCGGAACTCGACCAGCCGCGAGTTCACACGGCTCTGCAGCAGGAACTGCGTGTACTGGTCGATACTGTCGTGGTCCATGCCGCCGCCCAGGTGGCGGCCGCTCTGGTAGCGCAGGTAGAGCTGGTAGTGCTCGGGCACGAAGCACAGGCGCAGCACGCGCGACTCGAGGTTGGCGTGAGCCCGCACCGCGCGCTTCTGGCTGCGCGTGGGCTGAAAGGTGGCGACCGGCACGCGCAGCGGCATGCAGGCCTTGCAGCCATCGCAGTACGGGCGGTAGGTGAACATTCCGCTGCGGCGGAAGCCATTGCCAACGAGGCCCGAGTACGCATCGGCATGGATCAGGTGGCTCGGCGTGGCGACCTGCGAGCGCGCCATGCGGCCCTCGATGTAGCTGCACGGGTACGGCGCGGTCGCGTAGAACTGCAGTGAGGCGAGCGGGAGCTCTTTGGGGTGGGTCACGTGCCTGGGTCCTCGGGGCGGCCGGTTGCCAGGTGCCGCCACAGGCGCAAATCATAGGTCCAATCGGTGATCGGCGGGGCCCCCAAGGCAAGGGTCACTCGCGTCTCGAACTCTGCGCGACGCAGTTCGCGGGCGCCCATCGAGGCCAGATGGCGCGTGTGCTGCTGGCAGTCGATCATCGCCACGCCGTGCTCACGGCAGAAGCACACGAGCGCGGCGAACGCGATCTTGGAGGCATCGGTGCGCTGCGCGAACATCGACTCGCCGAAGAACATCCGCCCGAAGCTCACGCCATACAGGCCGCCGACGAGTTCACCGTCGATCCAGGTCTCGAAGCTGTGCACACGGCCGAGCGCATGCCAGGCGCAGTAGGCCTCGATCATCTCGGGCACGATCCAGGTGCCGTCCTGCCCTTCGCGTGGCGCCTGCGAGCACGCGGTGATGACGCGGCGGAACGCGCTGTCGATGCGCAACTCGCAGCGCGCGTCGGCGGCGAAGCGGCGCACCGTCTTGCGCAGCGAATGCGAGAGGCGGAATTCGTCGGTCAGCAGCACCATGCGTGGGTCGGGCGACCACCACAGCACCGGCTGCCCGGCGCTGTACCAGGGGAACACACCGTGTGTGTAGGCCTCGGTCAGCCGCTCCGGGGTGAGCTCGCCGCCGGCCGCGAGCAGCCCGGGCGCGTCGCTGCCGGGCAGCAGCGCGTGCCGCGTGTCGGGCAGGGGATCGTTCGGGTCGTGCAGCCAGGAGATCACCGGATCATTGTGGCGGCAAGTCAGAACTGGATCCACGAGCCCCGATGGACCACCCCATGGCTCAGGCCGCTGCCTATTGCATGAACCAGCCGTGGCTCACGACGAGCGACTGGCCCGTCAGCGCATTCGTCTCGAACCCGGCAAAAAGCAGCGCGACCTCGGCGACGTCCTGCACGGTGGTGAACTCGCCGTCCACGGTCTCCTTCAGCATCACCTTCTTGATCACGTCGTCCTCGCTGATGCCCAGCGCCTTCGCCTGCTCGGGGATCTGCTTCTCGACCAGCGGCGTGCGCACGAAGCCAGGGCAGATCACGTTCGCGCGGATCTTGTACTTGCCGCCTTCCTTCGCGACGGTCTTGCACAACCCGATCAGGCCGTGCTTCGCGGTGACGTAGGCCGACTTCAGCACCGAGGCCTCCTTCGAGTGCACCGAGCCCATGTAGATGATGCTGCCGCCGTTGCCCGACCTCTGCATGTGCGGCATCACCGCCTTGGTCGTCAGGAACGCCCCGTCGAGGTGGATCGCGAGCATCTTCTTCCAGTCGGCGAACGGGAACTCCTCGACCGGGTGCACGATCTGAATGCCGGCGTTGCTGACCAGCACGTCGACGCCGCCGTAGGCTGCGACGACCTCGGCCACTGCCGCATTGACCTGGTCTTCGTTGGTCACGTCCATCGCCACCGCCATCGCGGTGCCGCCGGCCTTGACGATCTCGTCGGCGGCCGACTGCGCCGCGTCCTTGTTCAGGTCGGCGATGACGACCTTGCCGCCTTCGCGCGCGTAGGTGAGGGCGATTTCCCTGCCGATGCCGCTGGCGGCGCCGGTGACGATGCAGACCTTGTCCTTGAGCTTCATGGTGTGTGCTTTCGAGGTGTGTGGATCGGAAATGTCAGGACCGGTCGTCGCGGTTCACGGTGCCCAGGCTGGCGTCGACGGCGGGATGATCTCGAGCAAGAAGTCTTGACGTCGGCGGTGTTCATCGGGCGAGCGAATCAGGTCGAAGAGGGGTGGTCGGAGGTCAGGTCGAACACATGCACGCCGGTCGCGGCGCGCTCGTGGCCGACCCAGCGCGGATCATGCAAGGTGTGCGCCATGTCGGCGCGGCCGGTGTCCCAGTGCTCCTGCATCGACAGGCGCGAGAACTCGTAATCCTTGGACTGGCTCTCGTAGTGCTTGCTGCGGTAGATCAGGTGCACCACGTCAACGCCGCACTCGCAGCGCACCTTCGACAGCGCGCGAACATCCGGGTCGTCGCGCAGCGCGGCAGGCAGCTTCGCGATCAGCCGCTGAGCGGCTTGTGCGATCACCTGGCGGTCGAGCTCGTTGGTGGTGTTCAGCCGAGTGCGGCTGGAGAAGCGGATGTCCTTCTCACGCTCGATCACCTCGGCCAGCGTGGTGGGCAGCGCACCCGTCGCAGCGAACAGGTCGACCTGAAAGACCACGCGCCGCGCCTTGCCGGGCTGGTCGAGCACGTACTGTAGCGGCGTGTTCGAGACCAGCCCGCCGTCCCAGTATTGCTCGCCGTCGATCTCAACGGGTGCGAAGCCCGGTGGCAGCGCGCCGCTGGCCATGATGTGGCGCGCGTCGATGCGTTGCTTGCTCGAATCGAAATACTCGAAGTTGCCGGTCCGCACATTGACCGCGCCGACCGAGAGCCGCACCCCGCCGGAGTTGATGAGGTCGAAGTCGACCAGCCGCTCCAGCGTGGCCGCGAGCGGTGCCGTGTCGTAGTAGCTGATTGCCTGAAGCGTGCCGCGCGGCTGGAAGGGCGCCGGCGGAAAGCGCGGCTTGAAGAACCCGGGCACGCCGAACAGCATCACCTGCGCGGCGCTCGCCTCGTTCACCCCCTCGCGGGCGCTGGCGGGCGGAGCGAGGGTCGCCGGCGCGAGCGAGGAGCTGACGAGCTCCCAGAATTCTCGCAGCCGCGCCACGCGCGAGTGCACCGGGTTGCCGGCGATGATGGCCGCGTTGATCGCGCCGATCGAGATGCCGGCAACCCAGTTGGGTTCGCGGTAGACCTTGGACAGTGACTCGAACACTCCCGCCTGGTATGCGCCTAACGCGCCCCCGCCCTGGAGAACCAGGATGCAGTCTTCAGCGTGGTGTCGTGGAGCGCTCATGCACGCAGCATAGCGCCCACCGGTGAAGAATCGTTGCCGTCAGATTCGGCCCATCACCAACAGCACGAGCACGACGATGACGACCAGCCCGAGGCCGCCGCTCGGACCATAGCCCCAGGAGCGGCTGTGCGGCCAGCTCGGGATCGCGCCGATGAGCAGCAGGATCAGGACGATCAGAAGAATGGTGCCTATGCTCATGAGATCTCCTTCATTGTTGTGGGCAGCTGCGACCTTATGTGCGCCGCTCGAATCGCAGAAGGTGTCGACCGCGCGAGCCGACGTGGGCGGACATCCGGAGATGCTGTCAACGCTGTCCTACAGCGCCCGCGCTTGCGCCAAAATGGTCGATCCCCGCATCTGCCGACAAAGGAATCCCGATGAATCTGCGCCTCACCACGCTGCTGCTCGCTGCGCTCGCCTCGTTCGCCGCCCAGGCGCAGCTCAAGATCGGGGTGATTGCTTCGTCGACCGGGCCGACCTCGGCCGTCGGCATCCCGCAGAAGAACAGCGCCGCGTTGCTGCCGAAGAAGATTGCCGGGCTCGATGTCGAGTACACGGTGCTCGACGATGCGTCCGATTCGTCGCAGACGGTCGCGCTGATCAAGAAGCTGCTGACCGAGAACACCGACGCGATCATCGGCCCCTCGGGTTCGCCGAACTCGATGGCGGCCCTGCAGTTCGTGTCCGACGCGAAGACGCCGATGCTCGCGCCCGTCGGCACCACGGCCGTCGTGCTGCCGATGACGGATCAGAAGAAGTGGGTTTTCAAGACCACGCAGAACGATGGTCTGATCTGCGAGGCACTGGTCGCGCACATGGTGAAGAAGGGCGTGAAGACAGTCGGCTTCCTCGGCTTCAATGACGCCTACGGCCAGTCGTGGCTGGACGTGTTCGTGCCGATGATCGAGAAAGCCGGCATCAAGCTCGTCGTCACCGAGCGCTTCCAGCGCACCGACCAGAGCGTGATCGGCCAGGCCACCAAGATCGTCGCGGCCAACCCCGATGCGGTGCTGATCGGCGCCGCGGGCGGCCCGACGGTGCTGCCGCACACGACGCTGGTGGAGCGCGGCTACAAGGGCCAGATCTACCAGACCCACGGCGCCGCCACGCCCGACTTCGTGCGCCTGGGCGGCAAGACCGTCGACGGCGCGGTGATGGCCGCCAGCCTGATGCTGGTGCTCGACCAGATCGCCGACACGAACCCTGCGAAGAAGCAGGCCCTCGAGTACATCGCCGCCTACGAGAAGCTGTACGGCACGAAGCCGGCGACCTTCGGCGCCAACGTGTTCGACGCCGGCCTGCTGCTGCAGCGCGCCGTGCCCGAGGCGCTGAAGAAGGGCAAGCCCGGCACGCCCGAGTTCCGCGTGGCGTTGCGCGATGCGCTGGAATCGATCAAGGATCTGGTGGGCACGCAGGGCGTCTACACGATGACGGCCGCCGACCACTCCGGCTTCGACAAGCGCGGCCGCGAACTGATGCAGCTCCGCGACGGCAAGTGGCAGCTGATTCCGGAGTGAGGGGTCAGCCCGCTTGACACGGCCGGAGGTGCGACCCAAAATGCTTTAGAACTGAATCATTCACGGTTCATCTAAAGCCCCATGAACATCGTCTGCATCGGTGGCGGCCCCTCGGGCCTGTACTTCGCGTTGTTGATGAAGCAGCAGGATCCGTCGCACGAGATCGCCGTGGTCGAGCGCAACCGCGCCTACGACACCTTCGGCTGGGGTGTGGTGTTCTCCGACCAGACGCTGGGCAACCTGCAAGCTGCCGACCCGGTCAGCGCGCATCAGATCCTCGGTGCGTTCAACCACTGGGACGACATCGAGGTCAACATCCGGGGCCACCGCGTGCGCTCCGGCGGCCACGGGTTCTGCGGCATCGGCCGCAAGCGCTTGCTGAACATCCTGCAGGCGCGCTGCGAGGCGGTCGGCGTCAAGCTGGTGTTCGAAGCCGACGTGCAGAGCGAGGACGACTTCCCGCACGCCGACCTGATCATCGCCAGCGACGGGTTGAACAGCCGAATCCGCACCCGCCACGCGGCAACCTTCGAGCCCGACATCGACACGCGCGACTGCCGCTTCGTCTGGCTCGGCACGAAGAAGCTGTTCGAGGCTTTCACGTTCGCGTTCGAAGAGACCGAATGGGGCTGGTTCCAGGCCCACGCCTACCGCTTCGACGACACGACCTCGACCTTCATCGTCGAAACGCCTGAGCGCGTCTGGCGCGCTGCCGGGCTGGACACGATGGAGAAGGAGGCGGCGATCGCGTTCTGCGAGAAGCTGTTTGCCAGGCACCTCGGTGGCCACGCGCTGATGTCCAACGCGTCGCACCTGCGCGGCTCCGCCCAGTGGATCCAGTTCCCCCGCATCGTGTGCAAGCGCTGGGTGCATCGAGGCGGGCGCGCGCCGATCGTGTTGATGGGTGACGCCGCGCACACCGCGCATTTCTCGATCGGCTCGGGCACCAAGCTCGCGCTGGAAGATGCGATCGAGCTGGCGCGCTGCATCGGCGAGCGGCCGGGCGATCTGGCCGGCGCGCTTCAGCACTACGAGGACGTGCGCAGCGTCGAGGTGCTGCGCATCCAGAACGCAGCGCGCAACTCGACCGAATGGTTCGAGCACGTCGACCGTTACGTGAACCTGCCGCCCGAGCAGTTCGCCTACTCGCTGCTGACGCGCAGCCAGCGCATCAGCCACGAGAACCTGCGGTTGCGCGACAAGGCCTATGTCGACAACTTCGAGGACTGGAACGCGCTGCGCGCCGGCGTGCAGCGCAGCTCAGCGCAATCGGCGATACCGCCGATGTTCACGCCGTTCACACTGCGCGGCGTGACGCTGAAGAACCGCGTCGTCGTCTCCCCGATGGCGCAGTACTCGTGTGTCGATGGCGTGCCGGCCGACTACCACCTGGTGCACCTGGGTGCACGCGCGATGGGCGGCGCGGGCATGGTCGTGGCCGAGATGACCTGCACCTCGGCCGACGCGCGCATCACACCGGGCTGCCCCGGGTTGTGGAGTGCGACGCAGCGCGACGGCTGGAAGCGCATCGTCGACTTCGTGCACGCGAACAGCGACGCGAAGATCGCGATCCAGCTCGGCCACGCCGGTGCGAAGGGCTCCACCCGCGTCGCGTGGGAGGGCATCGACCAGCCGCTGGCCTCGGGCAACTGGCCGCTGATCTCGGCATCGCCGCAGCAGTACGTCGATGGCGTCAGCGACTGGTCGCACGCGATGACGCGGGCCGACATGGACCGCGTGCGCGACGACTTCGTGCGTTCCACCCGGTTCGCGTCGGAAGCCGGCTTCGACTGGCTGGAATTGCACTGCGCGCACGGCTACCTGCTGTCGTCGTTCATCTCGCCGCTGACGAACCAGCGCAGCGACGAGTACGGCG
>JBDTVC010000124.1:0-14022 GCA_040007475.1 Burkholderiales bacterium
AACGGGCAATGCCGTCCTCGCTTCTACGGGGGTAGGTGAAATATCCGGGCTAGAGATTCGACTCAGCGTGCACACGGGAGTGCTCGCGCTCCTGTTGGTGTCGTTGACTTGCCCGCGACAGGCCTCCCTGGTGTGCGCGCTGAACGCCACCGACTTGGCGCGACCGACTCAAACAGATTTCAAACAAGCAAACAGATTGATCTCCGGGGCCTGGGCGCTGGCGTTTGCCACGCTGATAGCCAGAGATATCCTCATCATGGATATCCCCAAAGTCCCGCTCATCGTCGACTCGGGCGTGCCACTTGCGGCGATCGCTTTGGCAGGGGCTGCCACGGCCAGGTTCCGATCGCGTTCGACACGAGAGCGAGTGCGGGCGATCTGAGCGGGTCGAATCAACCGGGTGTCGGGTGACCAGCCGCTTGAGGTTCTGCTGGCATGAACAGGGAGATGCCGATAGTGCTGCGGATCGCCTTCCTCGATCCACGTGGGCAGAGTTGGCGGTCGTAGCTATGCGGCGATCCAGCCCATCCCGCGCGCCAGCAGGAGCAGCGATACCGCCCCACTGGTCACGGCGAAGGCCTGCTGAAGGCGCGAGCCAGCCAGGCGGGCTGCGATCAATCGGCCCGTCAGCAAGGCGGCAATGGCACCGATGGCGAAGGGCACGGCGATGGCCCAGGCGATGGAGCCTTGCCATGCGGCGGCAGTAACGCCACCAACGGACACCAGCGCGATCACCGCCAACGAGGTGGCGAAGATGCTGCGTGTCGCGAGGTCGGTGTAGCGACTGAGGGAAGGCACGATCACAAAGCCGCCGCCCACCCCCAGCAGCCCGCTCAGGATGCCCGACACGGCCCCCGTTCCCGCCAGGGCCCAGGCACAGGCATGGTCCAGATCAAGCGGCCTTCGCTGGGGTTCAGGACACACGGGAGCCGAGAGTGCGCATGCAGGCTCTGCGCCTGGCCAACCGCCGTTCGCCGCGCTTGATTGAACATCCGAAATGCGACCCAGGCCAGCACGATCGAGAACGCCACCATCAGCGGCGCATTCGGGATCAGCCGCGCCAGGCGCACGCCCACAGGTGCCAGCACCATCCCGGTGATGCCGATCAACGCTGCTGCGCGGTAGCGAACGAGACCCTCGCGCAAACCGAGCACGGCACCGAACGCTGATGCCGCACCCACGGCAATCAGGCCGACCGGCGCGGCCTGCACGATGGTCAGGTGCAGCCCGAAGACGAGCAGCGGCACGGCGAGGATGCCGCCCCCTGCACCTGTGAGCGCCAGGATCAAGCCGACGACAGCGCCAAGCGCGAAGCCGAGGAGGCTCACGTCCATCGTCGTACTCCGCTCACGTGGTCTTCTCGGGCTGGGACAGCCACTCGCGACCCTTGAGCATCGCTTGCCAGTACAGCGGCGGAAGCACGCGCTCCTTGAGATACCAAGCCACGGCCCGCATGTCGGAAGCGACGATCTGGGGTGCGACCGACAGTTCGGCAGTGAGAGCTTTGAGGTCTATGGGTTTGTCTCCAGGTTGTGCGTGGCGATGACTGGCCGCGTTTCTGTCGTGTCGTGCGGCTCTCGGAAATCACAATGCCCGGACCAAAGTCGGCCGGGCATCCAGGTGGGGAGTGATCTGGGGCTAGACAGCGTTCAATGGAATCTTGATGTAGCGCGTTCCGTTCGATTCGGGCTCGGGCAGTTGCCCCGCACGCATGTTGATCTGCACCGACGGCAGGATCAGGGTCGGCATGCCCAAGGTGACGTCGCGGGCATGGCGCATCGCCACGAATTCTTCTTCGCTGATGCCATTGCGCACGTGGATGTTCTTCTCGCGCTCTTCGGCCACCGTGCTGACAAACTGCACCGCGCGGCCACCGGGCTGGTAGTCGTGACACATGTAGAGCTTCGTCGCCGGAGGCAGGCTCAGCACCTTGTTGATCGAGCGGAACAAGGTCCGTGCATCGCCGCCTGGGAAGTCGCAACGCGCCGTGCCGTAGTCCGGCATGAAGAGCGTGTCACCGACGAATGCGACGCTCTCCATCGCGACACCTTCGCCGTCACTCACCACATAGGTCATGCACGCCGGGGTGTGGCCGGGCGTGTGCATGGCACGGGCCTTCAGGTCGCCGATGGCAAAGGTCTCATCGTCCGCGAAGAGGTGGTCGAACTGGCGGCCGTCGCGAGCGAAGTCGCTGCCCGCGTTGAACAGGCCGCCGAACACCTTCTGCACGGTCGTGACGTGCTCGCCGATGCCGAGTTGCCCACCCAACTGCTGCTTCAGATAGGGCGCAGCCGTCAGGTGATCGGCGTGCACATGGGTCTCCAGGATCCATTGAACATTGGCGCCCAGTTCACGGATACGGGCGATCAACGCGTCGGCGCTCGTGTGCGCCGTCCGGCCGGACTTCGGGTCGTAGTCGAGCACGCTGTCGACCAGTGCGCATTGCTTCGTCTTCCTGTCGAGGACGATGTAGCTGACCGTCCAGGTGCCAGGATCGAAGAAGCCTTCGACCTGCAGATTGCTCCGAGTGTTCATTGGGGCCTCGCACGTATTCAAGGGACGGGCATCGACGCCCGACCGTACCGTCGAGCCTCGTGGCTCAGCAGCCATCGTTCATCGACGATTGAGCGGGCAGGTGTTGATGCCGAGAATCGAATACAGCGGGCACATGCCGACGGCGCCCGTCAGCAACGGCACGATGCCGACGTAGCCCCATGGGCCGACGACATGGCTCGCGGCCAGGCCGATGAGCAAGAGACCGGCGACTACGCGCAGGGCGCGGTCCACGGTGCCTTCGTTGGTTTTCATGATGAGTCTCCTTGGTTTCGAGGGTTGTGACAGTCGTCTGCGCGCGGTCACACAGGGTTCTGTATCAAGAGCCGTGCCACGCAAATGAGGCCTGACGCCAGTGAGCTAAGTTGTTGATTCAGTGCCGGTTCTCTGGCCTGACATGTAAGTAGATCAAGCTCGCTAGCTGGCTTGGCAGTAAGAAGTGGCAGCCTCTGACGCGGCATTGGCAGTGGTGGCAGTGAAGCGCACAATCGCTTCACACCAAACCAAACGACGCTGATGCCGAACGCACCGAAGACCCTGCACGCGCGCCCGCGCATGGACGTTCATGAGGCTGCGTCCGCCCATTCCGTCGAGACGAGCCCGTTGCGTTCAGCTGTTCAGGTGCAGGCGCTGATCTCGTTCCTCGAGCACGAGGCGCAGCCGATGATCGTGCTCGACCCGGACTACAACATCCTGGCCGCGAACACCGCTTACCAGCGCCAGTTCGGCACCACCGGCAAGCCCTACATCGGCCACAAGTGCTTTCGCGTCTCGCACCACTACGACGTGCCGTGCGACCAGGCCGGCGAACACTGTCCGATGAAGAAGGCCTTCGAGTTGAAGGGGCCCGACCGTGTGCTCCACATTCATCACACGCCGCGCGGGCCCGAGCATGTCGACGTGGAACTGCGGCCGATCCTCGACGCGGGTCGTGAGGTGGTGGCCTACGTGGAACGCCTCGTCACTGTTCGCCATGCGTCCGCGCGCCCGAGTGCCGAAGGCCTGGTTGGCCGCGCGCCGGCGTTCAACGCCGCGCTGTCGGCGGTGCAGCGTGTGGCGCCGTCGATGTTGCCGGTGCTGCTGCTGGGTGAGTCAGGGACCGGCAAGGAACTCTTCGCCCGCGCCGTGCACGAGGCGAGCGAGCGTGCGGCCGGCCCATTCGTCGTGGTCGATTGTTCAGGGTTGACCGAGACGCTGTTCGAGAGCGAATTGTTCGGCTACGAGAAGGGCGCGTTCACCGGCGCCAACGCGCGCAAGAAGGGCTTGGTCGAAACCGCCGAGGGCGGCACGTTGTTTCTCGACGAGATGGGCGACGTGCCACTGGCGATGCAGGTGAAGCTGTTGCGGCTGATCGAGTCGGGCACGTTCCGCCGCGTGGGCAGCATCGAGACGCAGCAAGCCAACTTCAGGCTGGTCGCCGCGACCCACAAACCGCTGCAGCAGATGGTGGCCGACGGGCGCTTCCGGCAAGACCTGTACTACCGCATCAGTGCCTTCCCGATCCACCTGCCACCGCTGCGCGAGCGCGCCGCGGACATCCCGATGCTGGTCGACTCGTTCCTGCAGCGCGGTGGCAATGCCAAGCACCGCGTGTCGGTGGAGCCGCAGGCCATGGCGCGGCTGCAGGCACATGACTGGCCGGGCAACATCCGCGAGTTGCGCAACGTGCTCGATCGGGCACGACTCTTCGCCGACGATGGCATCGTGCGTACCGAGCACCTACCGGAACAGATGGGCCTGGGCGCATCGCGAAGCCTGGGACCGGCACCTGACGCGGTCCAAGCGCCGCCGCGTGGCACGACTGACGACGTCGGCCTCAAGCGGCTGATCGAGACGGCCAACTGCACGCGGCGTGAACTCGCCACCCGGCTGGGGTTGAGCGAGCGCACGTTGTATCGCCGGCTCAAGGCGCTGGGCTTGGCGTGAAGCGGCCGCGTTGAGCCGAACAACTCGCGGGTAGCCGGTCGGTCGGCAATCAGTGCCGGTGCGCGTGATGGGCGTCGGGCACATGCGGATGCGCATGACGCGCCGGCTCGTGTCGATGCGGGTGGCTGTGGATGCCCATCGGCACGTGCTGGTGAAAATGGTCATGGTGCCCGTCGTCGTGCCGATGGGCATGCTCATGTTCCAGGGCGTCGTGCACATGCTCGTGTCCATGTGACTCGGCCAGGTGCAACAGGATGCCGGCCAGCATCAGGGCTCCGCCCGTGGCCATCATCCAGTCCGCCGAGCGGTCGCCGAGTGCGATGGCCAACGCAGCACCGATGAATGGCGCAAACGCGAACACCGAACCCGTCCGCGCCGCGCCGAAGGCGCGTTGCGCGAGCAGGTAGAAGCGCAGGCTGAGGCCATACCCCGTGGCACCCACCAAGAACAGTCCGAGCGCGACACGCAGACCCGGCATCGGTTCGCCAACAGCCAGGCCCATCAGGGCGGTCGCACCCGCGCCGAGCGCGGCCTTGACCATCACGACCTGGCTTGGATCACGCTCGGCCAGTGCGCGCGACAACGTGTTGTCTGCGCCCCAGGCCAGCGTCGCCGCCAGCACGGCCAGCAGACCCAGGGCCTGAGCACCGCCGCTGCGCTGTTGATCGAGTACCAGCACCACACCACCAGCCAGCAACAGCAGCAGGGCCGACCACACACGGTAGTCCATCGTTTCGCGGTAGAGCATCCGGGCCAGCACCGCCGTAAACAACGCTTCGAGCGTGAGCATGAGCGAAGCGCCAGTGCCGCTGGTGTGCTGCAGGCCCCAGGCGAGCGCCACCGGGCCCAGCACGGCGCCGAGACCCGCCATGGCCAGCAACCGAGGCACATCGCCTGGCAGCACCCGCGCTTCGCGGTCTGCACGGCGGCGCGACAGCATGCCGGCCACGGCCGCTCCGGCATACAGCAAGGCCGCGGTGGCGAAGACGCCGACGCCTTTGCCGAGTTGCTGCACGAGCGGCGTGCTGACCCCGAACAGCGTGGCGGCGATCAGCGCCAGCAGGCCACCGCGAAGCGCGGGCAGTCGGGTGGAGATCATCGGTCGATGGGACATGGTGGGGGTGGGAATGGCTCGGTGGCCCCATTCTTCTCTGCTTTCGCCCGATGCTCCGCAAGTGGGAGCGGATTGCGCGACGCGACGACGATGCGATGGGGCTGGCTACTTCATGCGCGCGCCCTGGGCATCGACGACGTTCACCGTCACCGGTATCGCCGGGCTCACGCTCTGTGTCACGGTGCGGGAAGTCTTCGCCGCCGCGGCCTGGCATTTGCCCGCCCGACGTACTGCCATGTGGCAGGAGGATTGGCAGCGATGGCAGATGTGGAGCGCCGCTGACGGGCGGCTGCTCGGACGATCGAACTTGCCGTCACGCCCTGCGGCGCATTCGGTGGTTCAGCATGTCTGTGCGAAGCCGAACTGACATGGCACGGAACTTGGGATATGAGGACCCATGACCTTCTACGAACGCCGCTTGATGCGCCATCTCTTCGCTGCCGTGGCAGTCAAGCTGGCGCTTCTTGCGTTGCTGTGGTGGGCCTTTGTCCGAGACGCCCATGCCCCTGCCGATGCAGAACAGACCGCAGCGCATATCGGCGTCACCGCGCCCACACCAGGAGTACCTCAGTGATCTCGGAGCAACTCGTCGACCTCTCGCGGCTGCAGTTCGCGGCCACTGCGCTTTATCACTTCCTCTTCGTTCCGTTGACGCTCGGCATGGTGTGGCTGCTGGTCATCATGGAGAGCGTCTATGTGATGACAGGCAAAGTCGTCTGGAAGGACATGACGCGTTTCTGGGGCAAGCTGTTCGGCATCAACTTCGCGCTCGGCGTGACCACCGGTATCACGCTCGAATTCCAGTTCGGCACCAACTGGGCCTACTACTCTCATTACGTGGGCGACATCTTCGGCGCTCCGCTGGCCATCGAAGGGCTGATGGCGTTCTTTCTCGAATCGACCTTCATCGGCCTGTTCTTCTTCGGGTGGGACCGGCTGACGAAGACGCAGCACCTGATGGTCACGATGCTGATGGCGGTCGGCACCAACCTCAGCGCGCTGTGGATTCTGATCGCCAATGGCTGGATGCAGAACCCGGTGGGCTCCGAGTTCAGCTACCAGACCATGCGCATGGAGATGACCGACTTCTGGGCCGTGGTGTTCAACCCCGATGCGCAGGCCAAGTTCGTCCACACCGTCTCGGCCGGCTACGTGACCGGCGCGATGTTCGTGCTGTCCATCTCCAGCTGGTACCTGCTCAAGGGCCGCGACGTGGAGTTCGCCAAGCGCAGCTTCCGCGTGGCCGCGGCGTTCGGTCTGGCCTCGACGCTGAGCGTGATCGTGCTCGGTGACGAGTCGGGCTACACCGTCGGTGAAGCCCAGCAGACCAAGATGGCGGCTATCGAGGCGATGTGGGAGACAGAGCCTGCGCCAGCCTCGTTCACGGCGATCGCCTGGCCCAACGAAGGCGCGCAGAAGAACGACTGGGAGCTCAAGATTCCTTGGGTCATGGGTCTGATCGGTACGCGCTCTGTCAGCAAGGAAATTCCCGGCATCCGCGAGATCAAGGCGAAGAACCGCGAGCGCATCGAGCGCGGCATCGTCGCCGTGACCGCGCTCGAAACTTTGCGCAAGCACCGTGACGATCCGGTGGCCAAGGAGACCTTCGAACGTCACAAGGCCGACCTCGGCTTCGGCCTGCTGCTCAAGAAGTACGTGGTCGACGTGCGCACGGCCACCCCCGAGATCATCACCAAGGCGGTCAACGACACCGTGCCGCGGGTGACTCCGATGTTCTGGAGCTTCCGGATCATGGTGGGCCTGGGTTTCGCGATGCTGTTGCTGTTCAGCCTGGCGTTCTGGACGACGATCAAGAACTCATGGATGCAACGACCCTGGCTGCTGAAGTGGGCGCTGTGGATGTTGCCTGCGCCCTGGATTGCCTGCGAACTTGGGTGGGTGGTGGCGGAGTACGGTCGCCAGCCATGGACGATCTACGGCGTGCTGCCGACCCACCTGAGCGTCTCGACACTCACCGTGAACAGCCTGTACGGATCGCTGGCCGGATTCATTGGTTTCTACACGGTGCTGCTGATCGTCGAGATGTTCCTGATGCAGAAGTTCGCGAAGCAGGGGCCCGGCAGCCTGGGCACCGGCCGCTACCAGCACGAGCCGGTCCACCCGTCCAACCTGGCTCACGCCTGAGGAGCACGACATGCTCGACTACCCAACCCTCAAGGTGATCTGGTGGCTGCTCGTGGGCGTGCTGCTGGTCGGCTTCGCCATCATGGACGGCCACGACATGGGCGTCGGTACGCTGCTGCCCTTCGTCGGCAAGGACGATGACGAGCGCCGCGTCGTCATCAACACCGTCGGCCCCCACTGGGACGGCAATCAAGTCTGGTTCATCACTGGCGGCGGCGCCATCTTCGCCGCCTGGCCGCTCGTCTATGCCACTGCGTTCAGCGGCTTCTACTGGGCCATGCTGGCCGTGCTGTGGGCGCTGTTCTTTCGCCCGGTGGGCTTCGACTACCGAAGCAAGATCCACAACGCGACCTGGCGCTCGACTTGGGATTGGGGCCTGTTCATCGGAGGCTCGGTGCCCCCACTGATCTTCGGCGTGGCGTTCGGCAACTTGCTGCAGGGCGTGCCGTTCGAGTTTGACGACTTCATGGTCTCGACCTACACCGGCAGCTTCTGGCAATTGCTGAACCCGTTCGCGCTGCTGGTCGGCGTGGTGAGCAGCGCCATGATCACGATGCATGGTGGCATGTACCTGGCGCACCGCACCGAAGGTGTGATCCAGCAACGCGCCGCACGAGGCGCCATCGGCGCGGCGCTGGTGATGGTGCTCGCGTTCATCGGCGCCGGGCTGTGGCTGCGCTTTGGCGGCATCGAGGGCTTTGTCATCACCTCGGTGGTCGACCCCGGCGCGGTGTCCGACCCATTGGCCAAGAGCGTGGCACGCAGCGCGCAGGGCTGGTGGGTCAACTACGGCAAGCAGCCGCTGATCTGGCTGCTGCCGGCGCTCGGCATCGGCGGTGCGCTTCTTGCCGCGGGGCTGGTGACGGCCCGCCGAACCCTCACCGCGTTCGTCGCCTCGGCACTCGCAATCGTCGGCGTGATCGGCACGGCGGGCGCCGCGATGTTCCCGTTCGTGATGCCGTCGTCGACGATGCCGAATGCGAGCCTCACGGTGTGGGACAGCGTCTCCAGCCCGATGACCCTCGGCCTGATGTTGGGCGCCACGGTGATCTTCATGCCGCTGATCGTCTTCTACACCGCGTGGTGCTATCGCGTGATGCGCGGCAAGGTCACCGTCGCGCACATCCGCGCGAACGAGCACAACGCGTACTGACCTAACGACAGACACGGCGAGGAGCCGACCATGGACGTTGCATTCCCGAACCCGAACTTCCCCTTGGACCCTGACCGACGCCATTGGCTGGTCATGACCGCCGCTGCAGGTGGAGCGGGGACCGTGGTCACCGCCGTTCCCTTCGTCTCGTCGTTTGCACCGAGCGAACGCGCGAAGGCCGCTGGCGGCCCGGTCGAAGTGGACATTTCGGACATCCCGCCCGGCGGCAGCAAGACGGTGGAGTGGCGCGGCAAACCCGTCTGGGTCGTGCGCCGCACGCCGGACATGCTGGCCGCGCTGCAAGGCCACGACGCGCAGCTGGTCGACCCGCAGTCGACGAAGGAGCAGCAACCGCCCTATGCCACGAATGCAGCGAGGGCAGTCCAGCCCGGTGTCTTCGTGGCCATCGGCATCTGCACACACCTCGGCTGCTCGCCGAGCAATGCGCCACTGGGGTCGGCCAACCCGAGCCTGCCGGCCGACTGGCCGGGCGGCTTCTTCTGCCCGTGTCATGGATCGACGTTCGACGGCGCAGGGCGCGTGTTCAAGAACAAGCCCGCACCGACCAACCTCGAGATTCCGCCGTACCGCTTTGCCAGCGACACGCGCATCCTCATCGGCGACGACGCCCACGCCTGAAGGAGCAAGACGATGTGGTACTTCGCCTGGATTCTCGGGGTCGGCTTTGCCGTCCTGCTGGCCATCATGAATGCGATGTGGGGCGAAAACGAGGCTGCGCGCGCGAAGGCCGGCGACGATCCGCTCGGCCGCCAGGACCTGCCGTGAGCGACGCACTCCAGCGCGAGGCCGTCGCGCCGCGCATTCACATGCCGAGCCTGCTGACCGGGCTGGTGATCATGGTCGGCGGCACGGTCTATCCGCTGACGATGGCCAACGCGGAGGGCCGCGCCGACCACGCGCTGGCGGCGCTCCTGTTCTGGGCCATGAGCGCGGGCTTCGTGCGTGGCGTGGGTTTCGTCCCGCGCACATTGGTTTGGCGCTGGTTGTTCTCGGGCTGGGCGTGCTCGGCCGCGCTGGCGATGGCGGCGGCCGTCAAGCTCACCGGCTGAGCCCGCTCGATGGGCAGGTCGGGCTCACTTGTCGGTGAGGGCGAGCCCGACGCCAAGGCCGGCGAAGGCGGCTGCGAAGCCGCAACGCAGCCACCGCTGCACGCGATCGGATCCGAATCCGATGACCGCGGCCAGACCGAGAATCGTGGCTGGCCTTGCGCCCCCGCCGCGACGCCTGTCGACACGGTGTAGATGACGCCCGTGCCCGGAATGAGCACGACGACCAGAGAGGTGATGAGGAACTCCGCGCTGATCATGAATTCTCCTGACGAACCGAGTGAAGAAGCTCTGATGCTGAACCCGACCGGCCACGGTTCCCGAGCCGAAGCGAGCGCACGCGGGCTTGTGCCTCGAGGCACGCGAGGTGCCTGCGTTCATCGAAGCGCACAGCGGTCCGGGCCATGTGTTCGTCCTGGACTTGCGCACACGCGCCGAGGCGATGTTCGTTAGCATGCGCACCGCCGTCGATGCGCTCGTGCCTCCCTACCGCCTCGAAAAATCCAAGATGTACTTCCCCAGGCCCTGAACCATGACCGAAGCAACCTGCATCCCCGCGCTGATCGATGACGAGCTGGACCTGCTCGACGAACTGATCCCGCTGTCAGGCCGCGACATCGTCGAGCTCGGTTGCGGCGCGGCCACGTTGGCCCGAGCGCTGCTCGCGCGGTATCCGGAGAGCCAAGTCATCGGACTGGAGGTCGATGAACGACAACACGCCAAGAACCTGGCCGCACCGCAGGCCGGCTTGCGTTTCATGTCGGGAGTGGCCGAGGCTATTCCGCTGGCGGACAAGAGTTTCGATCTTGCGTTGATGCTGAAGTCCTTGCACCATGTGCCCGTCACGTCGATGGCAATGGCCTTGAGCGAGGTTGCGCGTGTGCTGCGGCCCGACGGTCATCTGTACATCTCGGAGCCTGTGTACGAAGGCGCTTTCAACGATGTGATTCGCCTGTTCAACGACGAGGGCGTGGTGCGCGCAGCAGCGCAGTCCGCTGTCGATGCCGCCATCGCGTCCGGAATCTGGAAGCAAGTCGCCGAGCGTCGTTTCGAGACGCCCGTGCGCTTTGCCAACTTTGCTGACTTCGAGGTGCGGTTGATGCGACCGACTTACGCCGAGCACCACATCGACGACGCCAAGCTTGCCGCCGTGCGCCTGGCATTCGAAGGGCACGTCGACAGAGACGGCGCGTTGTTCAGGCGGCCGATGCATGTGCGCGTCCTTCGACTTGCAGGTGGACCGTCGACAGCTTGACTCGCCAGTCGGTGAGTGCGCTGTTGGTTGCGCTTCAGTTCACCTCGCTCGCCGTATTGGCGGTGCTCGCCGCGCCGGATTGAGAAAGTAGCGCAGGAAGAAGACGCCCAGGCCCAGCATGAAGGCCGTGCCGGTCGCGTTCATCAATCCCGGGCCCGGTGTGAACTCTTCTTTGAGGGCATTCATTCCACGCTCCTGATCGTCTTGTAGGCCTTCACCCCGAATCGAAGCGGTGTCTTGTCATGCCTCAACGGGTACCGACATTCCATCGCGGTTCCATTTGCCGCACCACGGCATCAAGGGTTTGTCCGTGCTTTCGCAACATCGTAATGCACTTATATTGGTGAAACCGGATACAACAATGCGGCGCTATTCGGATACATGGTGCCTGTGTTGGGCATGACAAGACGATTGTGATTCGACAGGAGACCCCTTTGGATTTCGAGCCCCTTGCATCCGGCCGCCTGCTGAAGGCGCCTGAGAACTTCCTCGACGCCGACGGCGTGCGAGAGGTGTTCGCCGAGGCCAAGGCAGGGCGGCGCGACTTCATTCGCAAGGCCTTTGCGGCAGTCGGTGCAGCCGGCGCGGCCGTTGCGACGCCGCTGGTGCGCGCGCAGTCCAACCCGGTGGCCGCCGATGGCGGCGACCCCAACATCCTGGAGCTGCCGGCGCATTCTCGCGGTCTGGGGCGGCCCGTCGCGACCGACGGCTACGGCAAGCCGTCGACGTTCGAACGCAATGTGCAGCGCCGCACCAGCCCCGGGCTGACGCAGACCACGCAGGCGTCGGTCTCGTTTGCGCCGCTGCAGTCGCTGTTCGGCATCGTCACGCCGAGCGGCCTGCACTTCGAGCGGCACCATCAGGGCTGGTGGGACATCGACCCATCCAAGCACCGGCTGATGGTCAACGGCTCGGACGAGAAGATTCTGAAGCGAGCGATGGTCTTCACGATGGACGAGCTGATGCGCCTGCCCACCGTGAGCCGCTTCCATTTCATCGAATGCGGCGCCAACACCGGCATGGAGTGGGGCAACGTCGCGGTGCCGACCTGCCAGTACACCCACGGCATGCTCAGCTGCAGCGAGTTCACCGGCGTGCCGCTGAAGGCGCTGCTCGACATGGCGGGTGTCGACTACAAGCGTGGCCGCTACGTGCTCGCGGAGGGCGCCGACGGCTCGTCGATGACACGCACCGTGCCGATGGAGTTGATCGAAAGCGGCGAGGTGATCGTGGCCTACGGCCAGAACGGCGAGATGCTGCGGCCCGAAAACGGCTACCCGCTGCGGCTGGTCGTGCCCGGGGTGCAGGGTGTGAGCTGGGTCAAGTACCTGCGGCGCATCGAGGTGGGCGACATGCCCTATGGCAGCAAGGACGAAACGATCCACTACGTCGATCTGCTTCCGGGCGGTCAGCACCGGCAGTACACCAGCACGCAGGAATGCAAGAGTCTGGTCACTACGCCATCCGGTGGGCAGGTGTTGCTCGACAAGGGTTTCTACAACATCAGTGGCCTGGCATGGTCGGGGCGCGGCAAGGTCAAGCAGGTGGACGTGTCGGTGGACGGCGGGCGCAACTGGCGCAGTGCGCGTCTGGAGACGCCGGTCCTCAGCAAGTGCCTGACCCGCTTCAACCTCGATTGGGTGTGGGACGGCAAGCCGGCCTTGATCCAGAGCCGCGCGATGGACGAGACCGGTTACGTTCAGCCGACGACGAAGCAACTGCGCGCGGTGCGCGGCACGCGGTCGATCTATCACAACAACGCCGTGCAGAGCTGGCTCGTGCAGGAAAGCGGCGAGGTGAAGAATGTCCAGCTCTCGTAAGGCCGCGTCCGCCGCGCTGGTCTTGGCGCTCGGCGCGGCTGTCACCGGCCATGCAGAGGATCGCTACCCGAGCGTTGGTCGCGACGCGACGCCGAAGGAAGTCGCTGCGTGGAACATCGACGTGCGCCCGGACTTCAAAGGCTTGCCCCAAGGCTCCGGCACGGTGGCGCAGGGCATGGACGTCTGGGAAGGAAAATGCGCGTCCTGCCACGGCGTGTTCGGCGAGAGCAACCAGACTTTTTCGCCGCTGGTGGGCGGCACCACGGCCGACGACATCAAGACCGGCCATGTCGCGCGGCTCAACGACCCCGCCTTTCCTGGCCGCACGACCCTGATGAAGGTCTCGTCGCTGTCGACGCTGTGGGATTACATCAACCGCGCGATGCCCTGGACCGCGCCCAAGTCTCTGAAGACGGACGAGGTGTACGCCGTCACTGCCTACCTGCTGAACATGGGTGGCATCGTGCCCGACAACCTGACGCTGTCGGACCGCAACATGGCTGACGTTCAGAAGCTGCTGCCGAACCGCAATGGTGTCACCACCGAC
Source organism: Burkholderiales bacterium (assembly GCA_040007475.1). Classification (GTDB taxonomy): domain Bacteria; phylum Pseudomonadota; class Gammaproteobacteria; order Burkholderiales; family Burkholderiaceae_C; genus LMDS01. The sequence goes on from JBDTVC010000124.1 coordinate 13,581, forward strand.
CACGGCCTGTGGCCCGGGGCTGCGGCGGTCAAGGGCGGCATGGGCAACGGCGGCAAGCCGGACGTGAAGGCCGTCGCATGCATGAAGGACTGCGTGGCTGAGCCCAAGGTGGCGTCGTTCCTGCCGGACTTCGCGCGCAGCCAGCACGGCAACCTGGCAGATCAGAATCGGAGCGTCGGCGCGCAGCATGGCGCCGATACGACCAAACCACCCGCCGCCAGTCTCGCCGACGCAAAGGTCGCTCTTGCGACAGCGTCGACTGCGGCGCCTGTGCCTGCGAGTGCAGGGGCTGCAGCGACGGCGCTGACACAGAAGTTTGCCTGCGTCGCCTGCCATGGCGTCGAGAACAGGATAGTCGGTCCGGCCTTCCGCGATGTCGCGAAGAAGTATGGTGATCGCCCCGATGCCGTGGCCTACCTCTCCGGAAAGATTCGCTCGGGCG
>JBDTVC010000125.1:0-14012 GCA_040007475.1 Burkholderiales bacterium
CGGCCGTGGCCGACGTGATCGGCATCGAGATCGAGCACGTCAACTTCGCGGCCGACTACAGGGACCGCGTGTTCGCCGAGTTCCTGCGCGAGTACGAAGCCGGCCGCACGCCGAACCCCGACGTGCTGTGCAACGCCGAGATCAAGTTCAAGGCCTTCCTGGATCACGCGATGCGGCTCGGCGCCGACAAGATCGCGACCGGCCACTACGCACGCGTGCGCGAACGCGGCGGTTCGTTCGAGCTGCTCAAGGGGCTCGACCCGCTGAAGGATCAGAGCTACTTCCTGCACCGCCTGACACAGGCGCAGATCGCGAAGACGCTGTTCCCGGTCGGCGAACTGCCCAAGACCGAGGTGCGCCGAATCGCGGCCGAAGCCGGTCTGCCTGTTGCTGCGAAGAAGGACTCGACCGGCATCTGCTTCATCGGCGAGCGGCCGTTCCGCGAGTTCCTGAACCGCTACCTCGCGAACACGCCCGGCCCGATCAAGGACGACCGTGGCCGCACGATCGGCGCGCACGTGGGCCTGAGCTTCTACACGTTGGGCCAGCGCAAGGGCATCGGCATCGGCGGGCTGAAGGAGCGCGGTGCGGCGCGCGAAGGTCCAAGCGGCGCCCCTGTGCGCGGCGGGGGCGATCACGCGCCGTGGTTCGTCGCGCGCAAGGACATGGCCGCCAACACGCTGTACGTCGTTCAGGGCCACGAGCATCCGTGGCTGCAGGCGCATCGCCTGACTGCCGACGATGCGAGCTGGGTCGCCGGCCACGCACCCGCGTCGGCCGCGCTGGCCGCCAAGACGCGCTATCGGCAGCACGACGCCGACTGCACCTTCAACGACACCGGGACGGGTGAGTTCGCGCTGAGCTTCGACCAGGCCCAGTGGGCCGTCACGCCGGGCCAGTCGGCGGTGCTGTACGACGGCGAGGTCTGCCTAGGCGGCGGGGTGATCGCCGCCTCAGCGTGACGCGCCGAGGTCCATCGTCCAGTAGATGTTGTAGGTCGTCGTCGCCGTTCCGGGTACGCAGACCAGGCCGACGTCCTTGAAGGCCGGATTCATCAGGTTCGCGCAGTGGCCGTCGCTGCCCATCCAGGCGGTCATCACCACATCCAGCCCCGACTGGCCGGCCGCGATGTTCTCGCCCAGCGCGTTCCACTGATAGCCCGTCGCGTCGACGCGCACGCTCAGCGTGCTGCCGTTCGACCCGGTGTGCGAGAAGAAGTTGTGCGTGACCATGTCCTGCGTGTGGGCCTCGCTCGATTGAGTCAATTGAGCGCTCCAGGTCAGCGACGCAGCAGGCGCAAACTTGCCGGCGGTGCGGCAATCGGCACCCGCCGCACGCAGTGCGTTCATGCGCGCGAGCGCGGCATTGGCGAAGTCGCTGATGCCGCAGGTGGATCCGCTCGTGGCGACCGGCGCAGCGGGTGCCGGTACGGTGCCGGCAGCGGGCGAGTCCGAACCACCCCCGCCACAGGCCGACAGCGCCAGGGCGAACAGCGTGACGAAGATGGGTGCGAACGAGGTGGGAGACAGCTTCTTCATCGCGCCGCAGGCTATCCGAGACCGCATGCGATGGACGTGAGGAGTCGTAAGCGGCCCGCACACGCCAGCCGATGACGTGATTTGCACCACGGGTGCCAGTGACCACTCCAGTTCACCGCCACCACGCCGATAGCGTGATGTGGCGGCGGCCTCTGCCCCACGGCACAGCCGACCTGACAGAACCGCATGACCTCACGCTCCCTCGACCACCACATCACCCGCTTCGCGCTGGCCCTTTGCCTGGCCTGCGCACCGGCCGCCCATGCCGCGGCGCTGAACGTCGTCGTCACCGACGCCACCGGCAAGCCGCTTGCCGACGCCGTGGCACTCCTCGAATCGACTGGCGCCAAGGCGCCGGTGAAGCCGCTCGCCGACGTCGAGATTTCGCAATCCAAGCGCCAGTTCCTGCCGCGCGTGACCGTGATCACGACGGGCACGCGCGCGCTGTTCCCGAACTTCGACACGGTGCGTCACCACGTCTACTCGTTCTCGCCGGCCAAGACCTTCGAACTCAAGCTCTATGCCGGCGTGCCCAATGCGCCCGTCACGTTCGACAAGCCAGGCGTGGCAGTGCTGGGCTGCAATATCCACGACACGATGGCGGCCTGGGTCGTCGTCGCCGACACGCCATGGTTTGCGCGCAGCGGCGCCGACGGTCGCGCCCGCATCGATGCGGTGCCGGCCGGCCACTACAGGCTGCGCGTTTGGCACCCCGGCCTGCCGCTGGACACCGAGGTCTCGCCGGTCGCGATCACGGTAACGGCGGCGGATGCCGATCACCGCACGCAACTCGCGGTGAGCGCCGAGCCATGAAGCGGTTGATGCCGTCCTGGTTGCGTCGCTCGCTCGGCGCACGCATCGTCGCGTTCAGCCTGGCGCTGTTGTTCCTGGTCCAGATCGCGAGCTTCTCGGCCATTCGCGCCAGCCTGGGCCAGCACGCCCGCAGCGTGCTGCCCGAGCGGCTGGTGGTCGGCGAGCGGGTGCTGCTCACGCTGCTCGATCAGAACGCGCAGAAGCTCACCGAAGGCGCGCGGCTGCTCGCCACCGACTACGGCTTCCGCACGGCGGTGCTGTCGAACGACGCCGAGACCATCGCCTCGGTGCTCGAGAACCACGGCGCGCGCATCGGCGCCACCGAGGCCGCACTGCTCGGCGCCGACTTCACACTGCGCGGCGCGAGCGGCAGCGACACGCGTGACCTCGCGGCACTGGCCTCGCGCCTGGCCACGCGCGCCGCACGCGGCGGCGTGGCAGGCGAGATCGCACTGCTGGGCGGCTCGCCGCACCAGGTCGTGCTCGTGCCGATGAAGGCACCGGTCGTGGTCGGCTGGGTGCTGATGGGCTTCCCGCTCGATACCCGGCTCGCGACCGACATGCGCAAGCTCTCGGCACTCGACGTCACGCTGCTCACGCGTGCCAGCGCCTCGGCGCCGTGGTCACCGACACTGACGAACCAGCCCGCCGGGCTCGCGCAGGCGCTGGCACGCCAGGCTTGGACAGCCGCCGGCGATGCCACCACGCCGATGCGCACGGTGACGCTCGATCGGGAGGAGTTCGGCGTGCATGCCCGGTGGCTGACGCCGCAGGCGGCCGCGGGCGACGCGGCGGTGCTCGCGCTCGTGTCGCTGTCGATCGACGAGGCCGTGCGCCCGCCGCGCGACCTGCAGATCGGCCTCGCGGCGATCACGCTGTTCGGCCTCGTCGTGTTCTCGATCGGCGTGCTGGTCTCGACGCGCCGCGTGACGACACCACTGCGCGCGCTCTCCACCGCTGCCGACCGGCTCGGGGCGGGCGACTACACCGCGCCGATCGACGGCCTGGAGCGCGAGGACGAGATCGGCCACCTGGCGCGCGCGTTCGAGCAGATGCGCACCAGCGTCGGCGAGAAGCAGGCGCAGATCCTCAATCTCGCCTACTGGGACAGCCTCACCGGCCTGCCCAACCGCGTGCAGTTCCGCGATGCGGTGCGCGACGCGATCGCGCAGGCGCAGGCCGGCGACGGCCAGGCGCCGATCGCCGTGATCATGCTCGACCTCGATCGCTTCAAGCACGTCAACGACGTGCTGGGCTACCGCGTCGGCGACCTGCTGCTGGGCAGCGTCGGCGAGCGCCTGAGCCAGCAGATGGTGCGTGGCGGCGATCTGGTCGCGCGGCTCGGCGGCGACGAGTTCGCGGTGCTGCTGCGCCACGGCGATGCGGCCCTGGCCGAGTCCGTCGCGCAGCGCATCGGCGCAGCGTTCGACGAGCCGCTCAAGCTCGAGGAACACACGGTGGACATGGGCGCCGGCATCGGCATCGCCTGCTGGCCGCAGCACGCGAGCGATGCCGACGTGCTGCTCAGTCGCGCCGAGGTGGCGATGTACGCCGCCAAGCGCCGCACCGAAGGCCCGCTGATGTACGACGCGTCGTTCGACGCGGCGAGCACGCAGACGCTGTCGCTGCTGACCGAGCTGCGCCAGGCCGTCGAGCACGGCGAGCTGCGCCTGTTCCTGCAGCCCAAGCTGCAGCTCGACACCGGCCGCGTCAGCGGCGCCGAGGCGCTGGTGCGCTGGCTGCACCCGACGCGCGGCCTCGTGCCGCCGATGGAGTTCATCCCGTTCGCCGAGCAGACCGGCTTCATCCGCACGCTGACGATGTGGGTCTTCGAGGAGGCCGCGCGCCATTGGCTCGCACTGCAGGCCGAGGGCCTGCCGCTGACCTTGTCGGTCAACCTGTCCACCCGCGACCTGCTGGACCCGGACCTGCCGCAGAAGTTCGATGCGCTGCTCGTGAAGCACCGCGTGCCGGCCGAGGCCTACTGCCTCGAGATCACCGAGAGCGCGATCATGGACGACCCGACGCGCGCACTGGCCACGCTGAACCGGCTCAGCGCCCTGGGCTTCAGGCTGTCGATCGACGACTTCGGCACCGGCTATTCATCGCTGGCCTACCTGAAGCGGTTGCCGGTGGACGAGCTGAAGATCGACAAGTCCTTCGTGATGAGCATGGAAAAGGATCTCGACGATGCGAAGATCGTGCGCTCGACGATCGACCTCGCGCACAACCTCGGCCTCACGGTCGTCGCCGAAGGGGTCGAGAACGCGAAGGCCTGGGAGATGCTGCGCGAGCTCGCGTGCGACGAGGCGCAGGGCTACCACATGGGTCGGCCGATGCCGGCCACCGACTTCGCCGCGTGGGCGGCCGCGTGGCTCATGAAGCAACCGCACCGGGCCGTCGCGTCGACGAACATGGTGTTCCACTGATGAGATGACGGCCCCCACCTCGCTTCGCTCCTGCCCCCGAGGGGGCGCTCAGCCGCCTTGGGGCGGCCCGGCGCCGGCTGAGGTCGCGCTCTCAATCGAGCTGCCGCGCCAGTGCCCGTGCCGCGCGGCCCAGCGCGGCTTCGTCGTAACCGGCATAGCCGAACAGCCAGCCGCGCCGCTTCGACTCGATGCAGTAGCGCGAGATCGGCGCGAGTTGCACGCCGGCCTGCTCGGCGCGCGCACTCAGCGCCGTGTCGTCGATGCGCCCGCTCACCTCGTGCGCGAGATGCATCCCCTGCAGGCTGGGCGCGAGCGTCAGCGCGCCGCCGCTGGCGCGCTGGAGCGCGTGGATCATCGACGCCTGCCGCGTTCGATACAGCTCGCGCATGCGCCGCAGGTGGCGCAGCAGGTGGCCATCGCCGATGAAGCGCGCGAGCACATCCTGTGCGGCACCGGGCGAGTGCCGGTCGCTCAGCGCACGGGCACTCGCGAACGCATCGACGAGCGCCTCGGGCAGCACGACGAAGCCCTGGCGCAGCCCGGCACCGAGCGACTTCGAGAAGGTGCCGACATAGAGCACGCGCGCATCGTGCGCCATGCTGCACAGCGCGGGGATGCGCTGCGGGCCGTACTGGAACTCGCCGTCGTAGTCGTCCTCGACGATCCACGCGCGCTGCGCGCGGGCCCAGTCGAGCAGCGCGCTGCGCCGCGCCAGGCTCATGCGCACGCCGAGCGGGAACTGGTGCGTCGGCGTCACGACCGCGAGCTTCGCGTTCGGCCAGCGCGCGGCGGCCTGCGCGATGCACAGGCCCTCGTCGTCCAGCGGCACCGGCCGCACCTGCACACCGTGCGCGATCAGGTTCGCGCGGATGCCGGGGTAGCCCGGGTCCTCGACCAGCACCTCGTCGCCGACATCGAGCAGCAGCCGCGCGATCAGGTCGAGCGCCTGTTGCGAGCCGGCGGTGATGACGACCTGCGCCGCGTCGCAGCGGATGCCGCGCGACACCAGCAGCCACTGCGCGATCGCCGCGCGCAACGGCGGGTGACCGGCCGGGTCATGGTAGCCCGCGCAGGCGATGCGCTGCGCCGTCGTGGTCTGGCGCTCGAGCCGCTGCCAGAGCGCGAACGGGAACTCGTCCAGCGCCGGCTGGCCGATGCGAAACGGCAGCGGCGGCACGGTCGGCGGGCTCCAGCGCAGGCCGGTCTCGGCGATCAGCCGGCCGCGTTGCGACAGCAGCTGATGCGCGGCCAGCCCACCGCGTGGCGCGGGCTTCGGCGCGCGCGCCCGCTCGGACACATACGTGCCGTCGCCGACGCGCGCGACCAGGTAGCCCTCGGCCTGCAACCGCTCCAGCGCCCACAGCACCGTGTTGCGCGAGACGCCGAGCGCGCGTGCCTGCTCGCGCGATGCGGGCAGGCGTGTGCCGGGCGCGAAGGTACCGGCATCGATCGCATCGCGCAGCCGCAGGTAGATCTTCTGGCGCAGTTCGGTGGTGGCTCTCTGGTTCGACATCGAATGGCTCCTTGCGTACGGACAACAGTGTCTACGATAAAGAACCATTTGGAGATCGCCCATGAAGACCCCTGCCCCCGTGACCTTGACGAGCCCGGTCGTTCGTCTCGAACCGCTGACGCTGACCCACGTGGGCGCACTGGCGCTCGCGCGCGTCGGCCTCGACGCCGAACTGTGGCGCTTCATCCCGACGCCGATCACGACGCCTGAGGAGATGCACGCCTATGTCGCGACCGCGCTGGACGAGCAGGCGCGCGGTGTCTCGCTGCCGTTCGCGATCGTCGACGCGGCGAGCGGCGAGCTCGTCGGATCGACCCGCTTCGGCAACATCGACGTGCGCAACCGCCGCCTCGAGATCGGCTGGACCTGGCTCGCGCGCAGCCATCAGCGCACGCGCGCGAACACCGCGGCCAAGCGCCTGCTGCTCGGCCACGCGTTCGACGCGCTCGGCGCCAACCGCGTCGAGTTCAAGACCGACGTGCTGAACGAGACCTCGCGCAACGCGATCGCGCGGATCGGCGGCGTGCAGGAGGGCATCCTGCGTCAGCACGTGGCGTGCGCCTCGGGGCGCCTGCGCGATACCGTGTATTTTTCGATCCTCGCCAACGAATGGGCGGCGGTCGCCCGCCGGCTCGACGAACGGCTCGCTGCCTGAAGGTCACCCCATGTACCTGCCGAAACACTTCGAAGAGACGCGCCCCGAGGTGCTGCACGCGTTGATCCGCGCCCAGCCGCTCGGCCTGCTCGTGACCCTGAACGACGCGGGCCTGCAGGCCAACAGCATCCCGCTCCTGCTCGATGCCGACCCAGCCGGCGGCCCGGGCATCCTGCGGGCGCACGTGGCGCGCGCGAACCCGGTGTGGCGCGAGACGCGCGGCGAGGTCGAGTCGCTGGTCGTGTTCCAGGGCCCGCAGGCCTACATCTCGCCGGGCTGGTACCCGAGCAAGGCCGAGCACGGCAAGGTCGTGCCGACCTGGAACTACGTGATGGTGCAGGCGCGCGGCACGCTGCGCGCGATCGACGATGCGGCCTGGGTGCATGCATTCGTCAGCCGACTGACGGCCCAGCACGAGGCCGTGCAGGCCAAGCCCTGGGCCGTGGCCGACGCACCGCCCGACTTCGTCGACACGATGACGCGCGCGATCGTCGGCATCGAGATCACGCTGACCGCGCTCACCGGCAAGTGGAAGGTGAGCCAGAACCGATCCGCCGCCGACCGCGCGGGCACGGCGAGCGGGCTGCGCGCGACGGGGCACGAGGACGCCGCCCGCTCCGTCGAGGGATAGCGCCGCATGCGGGCTGCCACAATGGCCGTCCCGTGACCGCACCTGCCGATTCCTCCCCGCTCACGCCGCGCCAGTTTCTCGCCGCCACCGCCGCGGTGATGATGACGATCCTGCTCGGCGCGCTCGACCAGACCATCGTCAGCGTCGCATTGCCCAGCATCGCCCGGCAGCTCGGCGGCTTCGAGTGGATGGCGTGGGTGATCTCGGGCTACCTGATCGCGGCCACCGTGGTCACGCCGCTGTACGGCAAGTTCAGCGACCTGTTCGGCCGGCGCCGCGTGCTCGGCACCGCGATCCTGATCTTCATCGCCGCATCGATCGCCTGCGCACTCGCCCGCAGCATGCCGCAGCTCGTGATCGCGCGCGTGCTGCAGGGCGTGGGCGGCGGCGGGTTGATCGCGCTGGCGCAGTCGGTCGTCGCCGATGTCGTGCCGCTGCGCGATCGCGGGCGCTACCAGAGCTACATCAGCATCGTGTGGGTCGTGGCCAGCATGCTCGGGCCGGTCGTCGGCGGCGTGCTCACCGAGCAGCTCTCGTGGCCGTGGATCTTCTGGATCAACCTGCCGCTCGGCCTGCTCGCGTTCGCGCTGGTGCACGCCTCGCTGCGCGCGCTGCCGCTGCATCGCGGTGAGGCGCGCATCGATGGTCTCGGGGCGGTGCTGCTGCTTCTCGGCCTCACCGCGCTGCTGATCCCGATCACGCGTGTCGGCCAGGGCAGCGCGTGGCACGAGGCCGGGAACCTCGCCGGCTGGGCGCTCGCGGCCGCCTTGCTCGCGGCCTTCCTGCGCCAGCAGCGCCGCCACCCGGAGCCGATCGTGCCGATGGCGCTGCTCGCGAACCCGGTCGTGCTCGCGGGCTGCGGCATGCTGTTCGTGCTGTTCTTCAATTTCATCGCGCTGTCGGTGCTGGTGCCGCTGCGCGTGCAGATGGTCACCGGCGCGAGCGCGACCGATGCCGCATTGGCACTGTTGCCGATGACGCTGGCCGTGCCCATCGCCGCGTTCCTCGGCGGGCGCTGGCTCGCGCGCACCGGGCGCGTGAAGCCGCCGCAACAGGTCGGCGTCGCGCTGGTGCCGCTGGCGCTGCTGAGCCTGAGCTTCATGCCGGCGACCGGTGTGGTCACGACGATCGGGCTGGTCGGTGTCGGCCTCGGCATGGGCCTGCAGATCTCGACCACGCTGATCACGGTGCAGCAGTCGGTGCCCCGGCCGTTCGTCGGCACGGTGACCGGGCTCACCGGCTTCTTCCGCCTGCTCGGCGGCGCGATCGGCATCGCGGTGCTCAGCACGATCGCACTGCTGCTGCTGCGCGCCTACCTGCCTGCAGGCATGCATGGCCTGGGGATGGAGGGCGGCACATCGCACACCGCCTCGCCGGCGAGCGACCCGGCATTTCGCCGGCTGATGCAGGTCTGCGCGCTGGCGGCGCTGCCGGCGATCTGGTTCGCGCGGCGCATTCCCGATCTGCGCCTGCACGAGGTGGCGGCTGCGCCGGTCGCCACGGAGTCCACCTCGTGATCCGGCGCGCGCTGCTGGCCCTCGTCGTGCTCGCGAGCGCCGCGCAGGCCGCGCCGAAGGTCGAGGACACGATGGCCCAGCGCATGCAGGCCTGCACCGGCTGCCACGGCGCGCAAGGGCGCGCGGCCAGCGATGGCTATTACCCGCGCATCGCCGGCAAGCCGGCCGGCTATCTCTACAACCAGCTGATCAGCTTCCGCGACGGGCAACGACGCTACGCGCTGATGGCGAACCTGCTCGCGCCGTTGACCGACGAGTACCTGCGCGAGATCGCCGCCCATTTCTCGCAGCTCGAGCTGCCGTACCCGCCGCCGCAGCCCGCGACCGCGAGCGTCGATGTGCTGTCGCGTGGCGAAGCGCTCGTCACGAAAGGTGATGCGGCCTTGCGCGTGCCGGCCTGCACCGCCTGCCACGGTGCGGCGCTGATGGGCGTGGCGCCGAGCGTGCCGGCGCTGATCGGCATGCCGCGCGACTACCTCAACGCACAGCTCGGCGCATGGCGTGCCGGCACCCGCCATGCGATGGCGCCGGACTGCATGGCCGAGGTCGCGAAGCGGCTCGGCCCCGATGACATCAGCGCGCTGTCGCAGTGGCTGGGCGCGCAGGCGGTACCGCTCGGCGCGAAGCCGGCGGCATCGGCGCCGGCGACCTTGCCGCTGCCGTGCGGCGGGGTGCCGGGGAGCCCGCGTTGATGCGCTGGCCCGTGCGCGTGCTGGGTGCGATGCTCGCCATCGCCACGTTGCTCGCCGCCGCGATCGCGTGGCTCAACCTGCGCGGCGAAGACCCGCTCGGGCCCGACACGGCCACCGCATCCCCCGAGCTGATCGCGCGCGGCGCCTACCTCGCACGCGCCGGCAACTGCATGGGCTGCCACACCGAACGCGGTGGCGCCGCCTACGCCGGCGGGCGCGGGGTGCCGACGCCATTCGGCACCGTGTTCGCGCCCAACCTCACGCCCGACAAGACGCACGGCCTCGGCGACTGGACCGCGGCCGAGTTCTGGCGCGCGCTGCACAACGGCCGCGCGCGCGACGGGCGGTTGCTCTACCCCGCGTTCCCGTACCCGAACTACACGCGCGTGACGCGCGGCGATTCCGATGCGATCTTCGCGTACCTGCGCAGCCTGCCCGCCGTCGCGCAGGCCAACCGCGCGCACACGCTGCCGTTCCCGTTCGACCAGCAGGCCGCGCTCGCCGTGTGGCGAGCGCTGTACTTCCGCCCCGCAACGCACGAACTCGACGCGGCGCGCAGTGCCGACTGGAACCGCGGCGCCTACCTGGTCGAAGGCCTCGGCCACTGCAACGCCTGCCACGCGAGCCGCAACGTGCTCGGCGCGACCGCGAGCCCGCTCGACCTGGCCGGCGGGCTGATCCCGGTGCAGAACTGGTACGCGCCGTCGCTCGCGTCGTCGCTCGAAGCCGGCGTCGCCGACTGGAGCGACGCGCACGTCGTCGCACTGCTGAAGACCGGCGTCTCGGAGCGCGGCGCGGTGATGGGGCCGATGAGCGAAGTCGTGAGCGGCAGCACGCAACACCTGAGCGACACGGACCTGCGCGCGATGGCGGCCTACCTCAAGGCCTTGCCACCATCGACGCCCGCGCGCCCCCTCACGGCGACGAGCACGGTGGCGGCCACCGGCCCCGTTGCGCTGCTCTACGACCACCACTGCGCGGCCTGCCACGGCGATCACGGCGAAGGCGTGCCCGGCATCTACCCCGCGCTGGCCGGCAGCCGCGCAGTGACGATGGCGCTGCCCGCCAACCTCGTGCACATGGTGCTCGAAGGCGGCTTCCCGCCCGCGACCGCCGGCAACCCGCGCCCCTACGGCATGCCGCCGTTCGCCACGGTGCTGAGCAACGACGAGGTCGCGCAGCTGCTCACGCACATCCGCAGCAGCTGGGGCAACCAGGGCGCACCGGTGTCGGTGCTGGACGTGACGCGCTACCGGACGGTGAGCGCGCGATAGACCGCCCGCACAGGGCGACGACTACTTCGGGCTTGCGGCGCTGGCGGGCGGCATGCCCTTCATGTCACCGCAGTCGTGCATGGCCTTCATGTGGTCCTTCATCAAAGCCTCGCGTTCTTCCGGCGTCTTGGCGGCCATCATCTTCTGATGCATGTCGTGCATCATCTGCATCCGCATCTCCCCTTTGCCGCCGTCGGCGCCGGGCGCCGGTGCCGCCGCGTGGTGTGCGCTGTGGTCATCGGCTTTCGCGGCCCCGGGCGCAGCAGGTGCCGCGCACCCGGCCAGCGCCACCACCGAACACAGTGTCAACAGGACTTTCATCGCACTCTCCTTCGTGAATGATGCGAGCGTGAGCCCGTCGCGCCGCGCCGCGTTGATGCGGGTCAATTGCGCGTCATCGCGCGTCGATCACCGCTGGCCGCAGCAACACCCGCTGCGAGCCGTCGCCTCGCCCACCGCGGCGTGCTCGGCCGCGCCGTCGACCACCACCGCGGCGTACCCGGCCACCCGGATGGCCTGGACCAGGCCCGCGGTGTCGGCGGTCGCGGGCTCGACCACGACGCGATGCGTCGCGAGGTCGATGCTCAGCTGCGCCTGGCTGTCGAGCGCCTTCACCGCCTGGGTGATGGCGTTGACACAGTGGCCGCAGGTCATGTCCTTGACTTCGAATGTCACCATCGCAAACTCCTTGTTTGTCAGTGTCCGACCCACACTGTCGTCCTTGCCATCGTTGGAAGGTCAAGCAAGGCACGACGCTCGCAGGGTGCTTGACCTTGTCGCCGTGGGAAGGTCCAGAATGAGCCCGGTCACGACCGAATCGGGCATGAACACATGATGAACATCGGCGAAGCCGCGGGCGCATCGGGCGTCTCGGCCAAGATGATCCGGCACTACGAGGCGGTCGGGCTGCTGCCGGCCGCGCGGCGGACCGAGGGCGGTTATCGCCAGTACGACCCGGCCGAGGTCCACACGCTGCGCTTCATCCGCCACTCGCGCGACCTCGGCTTCTCCATCGCAGAGATCACCGAGCTGGTCGGCCTGTGGCAAAACCGACGCCGTCCGAGCCGCCAGGTCAAGGCGCTGGCGCAAGCCCACATCCAGGAGCTCGAGCAGAAGGCGCAGCACCTGCTCGCGATGAAGTCCACGCTCGAGCACCTGGTGCACTGCTGCCACGGCGACGACCGCCCCGAGTGCCCGATCCTCGAAGGGCTGGCCGGTGGCGCGGTGCCGCCGCGCACCCGGCACGCGTAGACTGGCCGCCGTGAAGCGTCTTCGAATCATCCTGCTGGTCGTGCTGGCGTTGCTGCTGCCCGTGCGCGGCGCCATCGGCGCAGCCATGCTGTGCCCGCAGGGCGAGCACGAGGCGCCGACCGCGCAGCGCGCGGGCCACCACGCGCAGGCGATGCACCACGGCGACCACGCCCACACTGACGAAGCACCGCAGTCCGATGCGCATTCGGTGAGTTGCAACGTCTGCGCGGCGTTCTGCTCGATGACGCCGATGCTGAGCGATCTGCCGACGCTGCAGGAGCAAGCACCGCTGGCATCGCCGGTGATCTTCCCGATCCTTCTCGTTCCGGCGCCGACGTTCCAGTCGGACGGCCCCGAGCGCCCGCCACGAACCCTCTGACGCCGACCGGCCTCCAGCGCGAGGCCTGACCGCGCGCGTGCATGCACTGCACCCGCATGTTGCCGACCGGCTCACGCCCGTCGGCGCTTCAGACGACGTCGCCCCATGAAACAAAACCGATCGAGGTTCGCCATCGCCCTGGCGATCGGCGCCTCCACGCTCGCCGGCTGCGCATCGTTCACCGACGATGGCGGCTTCGGCACGGTCGAGCGCCTGACCCGCGACCGCACCGGCCAGACACCCGCCTACCTGCGCACGACCGAACAGACCGATGCCGCGCAGACCCGCGTGGCGGATCTCCTCCAACAGCCGCTGACCGCCGACACCGCCGTCGAGATCGCGCTGCTGAACAACCGCGAGTTGCAGGCGCGCTTCGCCGAGCTCGGCATCGCCGAGGCCGATCTCGTGCGCGCCGGCCGGCTCGCCAACCCGTCGTTCACGTTCGGCCGGCTCGCCGGGGGTGGCTCGGTCGAGATCGACCGCGCGATCGTGTTCGATGTGCTGAGCCTGATCGCGATGCCGACGACGCGGGCGCGCGAACAGCAGCGCTTCGAACAGGTCCAGCTGGAGGCGGCCTCGGCCGCGGTCGGCACCGCGGCCGAGGCGCGACGCGCGTACTTCAGCGCCGTCGCGGCGCAGCAGCTGGCGTCGTATGCCGGCCAGGTGAAGGAGGCCGCTGATGCCTCCGGCGAACTCGCGCAGCGGATGCTGCAGGCCGGCAACTTCAGCAAGCTGGCGCAAATGCGCGAGCAGTCGTTCGTGGCCGACGCCGCCGCGCAGCTCGCGCGCGCCCGGCATCAGGCCGTGGCCGAGCGCGAGCGGCTGACCCGCGTGCTCGCGCTTGCGGACGCACAGGCCGCGTTCAGGTTGCCGGAGCGCCTGCCCGATCTGCCGTCGGCGCCGGTGCAGCCGAAGGACGCCGAGCAAACGGCAATGGCGCAGCGCCTCGACGTGCTGATGGCCAAACGCGACACCGAGGCCACCGCCCGCGCGCTCGGCCTCACGAAGGCGACGCGCTTCGTCAACGTGCTGCGGGCCGGCTACCAGAACCAGAGCACGAGCGGCGAGGCACGCCGCAACGGCTACGAGGTCGAGCTCGAGCTGCCCTTGTTCGACTTCGGGTCGACGCGGGCGGCGCGGGCCGAGGCCGTGTACCTGCAGGCGATGCACCGCACGGCGCAGATCGCGATCAGCGCCCGCTCGCAGGTCCGCGAGAGCTACTCCGCCTACCTCACGGCGTACGAGCTCGCGCGCCTGTACCGCGACGAGATCGTGCCGCTGAAGAGGCGCATCGCCGACGAGAACCTGCTGCGCTACAAC
>JBDTVC010000126.1:0-13851 GCA_040007475.1 Burkholderiales bacterium
GCCGATGCCGAAGAAGGGCATGCGCCAGCTCTGGTGATCGGCCGCGAAGCCGCCGACGAACACGCCGGTCGACAGGCCGAGGATCTGCCCGATCAGGAAGCGCGCGAGCACCGGCTGCCGCTTGTCGTAGGGCACGACATCGCCGATCCAAGCCATCGACAGCGGGATCACCGCGGCGGCGGTGGCGCCGGCGATCAGTCGGGCGATCTCGAGCTGCGCGAAGCCCTGTGCCAGGCCGCAGAGCGAGGCCGTGAGCGCGCAGGCGGCGCAGGCCCAGGCGATCACGCGGTACTTGCCGAAGCGGTCGCCGAGCGGGCCGAAGAACAGCTGCGACAGGCCGTAGGCGATCGAGAACGTGGTGATCGCACCGGCCGCCCGCCCGAGCGTGATGCCGAACTCGCGCGCGAACAGCGGCAGCATCGCATCGGTCAGGCGTAGCGAGATGCCGCTGCCGAAGGCGGCGAGCGAGAGCACGAGAACCGCCGCGCGGGGGATGGGGAGCGTCGGCGCGGTGGCGGCTGTCATCCGCGTATTGTGGGCACGGCCGCCATCCGCAGCCGGCGTGCGGTCTCTTCGGCGCGCGCGTCGTCGATCTCGCGCATCACACCGCCGACATCGACCGGCCTCACCGGGGCATCGAAGCGGCCCGTCAACACCGTGTCGGGTTGCAGCGCGCCGCGCTCGTAGAGCGCCCAGATCTCGCGCCCGTAGTCGGTCGGCAGCAGCTCGGGTGCGAAGCGGCCGAAGAAGTCGCGCAGGTTGTCGACATCGCGCAGCAGCATGCGTTGCGCGTGATTGTTGCCCGCGGCATCGACGGCCTGCGGCAGGTCGATGACCACCGGCCCGTCGGCCGCGAGCAGGATGTTGAACTCCGACAGGTCGCCGTGCACGACGCCCGCACGCAACATGCGCACGACCTCGACGAGCAGCGCCGCATGGTGCGTGCGCGCCTCGTCGGCCGTGAAGTCCACGTCGTTCAGGCGCGGCGCGGCGTCGCCGTTCGCGTCGGTGACGAGCTCCATCAGCAGCACGCCTTCATGGAAGTTGTACGGCGTCGGCACGCGCACGCCGGCCGCGGCCAGGCGGTACAGCGCATCGACTTCGGCGCTCTGCCATGCGGCCTCGGCGGATTCGCGGCCGAAGCGTGTGCCCTTGGCCATCGCGCGGGCCTGGCGCGTGTTCTTGACCTTGCGGTTCTCGGTGTAGTCCACCGCCTGGCGGAAACTGCGCTGCGAGGCCTCCTTGTAGACCTTGGCGCAGCGCGTGTCGTCGCCGCAGCGCACGACGAAGACCTGGGCTTCCTTGCCGCTCATCAGCTGCCGCACGACACTGTCGATCAGGCCCTCGTCAATCAGGCCTTGCAGCCGCTTGGGTGGTTTCATGGGAGGGATTCTGCGCCGCCGCGCCTCCCGCGAGTCGCGTCAGCGAGACAGCGCGGGCAGGTGGACCGCCACGGTGCGCGGGGTCGGGCCTTGCCGCTGCACCTCGCGCAGAGCCTCGCCGCGCGAGACCGAGTGCCGCAGCGCATCCACGTAGGCCGACATCATCAGCAGTGCGCACACCGCCGCCGCACAGTACAAGCAGACCAGCACGGGCCGAAAACTCAGCGTGTGATCCCAGATCCGGAGTTGGAATTGCGTCATGGTGAGGTTCGTGGAGTGCAGCCCGACTGTGGGGGCGCGCCCGGGCCGCTGCTGTCGGCAGCCGGCGCCTCACGGCGTAGGACGGCGCGCAGAGATGTGCTGCGCCACGCAGGCCTGGCGGCACTGGCACGGGCCTTGCGGCAGTCCCGTACAGTCCGGCCAGCGATGGCCGGTGCCATTCACGACAAGAAGGGGATGCACGGTGGCAAAGATTCCTCCCGGCGTGGGCCCGCGGTTTCCGCAGGTCGTGGTGCTGTTCGGCGCGACCGGTGACCTCGCGCGGCGCAAGCTGCTGCCGGGCCTGTTTCATCTGTCGAGCGCCGGCTTCATCCCCGGCTGCCGGATCATCGGCGTTTCGCTCGACGACATCGACCTCGAAGGCTTCCGCCGGGCCGCGCGTTCGGCGCTCGACGAGTTCTCGTCGCGCAAGGTGACCGATGCCGACTGGGACGCCTTCTCCGCATCGCTCGCCTACGTGCCGCTGGCGGCGGGCGCGGCTCCGCTGAGGGCTGCGGTCGAGGAGGCCGAGCAGAGCCTCGGCGCCGAGTGCCGCCGCCTGCACTACCTCAGCGTGCCGCCCAGCGCGGCGCTGCCGGCCGTGCGCCTGCTCGGCGAGGCCGGGCTGGTCGAGCGCTCGCGCATCGTGATGGAGAAGCCCTTCGGTACCGACCTCACGAGTGCGAAGACGCTGAACGCGAAGTTGCACGAGGTCTTCGCCGAGGACCAGATCTTTCGCATCGACCATTTCCTCGGCAAGGAGCCGGCGCAGAACATCCTCGCGTTCCGCTTCGCGAACGGCCTGTTCGAGCCGATCTGGAACCGCAACTTCATCGACCACGTGCAGATCGACGTGCCCGAGACGCTGGGGCTGGGCAAGCGCTCGGCCTTCTATGAGCAGACCGGCGCGTACCGCGACATGGTCGTCACGCACCTGTTCCAGATCCTCGCGTTTATGGCGATGGAGCCGCCGACCGCGCTGGAGCCCGCGCCGATCAGCGAGGAGAAGAACAAGGTCTTCCGCAGCATGCTGCCGGTGCAGCCGGGCGACGTGGTGCGCGGCCAGTACACCGGCTATCGGCAGGAGGAGGGTGTCGATCCCGAGTCCGAGACCGAGACCTTCATCGCACTGAAGTGCTTCATCGACAACTGGCGCTGGGCCGGCGTGCCGTTCTTCCTGCGCACCGGCAAGCGCCTGGCCGAGGGGCAGCGCATCATCTCAATCGCCTTCCGCGAGCCGCCGAAGAGCATGTTCCCGGCCGGTTCGGGCGTCGGCGCGCAAGGGCCGGATCACCTCACGTTCGACCTGGCGGATGCGTCGAAGATGTCGCTGTCGTTCTACGGCAAGCGCCCCGGCCCCGGCATGCGGCTGGACAAGCTCAGCCTGCAATTCGCAATGCACGACACCGGCCTGATCGGCGATGTGCTCGAAGCCTACGAGCGGTTGATCCTCGATGCGATGCGCGGCGACCGCACACTGTTCACCACGGCCGAGGGCATCGAGCGGCTCTGGGAGGTGTCGACGCATCTGCTCGAGTCGCCGCCGCCGGTGCGCCTCTATCCGCCGGGGTCGTGGGGGCCGAAGTCGATCCATCAGCTGATCGCGCCGCATGCGTGGCGGCTGCCGTTCGAGCGCGCGTGGCGCGCGCCGAACTCCGCGGGGGGCTGAGTCGCGCTCCGTCGCGTCAGCGGCCGGTGAAGCGCGGCGCGCGCTTCTCGGCCCACGCGGCGCGGCCTTCCTGCAGGTCGGCGGATGCCGCGGTGCGTGCCGTGTCGTGGCGCGCGGCGTGCAGGTCGAAGGTGCCGCGCGCGATGTCGTTCAGGTGCTTCTTCATGCCGAGCAGTGCGATCGGTGCCATCGAGGCCAGCGTGTCGCTGAGGCGTTCGACGGCGGCGTCGAGTTCGTCGGCAGCGACGAGATCGGTGAGAAAGCCGATCGCTTTCATCTCGTCGGCTGGCAACTTCTCGGCAGTCAGGAACAGGCGCTTGGCCGCATCGACGCCGAGCCGGCTCACGTAGCGCTGCAGGCCGCGTGGGTAGTAGTGCAGGCCGAGCCGCGCCGCGGGCATGAACATGTCGACCGCGGGCGTACCGATGCGGAAGTCGCAGGCCAGCGCGAGATCGGTCGCGCCGCCGTAGACGCCGCCCTGCAGCACCGCGATGGTCACCGGCCGGGCTTCTTCGAGCGCGTTGGCCACGTCCTCGAAGTCGACCGCTCGGGCGCCCGCGAGGCTGCCGATGTCGTAGCCGCTGCAGAAGTACTTGCCGGTGGCCTGCAGACGCAGCACGAGCACGCTGCTGAGCGCATTGACGGCGGCGACGTGATCGGCCAGCGCGGCGAGATCGTTGGCGTCGAGGCGATTGGCTTCGGCCGGGCGGCGCAAGGTGATCGTGGCGACATGGCCGGCGATCGTCAGTTCGGGTGTGCTCATCTCGGGAGCCGGGGGGCACCGGCGGGCGCTTGTCCATGAACGCGCGTGTCGCATTGCGCGAGGATCTTCGAGGTGTTCAGCGCAGGCGAGCGCGGTGTCATGGCGCGATTCCGTCGAGTTTCATAGGCTCGATGGTAGCGTCGCACGGTGCAGGGCTTGCCGGCCTGCCAGGCCGACGCGCGCCCGCGGGCGCCGGGGGCGTAACCCCCTCGGTTGGGGGCCCAAACTCTTGGGATGGAGTTGCGCGGCGCGAGCTCTTATCGTTGAGCCACGCAGACCTAGTTCAGTGGCAGATCCACGGCCTCCAAAGGCCGAAGACGGAGGTTCGATCCCTTCGGTCTGCGCCACCTTCGATGCAGTGCCGGCACCGCGAGCGCGCGTCGCCTCAGGGCTGCTGCGGTGAAGGTTCGCCGCTGAGCGCTGCCCACTCGGAATCCGACATCGCGATCTCGGCGACCTCGGGCTTGCGCGACTCCAGCGTGGTGCGCCGGTCGTGCAGGCCGGGCGGCTTCGCGTCGGCCTTGCGGCGATCCACGCCGCTGCGGCGGTTGACCGCACGGTCCCGCCGCTCGTGCAAGGGCTCGAGCGAGCTCGGGACTGTCGGTGCGAAGTGGTGATCGTTCATGCGGCCCACGGCGAGCTTTCTGTGCAGTCACGCGATGATGGTTCATCGCTCGTGCGCGCATCGTAGTGAGGCTGTGCGAGTCCCCGCAAGCGACGGAGTGGTCGGATATCACGCATCCCGGCAGCGGCGATCGGTCGCCGAGCGGATGGCGCAACAGACCGTGTTCGAGTCCACGGATTTGCGAGGGCGCCTCGGCATCAACGGTTCCCCGACGCGGGATCGGGGATTTCATCACGCTCCGAATCCGGAACTCCGGATTCCCCCCCTAGTTGTCAGGCTTGTGCGCCGGGCGCCCCTCTGAGAATCTTGGGCATGGACAACACTTCGAGCCACTCATGGATCGCCAAGTTCGCGGCACGCCTGATGCAACTGCGGCCGCAGTCCAGCATCGGCGCCGCAGTGAGTTGCGCGGTGCGCAGCATTCATCACGCGGGCAGCATCGACCCTCGGCGTGCAGCGGAGATCTTCGTGCTCACGCACGCGACGACCGGCCGCGGCGAACCAAGTCGCCCCGCGCGCCGCGCGCTGGCCCCGGTGGCCACGGTCCGGGCGATGTTCGGGCACCGCGTGTCCGAGTCGAGTCGCGCCACGGTTTGAGTTGACGCGCCTTTCGTGGCCGGCTGGGCCGCCCGGCGGCCAATCGAGGGTGTGAAGTTGGTCACGTTTTCAGCCCGCGTCGCCAGCGACTCCCCTGCGTGCGGGGATGCCTGGGTAACGAGTCGTTACGACAATGTACTCATGGGTGCACATGACATTGACATCGAACGCTCTCTGCGGATGATCGACTGGGAGCTCTCCGCGGAAGACCTGCCGGCGAGCAAGCGCGCCACCACCGGCCGCCTGCGATCTGCGGCGGCCGGTCGCGAGAGCGCCGCGAAACCCGCGAACAGCGACTTGCGCGCCATCCCGTTCGAGCCTTTCGCGGCCACCCCGCTCCCGGAGATCTGGGAGTCCGATACCGAATTCGCGTGGCTCGAGTTCGACGCGGCTACCGTGTCGATGGATCTCGCGACCAGAACCGGGCAGGCCGAGTACGCCGAACTGATCGCTGCGCAGCCGCTCAAGCTGCGTCGCTGAAGGAGCGCGGAGCGAGGCAGTCGAACCGTGCCTTGCCCGCTACCACGCCTTGGGCAACGGCCTCAGCAGCCGGATGCGTCCGGCCTCGACCGCGATGTAGCCGCCGCTCGTCAGTTCCTTGAAGACCCGGTTGACCATCTCGCGTGACGAGCCGACGCGCTCGGCGATGTCCTGCTGCGTCAGGCGCTCGGTGACGACACGACCGGTCCCGTCCTCGATCGACAGTGCCCTCAGCAGTGTGGCCACACGCCCGTAGACGCCTTCCAGTGCGAGGCTCTTCACGTTCTCGGTGAGCTTGCGCACGCGCGCGATCAGAACGTCCACGAGATGCAACGCAAAGTCGGGGTGCTCGACGACGAAGTCGCGCAGGTTCGCGCCTGTCACCACGACACAGGTCGTGGGCTCGAGCGTCATCACCGATGCACTGCGCAGGCCGCCATCGAAGGCCACTTCGCCGACATATTCACCTGCGCCGAGGGTATTGAGGATCACTTCCTTGCCCGCCTCGTTCGAGGCGTAGACCTTCACCCGCCCGGACAGGATGATGTAGAGCGAGTCGTTGGCATCGCCCTCGGTGATGATCACGGCGTTGGCCGGGAATCGCTTCACGCCTCCTCGAGCGGCCATGCCTTGCAGCGAACTCTCTGCGAGAGCGGCGAATTCGCTTTGGCATTTCCCCATCGGTCCATTTTGCGGGCAAATGGGCCGCCCCGGGTACGCGTCCCCGCGGGGCGACGGCCTGTGCGAAAAGTCACCTGCACGGAGTGAGGTTTGACGATGCACTGCCGCGTCCGAAGTCGGAGCATGCTGTCAGGCCGATGGCTCATCACCGGCTGCCCGTCAGGAGGCTCTCATGAGCGCCAGCTTCATCACACTGCTCGAGATCGCGACGACAGCCGCTGCTGTCGTCTCCTGCGCAGTCCAGGTCTTCGCAGCTGCGCGATCGCTGGACGCCGGAGCGCCCTTGCCGGAGGCGCCCGTGGTGATTTCCTGGCCTGTCGACGGCACGGCCGGTTGACGCGGAGATACCCCATGTCCCATCGCAAGAAAGTCGTCGCCAACAGGATCGTCTGGCGAATCACCAGGAGTTCGCCGATGGGCGAGTGGGTGAACCTGGACGCTCCGGCGAATCC
Source organism: Burkholderiales bacterium (assembly GCA_040007475.1). Classification (GTDB taxonomy): domain Bacteria; phylum Pseudomonadota; class Gammaproteobacteria; order Burkholderiales; family Burkholderiaceae_C; genus LMDS01. The sequence continues at coordinate 6,908 of JBDTVC010000126.1, forward strand.
GGCCCCTGCGGCCGAGTCGGTTCCAAGCGGCTGGATGATGTCCTCGTTCGACCTGCTGCGAGGCGCAGAAGTCCGCGGTGAACTGGCGACGGTGCCCGACAGCTTGTGGGACGAATTTTTCAGCACGGCCGCGACGCGGGCCGACACCGATGACGTGGGCCCTCCGCACCCGGCCAATGAGGCCTGACATGCGCCACCGCGTTTCGAGGTTGATCGTGCTGGTGCCTGCGCTACTGGCGTCGCTGTTTCACACCGAAGTGTTCGCTCAGTTAACGGCGACCGTGGGCGACGCGACACAAGTGCCCGGCTATCTGAAGGTGTTTGCGGGAGTGGCCGTCGTTGTCTTGCTGGCGGCCCGTCGCTTGCGTTGAGTCGGTACGGATCGAAGCGCCCTGCAGGAACTTGGTGGCCACGCGCGCAGCCCGGTCACCTGGAACAGCCAACGAGCCAGAAGACGCTGGCGCTGGCGACTCTTGCGGTCAGCGCCGGCCCAGGGAGCCGCGCGAGGCCATCAACCGGGCGATCAGGATCTCCGACATGAACGCTGCGCGCTGCCGCACCGGATCGTGTGCGTGGCCGTCAAACGCGCCCCGCATGTCCAGAAGGTTCTCGGCGATCTCTCGGAGCGCCTTGGGGCCTTGCCGGCGAAACATGAGAAGAAAGTCTGTCTCATACTGATCGAGGAGTTCACCCGCCTGGAGGGCGACGGCCAGATAGTCGGCGGCGTCCATGCGAAGGCTTCCCGCTTCCATGGCGCGCAGGACGAGACCGGCCAATTGAAGTTCGTCGTAGCTGGCGTGATGAGGGCGACCTGATTGCATGCCCGTCGTTTCGGCATCTTGGCCCAGACCTTGACCCGGTTGTTCGTTCGAACGCCGTTCGACGAGGTCACAATATGGCCCATGCCCAACATCGCCTCCATACTCAAGTCCGAAATCTCGCGAGTCGCACGCAAGGAAGTGCGCGCCGAGATTGCCACCCTCAAGACAGCGGTCAACACCTACCGTACCGAGATCGCCGCGCTCAAGCGACGTGCCCACTCGCTGGAGTCAGAGGTGAAGCGCCTCGGCAAGGCGATGGGGGCGGTGACCAAGCCCGCTGCGGACGAACCCGATGCGTCCAAGATCAGATTCACCGCCAAAGGTCTCGCCGCGCAGCGTCGTCGGCTCGGGCTGTCGGCCAACGACTTGGGGCTGCTCGTCGGGACAACCTCCCAGTCGATCTACAACTGGGAGGAGGGGACGGCGCGCCCTCGTGCGAAGTATCTGCCTGCGATCATCGCACTGCGGACGATCGGCAAGAAGGACGCGGCCGCGAGATTGGCGATTCTGCGAGAGAAGGCGTAGCGCGCTGCCGTGCCGGTGGAGCCATCGGCGAAATCCAGAACGCTTGCCAACTGAGCACGAATCTCTCAGGATCTTTCAGGACGAGCTCGACCAGCGCCCGTCTTCGAGCGCTAAGCTTTGAGCCGTCGATCAGCGGAGAGTCCCCGTGTCCAACAGCCCGCAAGGCCTCATCGAGCAACTGCTCGATCTGGTAGCCCCTTCGTTCGAGTGTGCCGAGCACAAGGTGGCGGCCGCACTGGTCAAGCCCGAACCCGCAAGAGACGACTGGAGCCGCCGGCGCGCGCCGAGACGGCCGCAAGATGTGGCGCTTCAGAGCGCGACCCATGTGTGGCTTCGCTCCATTCCCACCCCGTCGCACCCGAAGCATCTGTGCCTGCACCACCCACATCTCGCGAATCGCTTGGCGCAGGCATGGGGCAACGCCGCACTCGTTCAGAAGTTCATGGACGACGTGCTGATCGACAAACGAGGCCAGCGCAAAGGCCTGTCGGAACGGGTGCGGACGGAGCTGCATCGACTCGAGCGCCTCCACGGGACACGCGCGCAGGTGGGAGCGAAATTGTTCCGTCCTCGATTCTCGCGGGCGTCGGCCGAGGCGAGCTAACCGCCAGCATGAGCGTTCCGATGTGAGCATCGTTCCGCTCACGTGCACGTGGGGAAGGCCACGCCGCTTTAGGCGGCAGCCAGATGCTTCATCAGGCTCTCGAACCCGCCATAGAGCACATCGCCCCGCATCAGCCGGCTGCCACGGTCGTCCGTGACAACCATGGCCGGTACGCCCTGCGCGCCAAAAGTCTGCATCAGGCCCTGCGCCTTGCGGATGCGGTCGAGGTTGGCGGCGAGCAGCTCTGCATCGGTGGCCAACAGGCGCTCGGCAGCCGCGCTCAACCCCGCGTCGCGCAACAACTGCGCCGCGACCGGCACGGCGCTCGTGTCGAGCGCGTGAACGTAGCGTGCTTCCTGCAAGGCCTTCAGCGTCGCCAGCTCGTGCTCGGGCGCCGTCATGGCCACGGCGGTCAGCGCCAGCGTGGCGGTGGTCGAGTCGAACCTGCCGCCCGGCATGTTCAGCACCTGCGTGCGGTAGGCCTCGGTAAAGCGTTGGCCTGTGAGCCGTTCGATGCGCTCGTCGTTCGACCACGCGTAGGCGGCAAAGGTCGAATCCATGGTCCGCGCCCCACGGCCAGAGAACAGCCCCGTGGGGGCAAGTTCGAGCCGGATGTCGTCCCGGCCGCCCAGCCGCTCGATGGTCGGCGACGCGCCGTAGCACCAGCCGCAAAGCGGGTCGAACAGGTAGGTGATGATGGTGCTCATGGTGTTCGCGATGCTATCGGCTCACCACTTCATTTCGCCCTTGTTGACCTTCGCGCCGATGTCCAACGACATCGCGCCATCGGTCACCTGCGGGTAGGCCTGCTTCATCGAGTTGATCAGCTCGACGCTGGTCTTCGCGCCAGGCAATGCCTTCTCGAAGGTCTGCAGGTAGTCCTTGGTGAAGGCGATCGCGCTGGCGTCGAGCTTGGTGCCGGCACGCATGTGACCGGGCACCACCAACTCGGGCTTGAGCGCCGCCATTTCGTCCAGCTGCGCCACCCAGGCAGCACGCTCCGCGGCGGACTGCGTGTCGGCGGTCCACACATGCATGTTCCCGAAGACGCCGATGTCGCCGACGATCGCCTTGATCGACGGAATCCAGGCATAGGGCCGGTGCGCGAGCAGGCCTTGCGTACCGCGGATCTCGATGGTCTGGTCTTCCAGCTTCAGGACCGTGCCTTCGAGCGCACGGGGAACGACCGGCTTGCGCGGCGCATTGGCGCCCATTTTCGGACCCCAGAATGCCAGCTTGCCGGCCATCTTGGGCGCCAGTTTGTCCAGCACGGCGCGCGTCGTCACCACGTCGGCTTGCGGAAAGACCTCCTTCAACGCTTCGACGCCGAAGTAGTAGTCCGGGTCGGCCTGGCTGACATAGATCGTGGTCAGCTGCTTTCCGCTGTCCAGCACGTTCGCCGCGATGCGCAGTGCATCGGCGCGCGTGAACCCGGCGTCGATCACGATGGCGTCTTTTTCGCCGGTGATCAGGGTCGAGGTGACGTTGAAGCTGTTGCCGTCCGCGTTGTAGACCTTGACAGCCAGCGGTTGAGCGCCTTGAGCAGCGGTGAAAACGATGGCCAGGGTGGCGGCGATGGCGGTGGTGCGAATCATGGTGAACTCCTGTGGAATCGAGAGCGCTCCTTGCGCTTGAGTGAACTATAGTTTCACTAATCGAACAGATAAATCGTATATTCAGCGCATATCTGTTGCATTATTCGAGCTAATAATGGATCGATTGGCGGCGATGACCGTGTTCGTGGAGGTGGCTGGAACCGGCAGCTTCAGCGCCGCCGCGGACAAGCTGGACATGTCGCGCTCCATGGTCACGCGCTACGTTGCCGAGCTGGAACAGTGGCTTGGCGCGCGCTTGTTGCAGCGAACGACGCGCAGCGTGACGCTGACCGATGCCGGCGAGCACTGCCTGCGTCGCAGCCAGCAGATGCTGTCGCTGATGGAAGATGTGGTGGAGGAAACAAGCCGCCATGACGGCGAGTTGCGCGGTCAGCTGCGCATCACCTGCAGCATGTCGTTTGCGTACGCCCAGATGGCGGCCGCCGTGGTCGACTTTCTGAAGCTGTACCCCCAGCTCAAGATCGACCTGGACGCCAGCGAAGGCGCGCTCAACCTTGTGGATGCGCGTATCGATCTCGCCATACGCATCAGCGCCGAGCCTGACGGCGCGCTCATCGGGCGGGTGCTGGCGCCATGCACGTCAGTGCTGGTGGCTGCTCCTGCGTACCTGGCCAGCGAGGGGGTGCCCCAATCTCCCTCCGACCTGGCTGCGCATCGCTGCCTGACTTATGCGAACTTCGGCAAGAGCGCGTGGACGCTCAGTCGTGGCGCGGAGCAGGTCAAGGTCGGCGTCAGCAGCCACTTCAGCGCCAACGAGGCCACGGCCTTGCTGCGCGCCGCCTTGGCCGGTGGAGGGCTCGCCCTGCAGCCCACGTATCTTGCCAATCCGCACCTGGCCGACGGTAGCCTGCAGCAGGTGCTGCCCGACTGGACGCTGCCCGACATGGCGATCTATGCCCTCTACACGTCACGCAGGTATTTGTCGCCCGCGGTACGGGCGCTGCTGGATTTTCTGGTGAACCGGTTCGCCACGGCGGCCTGGTAGCTCGTCTGCCTCGCTGTGGCCTACCAAATCGCAAGAAGCACAACGGGGTGATGCTCGACCTCCATTTGCGGAGACGGCCTGATCGAACGCCACGGCAAGTGCCTGCTGGCCGATCCGCAGCCGGCCATCAAGATCGAAGGCAACACAGACGAACGCGGCAGCGCCGGGTACAACCGCGCGTGGGGGCAGAAGCGAGCCCAGGCGGCCGAGCAAGCTCTGAAGACCTATGGCGTCAAGGACACTCAGTTGGAAGCGATCAGCTGGAGCCGGGAAAAGCCCGAGGCCGCGGGCCACGACGAGTCGGCGTGGGCGCAGAAGCGTCGCGCTTTGTCGTTGGCAGGCGCGGCGGCGTCAGCCGAACCATCGGATGGAAAGGGCCGCGGCAGCGGCGACGAGAAGTGCGGCACCGAATGAAACAGCGCCCGTCAACTCGGTCTGGGTCCGTGCAAGGACGACGCGGGAGCCCAGGCTCCTGTAGACAGCGATCAGGTCTTGCGCATGGCCGGCGTTGAAGTATTCAGCGCCAGTACGCGCGGCGATAGCCCGCAGCGTCTTCTCGTCGAGGCGCACTCGGACGGTCCAGCCATCGAAGCTGATGTCGCGGCCCTTGGCCGTTCCCAGTCCGATGGTGTACACGCGCAGGCCACGTTCCGCGGCGAGCTGTGACGCTTCGATCGGGTCTGGACCGACCGTTCGCTGTCCATCGGTCAGCAAGACGACTGCTGCCCAAGGATACGACCCGGGCGCCACCGGCGCGATGGCCTCTGCGTGGACGTCGTCCGCGGTAAATCGCGACGACAACTTGAGCCGAATGGCACGGGTGACGTCGATCCATGCGGTGGGAAAGCGGGTCGTTACCGACATCGCGATCCCCGTGTCGATTGCCGTGCCCGGTTGTAGCTGCAGGCCATCGATCGCGGCGAGCACGGCATCGCGTCGCAGCGTGGGCTTCTGGAGAAGGGCAGCCGAGCCGGCGAAGCCGACAACGCCGACCCGCACGTCGCTGGGCAGTTCGGCCAGGAAGGCCCGTGCGGCGTCTTGTGCCGCCACCAGGCGATTCGGCGCCACGTCGCTCGCTGAGATGCTGACGGACACGTCCCTTGCCAAGATGATGGTTCTTTGCTGCGTCGGCAGTCTCAGGTTGGTGGTGGGGCGGGCGCTTGCCAGCAGCAATGTGGCCGTGGCCACCAGAATCAGCACGGGCGGAACTCGCCGCTGCCATGAGTGGCGGCGTCTCATCGCCTGCTTCGGCAACGCAATGCCGGGATACCGAAGCGTCGTCACCTTGCGTTCGCGCAGCAACCATCGGTACCCCATCACCAGCAACGGGAGCGCAAGCAAGGACCACAGCATTTCCGGCTCAAGATACAAGGCTGTTCGAGGCGTCGCGTCGCTACTGGGGGCTTCGGCGGGGTCAGGTCTGACAGGTTGTTCGACGGTCAGGCCATCATAGGCAGCCCAACCCGCCAACGCCGGATCTTTGCGTAAGACTCTTTACCTGTACGTCGTGTCGCCGACGTGGTTGCTCTACGTGATCGGCGCCGCCCTATGCGCCCTTCTGTTCGTCGATCACCGATGGCGAAGTTGGATTGCGCGGCGCGGCTGTGTGCCAACTGCACACCCAGCTTTCTTTGCGGTCCCTGCATCAAGCGGCAGCCCAAGTGAATCTTGGTGCGATCTTCCGATCGTCAAACACACATCCCACTCCGGCGATCAAAGAGTGTGGCAAGAAGCTCCGTCGCCCCCCGGCCCGCCGACAGACCATCTCGAGTCCCTCCTCAGGGCGCACACGGGGGTACTTCGAAATGGAGGCGCCGTGGCCTCATGTAAAGCTCTGCGATTTGGCACCTCGCGTCGCTGTGAGCGACCGGTGTCACATCGAACATACGCTAGCCTTACGGGCGGTCGTTTCGTGCAGCGCCCATGACAAACATTTCGACTTCATTCTCGTGTTTCGGATGGAGCTACGTTGACCTTGGATGCACTGTTCGGCGATCGGATGGAGCGAATGAGTCGGCTGTGCGCTCACCTGGCTTGCGCAGCCGGCCCAGCGAGCCCGTGTTGTCCCTGACCGCAGACAACTGCTCGCGAAACCTCTCCCCAGCCGTCCGCCAATGAACTTCCTCATCGCGTTCTGTCCGTACATTGCCTTTGCCGTAGTACACCGATTGTTCGGTCCCTTGGTCGGAATGATCGCCGGGGTCCTGGGCGGTGCTGCGCTCGTCATATATCGTGAGACCAAGGATGGGAGCGGCTTCGGCTTGTTCGAGATGGGCAGTCTCTTTCTGTTCGCCTGCCTCGGGGTGTATGTGATCGAGGTGCAGCCTCATTGGTCTGCCCTAGCCCGGATATTTCACCCAGCGACCACTGTGCGAGTTGAAGAGCTGTTTTAG
>JBDTVC010000127.1:0-13793 GCA_040007475.1 Burkholderiales bacterium
GTAGCGCCTGCCGCGACGCACCGAGCCGACATGCACGAACGACAGCAACGGGCCGGCAGCCGTCACCGGCCCAGCCCTTGCGGGGAACTCAGACCGCTTGGGGCGGCCTGGCGCTGGCCTGAACGATGGAATTCATCTTCGAGCTCTTGTTCGAGATCTTCGGCGAGCTGCTGCTGCAGATCGTGTTCGAGCTGCTCGCCGAGTTCGGCTGGCGCATCGCGAGCGCACCGTTTCGCAAGTCACCCCACCCGCTCGCGGCGGGCGTGGGCTACGCGGTCTTCGGCGCGCTGGCCGGCGCCATCAGCCTGTGGATCTTCCCGCGGCTGTTCATCACGTCGCACCTGGGGCAATGGGCCAACCTGATCGTGACGCCGCTGCTCTCGGGCGGGGCGATGGCGATGCTGGGCGCCTGGCGGCGTCGAAATGACCGCGACACCGTGCTGCTCGACCGGTTCGCCTACGCGTTCATCTTCGCGCTGGCGATGGGGCTGGTGCGACTGAAGTTCGGGTCGGTCTGACGATTCACGCAGGCGAGTACGCCAACCGCACGTAGATCGGCGCGAAGGCCTCGGCCTGCGTGACCTCGAGCAGGTGCTCGCGCGCCAGCTCGAGCATCGCTATGAAGGTGACGACCAGCACCTGCGGGCCGCGGGTGACGTCGAAGAGGTCCTCGAACATCGCGAAACGCCGGCCCTGGAGGCTGCGCAGCACGATGCTCATGTGCTCGCGCACGCTCAACTGCTCGCGCGTGATGTGGTGATGCTGGTTCAGGTTGGCGCGCTTGAGGATGTCTGCCCACGCGGCTCGCAACTCGTCGGCGTTCACGTCGGGGAAGCGCGGCGCGAGCGATTGCTCGATCACCACCTGCGCGCGCAGGAAGTCGCGGCCGATCAGCGGCAGCTGGTCGAGGCGAGCCGCCGCGAGCTTCATCTGCTCGTACTCGATCAAGCGGCGCACGAGCTCGGCGCGCGGGTCTTCGGGCTCCTCGCCTTCGGCCGACTTCTTCGGCGGCAGCAGCATGCGCGACTTGATCTCGATCAGCATCGCCGCCATCAGCAGGTATTCGCTGGCGAGCTCGAGGTTGGTCTTGCGGATCTGCTCGACGTAGGCCAGGTACTGCCGCGTCACGCTCGCCATCGGGATGTCGAGGATGTTGAAGTTCTGCTTGCGGATCAGATACAGCAGCAGGTCCAGCGGGCCCTCGAAGGCCTCGAGGAACACCTCCAGTGCATCCGGCGGGATGTACAGGTCGGTGGGCATCGTGAACAGCGGCTCGCCGTAGAGCCGCGCGACCGCGATGTTGTCGACCACGGTCGGGCTCTCGTCGGGCGTGCTGGCTGCGGGCACCTCGGGTGCCATCACGTCGTCGCTCACGATGGGTCGCGCGTTGTGCCGGCGTTCAGCGTTCGGTCTGGTAGACGTAGGGCTGCTGCGGCACGCGGGCGTCGCTGTAGTCGGCCTGGGCGTCGCGGTCGATCCGCTTGTCCCACAGCAGCGCGCGGCCCTGGCGTTGTTCGGCCTCGAGCGATGGCTTGTTGGCCTTCAGCTCCTGGATGAACGAGGTAACGTCGGAGGTGTAGGCTTTCCAGAACAGCGGCATGGGGTGGTCGCGCCAGACCGGCGCGTTCAGGGATCGAGCAGGCATTTTAGCGGGGATGACCATGGGCAGGATTTACGGTGCGGCAGCGGCTCTCGGGTTGGCCTTGGCCGGGTTGCTGGCGGGCTGCGATCCGCAGCGCATCAGCGAGCTCGAGGAAGGCGTGGCCACCGAGGCGGACGTGCGCGCCCGGTTCGGTGAACCGGTTGCCGTGTACGGCGAGCCCGGCGGCGCACGTACCTTCGAGTACCCGCGCCAGCCCGCCGGCCAGGTGAACTACATGATCACGATCGGCACGGACGGCAAGATGAGCGCGCTGCGCCAGGTGCTCAAGCCCACCAACTTCGCCAAGGTCGAGCCAGGCTGGGACAAGGTGCAGGTGCGCCGCCTGCTCGGGCTGCCGGCGAAGACCGTGCGCTACGAGCTGAAGAACGAAGAGGTCTGGGACTGGCGCTTCACCGACGGCCAGGAGGCCAAGGTCTTCTCGGTCACCTTCGACCGCGACGGCCGCGTGACCTCGAGCGCCACCACGCTCGATGCGAAGGAACTGGGGCAGAAGGGGTAGCGCCAGCGGGTCGCCGGACGCGGCGTCGGCCCCGCCGACCACACGCCCGAAGTGGATTTCCGCGCCAACGAGCGGTGGCGTGAGGTGCGGCGCGGTCATGCGGGCTTGCGGCCGGAACGCGTGCGCCGCGCCGGCGATTCGCCTGTAGATTCGGACCCTCGTCACGACGACCCAACCGCGCCCATGGCCTCCGTTGCCCGATCCCTTCATCGCTTGCTGCTCTCGCTGTGGGTGGCCCTGGCGAGCCCGGCCCTGAGCGTCGCCGCGGAGCGCCCGGATTGTTCGCGCCCGTTCACCCTGGCCCTGCACGAGCACGGCCTGCTCTATTCGAGCCAGACCGGCGAGGGCATCGACAAGGACGTGGCCGACGAGCTGATCCGCCGCAGCGGCTGCAAGGTCAACGTCACGCTGATGCCGCGCGCGCGCATCTGGCAGTTGATCGAGGCAGGCGTGCTCGACTTCAGCCTCTCCGGCATCACCAACGAAGCACGCGACCGCTTCGCCGGGTTTGCCTGGTACTTCTCCAACAAGTACTACCTGCTCGTGCGCAAGGATGCGGGCGTGCACAAGCGTGCGGACTTCGACCGCAACGCCGCGCTGAAGCTCGGCGTGATCCGCGGCTTTCGCTACAGCGCCACGGCGAACCGGCTCGTCGATGAGCTCGACGCCGAGCACCGCGTCAGCTACGCGAACAGCCTGGAGCCGCTGTACCAGGTGCTGCTCGACGGTCGCGTGCAGGCGATGATCATCGAGCCCTTCGACTACCCCACGCTCGAGAGTGCGACGATCCGCGAGCAGACGCTGATTGTGGAGTTCGAGGATCCGCCTGTGCCGCACGGTCTGATCATGTCGAACAAGTCGCTGAGCCCGGCACAGCAGGAGGCGTGGCGCGCCGTGGTGAACGGGATGCGCGACGACGGCACGACGCAGCGCATCTTCGAGAAGTACTTCAAGCCCGACCTGGCGCGAACCATGACCCGCTTCTGAACCGCAGCAGCACATGAAGCGGTGGTCCGAACTGCTGTGGCCGGTGCTGGTCGGTGCCTTGTCGCTCGGCGTCACGGCCTGGCTGTGGAGCCACGAGCGGCAGACGCAGGACCGGCATCTCAAGGACAACTTCGACGCCGGCCTGCGCCAGACCGCCACGCACATCGAGGAGCGGATGACCAGCTACGAACAGGCGCTGCGCGGTGTGCGCGGGCTGTTCGACGCCTCCGAGCACGTCACCCGCGACGACTTCGCCACCTATGTCGACGCGCAGCTGGTCGGGCCCGACGCCGCCGGCCTGCGCACGATCGCGTTCGTGCCGTTGGTCGAAGCCCGCGACCGGGACGCCCATGTGGCTGCCCAGCGCGCGGGCGGGGTGCCGGGCTACGACATCACACCCCCTGGCCCGCGTGATCGGCTGGCCCCCGTGACCTACGCGGCACCGGTCACCGACACCAGCGACGCGGCCCTCGGCGTCGATCTGCTGACCGACCCCGTTCGCCGCGCCGCGATGCTGCGCGCGGGCGACTCCGGCAGCGCGGCGATCAGCGACAAGGTGCGCTTCATCGCCATGCCGGATCAGGCGCCGGACTCCGGCTTCCTGATGCTCATGCCGCTCTACCACAAGGAGAAGGGGCAGACCGCCGACACGGCGGCGTCGCGGCGCGCCCACCTGCGCGGTTGGGTGCTGGCCACTTTCCGGGTCACGGACCTGATGTCCAGCGTCTATGGCGAAGAGACGCCGGGGCTGGACGTGCGCATCTACGACAGCGCCCAGGCCAGCCCCGCGACCCTGATGTACCCCGTGCATGAACCTCCGCCGCCGAGCGAGCCCGCGCGCTTCGACACCCAGGAATTCATCAGCTTCGCCGGGCACAGCTGGACACTCGCGGCGCGCAGCACGTCCGAGTTCGAGCGCCGCTACAGCAACGATGCGACGCGGATCATCGCCATCGCCGGGGGCGGGTTGAGCCTGCTGCTGTCGCTGCTGACCTGGCAGCTCGCCACCGCACGCGGCCGCGCCAACGATGCGGCGCGGCAGATGACGCGCCAGCTGCGCGAGGGCGCGGAGCAATACCGCCGCATCGTCGATACCGCCAGCGAAGGCATCTGGAGTACCGACGTCGACGGCCGCACGACCTTCGTCAACCCGAAAATGGAGCAACTGCTCGGCTACTCGGCGGGCGACATCCTGGGCCGCCGCTGGATCGAGTTCATGGACCGCGGAGAGGGCCTGGCACTGATGCGCGATATCGAGGCGCGGCTGCGGCCCGGCGGCTCCGCGGAACTGCGCGACGTGCGCCTGCGCCGCCGCGACGGCAGCGATCTGTGGGCCACGCTGTCCAGCAGTCCGATCGTCGACGCGTCGGGCGCCCGCACCGGGGTGTTGTCGATGGTGACCGATGCGACCGACCGCAAGGTCTTCGAGGCCAACCGCGCGACGCTGGAGGCGCAGCTGCGCCAGTCGCAGAAGATGGAGGCCATCGGCACGCTCGCCGGTGGCATCGCGCACGACTTCAACAACATCCTGGCGGCGATCCTGGGCAATGTCTCGATGGTCGAGCAGGACCTCGGCGTCGCGCACCCGTCGCGCGGGCGACTCGAGCAGATCGGCAAGGCCGGTGTGCGGGCCCGCAACCTGGTCCAGCAGATCGTCGCGTTCAGCCGCCAGCAACCGCAGGTGCTCGTCGTGCAGCCACTGCGGCCGCTGCTCGAAGAGTCCGTCGAGCTGCTGCGCTCGACCCTGCCGGCGCTGGTGCAGTTCGAGGTCCAGCTCAGCGCCGCACCGCTGCTGATCGGCGGCGATGCGACCCAGCTGCAGCAGGTGCTGATGAACCTGTGCACCAACGCCTGGCACGCGCTGTACGGCAGCACCGGCCGCATCGTGGTCGGGCTGGAGCCGGTCGAGCTCGACGCCGGCGCCGCAGACCGCCTCGGCGGCTTGTTTGCCGGGCCGCACGCGCACGTCTGGGTCAGCGATGACGGTTGCGGCATGGACGAGGCGACCCGGCTGCGCGTGTTCGAGCCCTTCTTCACGACCAAGGTGGTCGGCCTCGGCACGGGGCTGGGCCTGTCCGTCGTGCACGGGATCGTGACCGGGCATCGTGGTGCGATCACGGTGCGCAGTTCGCCCGGGCACGGCAGCACCTTCGACATGTACTTCCCGCTCGCCGCACCGGTCGCTGCCGAGCCCTCGCTGCCGGTCGACGCGGGTGTGGTGGTTCGCGGTGACGGCGAGCACGTGCTGTATGTCGACGACGATCCGGTCATGCTGCTGATGGTCGAGTCGCTGCTGCAACGCGCGGGTTACCGCGTCAGCGCGCTCGCCGATCCGCGCGAAGCACTGCAGCGCGTTCGCGACGAGCCCGACGCGTTCGACATCGTCGTGACCGACTTCAACATGCCCGCGATGTCGGGGCTCGAGCTCGCGCGCGAGCTGATCCGGCTGCGGCCGGCGTTGCCCGTCGTGATCAGTTCGGGCTACGTGTCCGACAGCCTGCGCAACGATGTGCTGCAGGCCGGCGTGCGGCACGTGCTGCAGAAGGAATACACGCGCGAGCAACTCGCCGATGTCGTCCGCCGCGCGCTCGCAGGCGCGGCCGGCTGAGTGCTAGAGGGCGTGCGTGACGAGCCGGAAATCCGGGTCTTCCGCGAACGGCTTCACCGTGAAGCCCAGGCTCTTCATCAGCTTGAGCATCCCCGGGTTCTTCGTCAGGACGAGGCCGTCCATCTCGGTCAGCCCCTTCTCGCGCGCCACCTCCATGATGCTTTCCATCAGGCGTGAACCCAGGCCCTTGCCGCTGAAGTCGTCGGCCACCACGAGTGCGAACTCGCAGCTCGACTGGTCGGGGTTGGTCACGTAGCGCGAGACGCCGACGATGCGTTCGGTCTCGGTGATGCTGCCGTCGGCGGCGGCCGTGCGGTCCTTCAGCACCGCGACGAGTGCCATCTCGCGGTCGTAGTCGATCAGCGTGAAGCGCGCCAGCATCGACGCCGGCAACTCGGGCATCGACGAGACGAATCGGAAGTAGCGGCTCTCGGGCGACAGGTGCTGCACCAGGCCCTGCAGCATCTGTGCGTCGTTCGGGTGGATCGGTCGCACCGTGACCTGGCCGCCGCCGCGCAGCGGCCAGACCTGCTCGTGGCGCGCCGGGTAGGGCAGGATCGCCAGGTGCTGGTAGTGGTTGGACCGGCCGCTCACGGCCTGCGGCGCGTTGTCGATCACGATCCGGGCGTCCACGGACACCGCGCCGTTCTCGTCGACGATGATCGGGTTGATGTCCATCTCGCGCAGCTGCGGCAGCTCGCACACCATTTCCGACACCCGCAGCAGCACCTGCTCCAGCGCGTCCATGTCGATCGCGCCCGCGCCGCGCCAGTCGCCCAGCGTCTCGGCCACGCGCGAGCGCTCGATCAGCCGGCGGGCGAGGAACTGGTTGAGCGGCGGCAGCTCCATCGCGCGGTCGTTCAGCAGCTCGATCATCGTGCCGCCGGCGCCGAACACGATCACCGGTCCGAACGGGTCGTCGGTCACGAGGCCCACGTAGATCTCGCGTCCGCGCCGCGCGCCGGCCATCTTCTGCACCGTGACGCCGTTGATGCGTGCCTCGGGCTGCAGCCGCTTCACGCGTTCGACCATGTCGATGTAGGTGTCGCGCGCGCTGGTGCCGTTCATGATGTTCAGCGCCACGCCCTGCACGTCGGACTTGTGGGCGATGTCGGGCGAGTCGATCTTCAGCGCGACCGGGAAGCCGAGCTGCGTGGCGATCATCATGGCTTCGTTGGCGTTGCGCGCGAGGATCGTGTTCGTCACCGGGATGTGGAAGGACGACAGCAGCGTCTTCGACTCCATCTCGGTCAGCACCTTGCGGCGCTCGGCGAGCACGCTCTCGATCACCAGCCGCGCGGCCTCGACGTCGGGCTTGGCCAGCGTGGACAAGGGCGGCGGCGTCTGCTGCAGCAGCAACTGGTTCTGGTAGAACGACGCGATGTTGCCGAACGCGCCGACCGCGGCCTCCGGCGTGCGAAAGCCCGGGATCGCCGCCTCGTTCAGCAACTCGCGCGACATGCCCACCGAGGCGTCGCCCATCATGCAGGTCAGCAGCGGCTTGCCGATCGAGTGCTTGGCCTCGACCAGCGCGCGGGCCACCGCTGCGGCGTCGCCGCCGGATTTCGGCGAGTAGATCGCGAGCACGCCGTCGATCTGCTTGTCCTTCGCGGCCGCTTCGACGGCGAGGCGGTAGTGCTCGGGCGTCGCTTCCTCGGACAGGTCGATCAGGTCCGACAGCGAGGCGAACTCGGGCAGCAGCGGCTTGAGCGCGGCGGCGGCTTCTGCCGACAGCCTGCCGAGCTGCAGCGCGATCTCGTTGACCCAGTCGGCCGCGAGCACGCCCGGCCCGCCGCCGTTGGTGACGATCGCCAGCCGCTTGCCCACCGGCCGGTAGCGCGAGGCGAGGCACTTGGCGGCCGAGAACAGCTCCACGAACGACCGCACGCGCACCGCGCCCGCGCGCCGCAGCGCCGCGTCGAACACGTCGTCGCTGCCGACGATCGTGCCGCAGTGCGTCTGCGCGGCCTCGTTTCCGGCCGGCTTGCGCCCGGACTTGAGCACGACGACGGGCTTGGCGATCGCCGCCGAGCGCAGCGCACTCATGAAGCGGCGCGCATTCGAGATGCCCTCGAGGTAGACGATGATGCTCTGCGTCTGCGCGTCGTTCGCCAGGAAGTCGAGCACCTCCGCGATGTCGACCGCGGTGTTCGGGCCGAGCGAGACGACGCACGAGAACCCCACCGCGTTGCTGCTCGCCCAGTCGAGCATCGAGGAGGTCAGTGCGCCCGACTGCGAGACCAGTGCGAGCGACCCCGCTTTCGCCAGCGGCCCGACCGCGCTCGCATTGAGCTGCAGCTGCGGCCGCTGGAAGCCCAGGCAGTTCGGGCCGAGCAGGTGGATGCCTTCACGCCGCGCGATGCGCTTGAATTCGGCGGCCTTCTCGGCCCCGACACCGCTGGAGATGACGAGCGCAGAGCGGCAGGCCATGCGTGCGGCCAGCTCGAGCGCGGCGGCGATGTCCTGCGGCGGCAGCGCGATGATCGCGAGATCGGCGCGCGCCTGGGCAAGTTCGGCCAGCGTGCCGGTGGTCTGAATGTCCAGGAAGCGCAGCAAGCCGCTGTAGCGCTGCGCCCGCAGACCCGCGTGCAGCGCGCTGCCGAGCGGCGTGGTGCTGGCGGGATCGTCGGTGCGGCCGGCGAAGACTGCGATCGATTGCGGGGCGAGCAGCGAGGTGAGGTAATGTTTGTCCATGAAATCAGTCTGCCCCAATCAGGACCTTGACGTGTGCGGCCGCGCTGCGTGCGAGCGCGCTAAGGTCGTAGCCGCCTTCCAGGCACGAGACGACGCGGCCCCGGGCGTGGCGGCGCGCGACCGCCATGATCTGCTGCGTGACCCATTCGTAGTCGGCCTCGACCAGCGCGAGGTTGCCCATGTCGTCCTCGCGGTGCCCGTCGAAGCCGGCCGAGACATAGATGAGCTCCGGCCGGAAGGCCTCGAGCGCGGGCAGCCAGCGCTCTGACACGGCCGCGCGGAATGCGTCGCTGCCCGAGCGCGACGGCAGCCCGACGTTGACCATGCGCGGCTCGTCGCTCTCGCCGCCCGAGAACGGGTAGATGCCCTGCTCGAAGATCGAGCACATCAGCACGCGGTCGTCGCCGTGCAGGATGTCCTCGCTGCCGTTGCCGTGGTGCACGTCGAAGTCGATCAATGCGACACGTTGCAGGCCATGAACCTCGAGGGCATGGCGGATGCCGACCGCCACATTGTTGAAGAAGCAGAAGCCCAGCGCCGCGGCACGCTCGGCGTGGTGGCCCGGCGGGCGCACACAGCAGAATGCCGTCGGAGCCTCGCCGCCGATCACCATGTCGGTGGCGAGCACCGCGGCGCCCGCCGCGCGCATTGCGGCGGGCATGGTGAACGGGTTCATGCTCGTGTCGGGGTCCACCTGGCGGTGGCCCTCGAACGGCGCGGACCCGATGATCCCGCGCACGTACGTGGCCGAGTGGGCGCGCGACAGCTGCTCGATCGTGGCCAGCGGCGCGTCGCAAGGCAGCATGTAATCCAGCAGGCCCTTGATCAGCAGCATGTCCTGAATGGCGCCGAGGCGCTCCGGGCACTCGGGGTGGTGTGCGCCCATCTCGTGGCGGGCGCAATCGGGGTGCGTGATGAAAGCTGCAAGCAAGTCGGCGACCTCGGCAACCCCGGCGGCTCGGGCAGGGGACTGCGGACAGGCTAGGCGGGCCGCGGCGTGCCGGGCATGATGCAGGACAAGGATCGTGCGTTGCGTCGCGACGATGCGTCGTTTCGCATGCCTTGATCCGTCGCAACGACGCCGAGGGTGGGGCGCGCTACAACAGACCCTTCCCAACCCATGGAGATCACCATGACCCTGCTCAAGGAACTCCTGTCGTCGGACTCCGGCCTGATGAGCGCCGCCGGCATTGTCTTCATGCTCGCGATGGGCGCCTTCTACGTCCGCTACTTCATCAAGCACATGCACGAGGACGAGGCCCGCGAAAAGGCAGCGGGCCGCTGATCGGCACCCGGTGCCCGACCCGGGTGGCTTCGGCCCCCTGGCGCTGAACGCGCTGATCGGCTTCGCTGCCGTGGCGCTGGCCGCGGGGCTGCGGCCCTGGCGGCAGCTGTCTGCGGGCGGCCTGCCGTCGGCGTGGCTGGGTCTGGTCGTGATGCTCCCATTCCTGTGGGTGCTGGACCGGCACGCCGCGCCGGCGGTGCAGCCCTGGTCGGGTGCGAGCCTGCTCGTGCTGTTCGCCGGCTGGCCGTTGGCCGTGCTGGCCTTCGTGCCGGTCGCCGCGATGGCGATGCTCACTGGCCACATCGACGCGGTCGAGGCGCTGCACCGCTTCGTCTGGCTGGGCGTCGCACCGGCGTCGCTGGCACTCGTGCTCGGCGCGGTGGTGCGCCGCGTGCGGCTTCAGCAGCCGCTGGTGTACGTGCTCGGCCGCGGGTTCGCGGCCACCTTCGTCGCGTGCGTCGTGTGCGGCGCCGCGCAGATCGAGTTGCACGCCCCACCGGAAGGGCTCGCCGCTGGCGACCTCTGGATCGCGCGTGTACTCGACGCGTTCGCCGAGGCGTTTCTCAGCGGGCTGGTCACGGCCCTCGCCGTCGCGTTTCGTCCGCAGTGGCTGGCCACCTACTCGGACCGCCTCTACCTGCCGCCGCGCCCCTAGGGCGGTCTCCTGGCCCCGCCGTGCCTTGGCCTTGCGGGCCGCACCACCTGCACCGGCGCGCGAACGCCTGGCGGTCGTGGAACTCGGCGTGAAGGCCGGCGCCGACCGACCACGCACACGCTCGAGTTGCGGCTGGACCTGCCCGCGGGCCGCATCGCGCGGCTGGAACGCTGACGCCGAATCCCCGCGCTTGACGGCCGTCATGGTGGAGGCACCGACGGCAACCTATTCTCCTTTTAGCAACCACCGAGTCATCTTCAGGAGTCAACATGAAAGTCAATGTCGGAACACTGGACCGCGCGCTGCGTGTCATCGCGGGTCTTGCGCTGATCGGCCTCGCGGCCGGCGGAGTCGTCGGAGCCTGGGGCTACATCGGCGTCGTGCCGCTGCTGACGGGTGTGTTCCGCTTCTGTCCGGCCTACACGATGCTCGGTCTGAGCACCTGCCCGATGGACAAGCGCTGAGCAGGTTCTGACACCGGGACCGTACCGCCCGCCATTTGATATGGATCAAGTGGGCTGCGCTGCCCGCGGCTCAACATCGAGCACTGATGCAACTCCGCGGAGGTGATCCATGAAGATCCTGATGGCAGTCGACGGCAGTCACGTCACGAAACGCATGCTCAGCTACGTCGCCGCGCATGATGAGTTGCTCGGGCCGGGTCATGAGTACATCTTGGTCAACGTCGTTGCGCCCGTGCCGGGGTACGCCGCCGCGTTGCTCCAGGCCAAGACGCTCGACATGCACTACCGCGAAGAGGCGGAGAAGGTGTTTCACCCGCTCCGCAGCTTCACAGACCAGCAGGGCTGGAACGTCAAGCTCGTGCACGCGCACGGCCATGCGGCCGACGTCATCGCCGGGCTCGCCGAGAGCGAGCACGCCGACCTCGTGCTGATGGGCACGCACGGCCACTCGTCGCTCGGCAATGTGGTCATCGGCTCGGTCACCACCGGCGTGCTCGCGCGCTGCAAGGTGCCCGTGCTGCTGATCCGCTGAACACACGTCACGCCCATCACGCCCCTCACGCCTTCCCATGCCTGCAACGCGACCGCTGACGACACCGCCCGACGTGCCGCCCGCGGTGCCGGGCCTGGCGGTGCTGGACGACGAGATCGAGGTCGCGCGCTTCACACGCGAGACCACGGCGCCGGACGGCCGGCGCACGGCCGAGTCGTCGCTGCGTGTCGGCGGCATGCATTGCGCCGCGTGCGCAACCACGGTCGAGCAGGCACTGCGGCGCATCGATGGTGTGGTCGATGCACGCGTGAGCGCCGCATCGCAATGCGCCACCGTGCAGTGGGACGTCGCCCGCACCCGGCCCTCCGAGTTCGTGCGCGCGATCACGCGTGCCGGCTACGAGGCCGTGCCCGATACGGCGGCTGGCGCGCGGCTGATGCGGCGCAAGGAGTCGCGCGACGCGCTGTGGCGGCTCTTCGTCGCGGTGATGTGCGCAATGCAGGTGATGATGATGGCCACGCCTTCATACGTCAGTGGCACCGGCCAGCTCGCGCCCGATCTGAAGCAGTTGCTCGACTGGGGCAGCTGGCTGCTCACGCTGCCCGTGCTGCTGTTCGCGGCGGCGCCGTTCTTCACCGGGGCGTGGCGCTCGATCCGCGGCGGGCGCATCGGCATGGACGTGCCGGCCGCGCTCGGCATGGTGGTCGCGTTCGTCGCGAGCAGCGGTGCGGCGTTCGATCCGGGCGGCGTGTTCGGCCACGAGGTGTACTTCGATTCGTTGACGATGTTCGTCAGCTTCCTGCTCGGTGGGCGCTACCTCGAGATGCTGGCCCGCCACCGCGCCGCGACCTCGCTAGAGGACTCGATCGGCCGCCTGCCCGAGACCGCGCTGCGCGAGAACGCCGATGGCAGCGCGGCGCCGGTCAGCGTGCTGCGGCTGCAGCGCGGTGATGTGGTGCGCGTGCCCGTGGGTCAATCCTTTTGCGCCGATGGCGTGCTGGTGCAAGGCAGCACGCGTGCGGACGAGTCGCTGCTGAGCGGCGAGTCGGCGCCGGTCGGCAAGGCGATCGGTGACACGGTCGTGGCCGGCAGCGTCAACCTCGGCGCGCCGGTGGCGATGCGGGTCGAGCGCGTCGGTGCCGACACGCGCTTCGAGGCGATCGTCGCGATGATGCGCGACGCGCGCAGCCAGCGCCCGGCGGCGCTGCGCGGCAGCGATCGCTGGGCCGGGCCGTTCCTCTGGGCGGTGCTGCTGCTCGCCGCGGGTGCCGCGGCGGTCTGGAGCGTCATCGACCCGTCGCGCGCCGTGTGGGTGGCGGTCTCGGTGCTGATCGTGACCTGCCCGTGCGCACTCTCGCTGGCCGCACCGTCGGCACTGTTGTCGGCGGCGATGGCGATGGGCCGGCGTGGCGTCCTGCTGCGGCGGATCGACGCGATCGAGGGGCTCGCACGCATGCAGACGCTCTTCATCGACAAGACCGGCACGCTCACCGAGCCGCAGGGTCAGGGCGTGCAGATGATCCGCGCCGACAACGGCGAGCGCTGGTCCGACGCGGCCGTGCGCAGCATCGCGGGTTCGCTGGCCGTGTGGTCGTCGCACCCGCTGGCCCGGGCACTCGCGCAGCAGAACGAAGGCGACGGCGCTGCGTGGATCGATCTGGGCGAGACGGCGGGCCTTGGCCTGCAGGCGCGCGCGACCGATGGCTCGGTCTGGCGCCTGGGCAGGGGCCCGGCGATGCCGGTGGCCGCCAACGATTCCGGGGACCCGGAGACCTGGTTGAGCCGCGACGGCACGCCGATCGCGCGCTTTCGCTTCGTCGAGGTGCTGCGCCCCGATGCGGAGGCGGCCGTGCGCGATCTGCAGCGCGATGGCGTGCACATCGCGTTGCTCTCGGGCGATGCGCCAGCGCGCGTCGAGCGGGTCGCGCGGCTGCTCGCGCTGCACGACCACCGCGGCGGCCTGACGCCGCAGGACAAGCTCGACGCCGTGCGCGCGGCGCAGGCGCGCGGCGAGCGCGTCGCGATGATCGGTGACGGCATCAACGACGCGCCGGTGCTGGCGCAGGCCGACACCTCGCTGGCGATGGGCGAGGGCGCGCAGATCGCGCGGGCGCAGGCCGATGGCGTGCTCGTCTCGAACTCGCTCGCCGACGTGGTGCGCGCGCGCGCGCTGGCCCGCCAGGCCTTGCGCGTGGTGCGCCAGAACCTGGTGTGGGCGGCGGTCTACAACGCGGCCTGCGTGCCACTGGCCCTGATCGGCTGGCTGCCACCGTGGGCGGCGGGGCTGGGCATGGCGACGAGCTCGCTGGTCGTCGTTCTCAACTCGCTGCGACTGGCGCGCTGACATGAAACGTGCAACATGGCGCTTTGACGGTGTGACAGCTGGCGGCCCGTTGCTGTCGTTCGTGAATGACCGCCTTGCATGCAACCGTCTGCGCGAGCAAA
>JBDTVC010000128.1:0-13771 GCA_040007475.1 Burkholderiales bacterium
GGTTCTCGATCATGCGCGCCGACATGCGCACCAGGCCCATCGTGTGCTGGTGGTAGCTGCGGTGGTCGCCGGTCACGTCGAGCACGCCGAGCATGTCGCCGCGCGGGTCGAAGATCGGCGCGGCGGAGCAGGTCAGGAAGTCGTTCGCGTGCATGAAGTGCTCGTTCGCGTGAACCAGCGTAGGCGCCTCTTCGAACAGCGCCGTGCCGATCGCGTTCGTGCCCTTCGCGTGTTCGGCCCAGTTCTCGCCCGGCTGCAGTGCGACCTTGTGGGCGCGCTCCAGAAAATCGTCGTCGCCGACCGAGTGCAGGATCGTGCCCTGCGCGTCGGTCAGCACGATCATGCTGTCGGTGTTGACGATCTGCTCGAACAGCAGGTGCATCACCGGCGCAGCGTGCAAGTACAGGCGGTGATTGCGCTCACGCGCGACGGTGAGGTCGCTGCGGACCATCGGATCGAAGCCGCGGCGCTCGCCGCGCGTGAGGCCGAGCGCAGCGCTGCGCTGGTGTGAGCGCTCGATGAAATCGACGCGCGGTGGTCGTGCCACGGTCGTGCCTGGAACATCCGGGCGCACGGCCGGAATGCACGACGGGCTCGTCAGGTCGCGACTGTCTGTGTTCATGCTGTCGTCCTCGCCCCGCGGGTGCAGGTTGTCTCGTGGTCGGGCCTCGAAGTGCCCTGTGGCGGCGCGATGCTGTTCCGGAACAGCTCGCTTGTCCATCGTGTGTCGCTGCCGGCAGCGGTGCAACTGTTCGATCCTGGAGCACACGGCGCGTGGCACAGCGATTGCAGAAACGGCGCAGCAGCAGATTCTCATTCAAGAACGCCGGAGACATTGACATGCATCAATCCAGACCCACCGCGATCGTCAAGACAACAAGTGCTCGGCGCCCTTCGGGCCGGGCGCTGCGCGCCGTCGCCTCCTGCCTGATCGGCCTCGCAGCCGGCACGGCGGCCCTCGCGCACGGCGACGTCACGCCACAGGCCGTGGACACCTCCTCCTTACCCAAACTGGGTGAGGGCTGGCGCGACGAGAACCCGTTCCGCGCGAGCCCGGCGGCCGTCACGGTCGGCACCTCCGCTTACAACCAGAACTGCGCTCGCTGTCACGGCCTCGAGGCGATCTCGGGTGGCATCGCCCCCGACCTGCGCAAGCTCGACAACGACTGCGCGACGACGAAGGACGCGGCGCGCAAGTCGGCTTGCGTGAAGGAGAACGACCAGTACTTCCTGACCACCGTGCGCCATGGCCGCACACGCAACGGCGCGGTCTACATGCCGCCGTTCGAAGGCACCTTCGACCAGGAGGCGATGTGGGCGATCAAGGCCTACCTCGAGACACGCCGCGACAAGCCGTTCTGATCCGGTGCGCCCCGACCTCAACCAGGATCGACTGCCATGACCTCGAACCACGTTTTGCCGAGCCGGCGCGACTGCCTGCGCCGGCTCGCTGCCGCCGCGTCGCTCGCGTCCTTCGGTGCCACCGCGACGACGCTCGTCAAGGTGCGCGAACGCGGCACGCTGATCGTCGGCATCTATGAAGAGATGCCGCCGTTCCACAACGCTGGCAAGGGCATCGACGTCGAGATCGCGCGGGCGCTGGCCGATGCGCTCGGCGTGAAGATGACGCTGCTGCCCTTCCGCGCCGACGACAGCATGAACGACGACCTGCGCAACATGGTCTGGCGCGGCCACTACCTCGGCTACGGGCCGGCCGACGTGCTGATGCACGTGCCGGTCGACCGGCCGCTGATGGACGCGAATCCGCAGACGACGATCTTCGCGCCCTACTACCGCGACCGCGTCGTGATGGCGCGCGACCTCGCACGCGTGCCGGTGCTCGACGCGATGTCGAAGCTGGCGGATCAACGCATCGCGGTGCCCGGCCAGACGATGGCCGGCTGGCTGCTGCTCGGTGCCGACGGCGGCGCCTACAGCAACCAGCTCTCGACGCAGTGGAAGGACGGCACCGAGTGCGCCCGCGCGCTGCGCCGCGGCGAGGTCACCGTCGCGGCCGGGCTTGCCTCGGAGCTCGAATCGGAGTTGCGCGGCGATGCTCGCTTCGCGATCGAGCCGATGCCGTCGCCACGCGCGCCGCGCGAGGGCTGGGCCACCGGCCTGGCCGTGAAGCGCGATGCCACCGACCTGGCGCAGGCGCTTCAGTCGGCGATGAACCAGCTCGGCCAGAGCGGCCGCCTCGCCACGCTGTTTGCAAACCACAACGTGGGCTGGCGTGCCGCTTGATGCGCCCGTGAACACCAGCAGTGTCCGGCTGCTCCATTGTGGCAATTCGTGAGTGCATGTTGACGCGCGTCAAACACGCGCGGCAGAGCATGGCTAGCCTCGTACCGAACATCATTTTCACCTTGGAAGAACGCTCATGAAGTACCTGATCCTCGCCCTCACCGGAGCGGTCGTTGCTGCTGCACCCGCATGGGCAGCGCCGGCCGCCGACGACGCCATGCTCAAGCTCGCCGCGAGCAGCGGGTGCCTCACCTGCCATCACGTCGAACCCGGCGCCAAGGGCCCGAACGGCCTGCCACCCGTCGGCCCGGCGTGGCGTGACGTGGCCGTCAAGTACAAGGACGCGAAGGGCGCGGCGGACCAGCTCACGCGGACCGTGATGGCCGGCTCGAACCCGTATGCCAGCCACTGGAAGGGCAAGGTGAGCGGGCTTGCAATGCCACCGAACGAGGTCGCCATCAAGGAGCCCGACGCACGCGCCCTGGTCGATTGGATCCTGACCCTCGACGCGAAGCGATAGGCCTGCGCGCCGACCTCACCCATTCACACGTTGACGTCCCGTGCCACCGCACTGACGAGTTCGATCACGCGCTGAGCCATCGGTGACGGGCTCCGATGGGTCAGGCTGACGATGCCCATCTCGACGAAAAGTCGCGGCAGGTTGCTGACGCGCAGCGCCAGCAGCTTCTTCTGTCGCATCAGGTCACGCGCAGCGGCGTCGGTCAGCGCCAGGACCGTGTCGGTCGCTAGCGCCACGGATTGCAGCAGGACCACGTCGTCACACTCCAGCGCGAAGTGAGGCTTCTGAAGAGCGGGCAAGCCGAGCAGTGCTGCGAGCGCGGTGGTCACGGATGGCGGCAGGCGTGTGGACGCGACGCCGTGGCGCCAGAGTTCGGCCACCGTGCAGGAACGGCCCGCCAGCGGGTGCCCGGCCCGAGCATAGAAGCCACCGGGCTGGCGGCCCAGCGAGCGAACGTCCAGGGCGACATCCGGCGGCAGGGCACGAACGTCGGCGATGAAGAACTCGATGTCCTCGGCGCAAAGGTGATCCAGCAGGACCCGCCAGTTGCTCACCTCCAGCCGCAGCCCCACCTCTGGGTGGCGGCGTCGAAGCTCCGGCAACACTTTCGGCATCAGTGTGGCCGCAGGAAACGGGCCCGCACCGAAAGCGATGTCGCCCAGTTCAGCATTGCCATAAAGCGTGGCGTCGCGCTCGAAGCAGCGGGCCTCGAACAGCAGTCGGCGCGCGCGCTCGATGAGGAACGTTCCTGCGGGGGTGGGCCGCACGTCGCCGACCTCGCGGTCGAAGAGGCGCTGATCCAGATCGCGCTCCAGGGCCTGGATGCTCCGGCTGAAGGCCGGCTGACTCAGATGGACCCGATCAGCGGCGCGCGCGAAGTGGCGCTCGTCGGCCAAGGCCACGAGGTGTACGAGGCGGCGCAGTTCGATCATGGTCAATGCTTCCATCGCATTGACTCGATGTCGACAATGCAATGGACGCATGCCGCGGTCATGGCTAATCTTCGCGCCGCCGAACGCCTCGGGCGTCAATCAGGAGACAAGCCATGAATCCACAACTTCAGAACATCCTGATCGTCTGCGTCATGCTGGGCTACGCCGGCATGGAGTTCGTCACCCGACGCTACAAGGACACGGTCCACGCCAGTGCAGATGACACGAAGCTGGAACTCTTCATGTTCCTGAGTCTGCTCGCCATCGCCCAGCCCCTGGCCATCCTCGTCACCAGCAAGCTGTGTGCGTGGCTGATCCCCGCACGGCAAGGCGCACTGGCCGACCTGCCCTGGTGGTCGATGGTGGCAGTACTTCTGGTGGGCGACGACCTCACGCAATACTGGTGGCACCGGGCTTCGCACTCGCCCTTGCTGTGGCCCTTGCACCGCGCGCACCACACGGCGCAGTACATGAGCATCCGCATCACGTACCGCAACAACTTCTTCTACTACCTCATGATGCCCGGCCTGTGGATTGCCGGCGTGCTGATCTACCTGGGCTTCGGCGCCATCTATGCGGCATACATCGTCGTGAAGCTGCTCGTGATCCTGGGCGCTCACTGCGCGTGGCGGTGGGACGAACCGCTGTATCGGATCCGCGCCCTCCGCCCGCTGATGTGGGTGGTGGAGCGGACGATCTCCACCCCGGCCACGCACTGGGCGCATCACGCCTTGACCAATTCGGATGGCATCGGCAACTACAAGGGCAACTTCGGCAACCTGCTGTTCCTCTGGGACGTGGTTTTCCGCAGCGCGCACTTCACGCGCCGCTACCCGCCCCAGGTGGGGTTGCAGGACGACCTCGTCCATGGTCAGGAGCGCTGGTACCACCAGATGTTCTACCCACTGTTGCAGTCCGGGCGCGCGCACTCGGCGCTCCGCTTCGGTGGGCGCGCCGTCGCTGAGGAAGAGACAAATTCGGACTCGGCTGCCGCCTCGGTCTCTGCCTCCCGCGCCGGGTAGCACACGACGACGCCGCGAGATGCCATCGTGACGACCGGGACCGTTCCGAGCGACCCCGTCGCGAGGTGCTGCCGCAGATGGATCAAGTCAGCATCCACCCGCACGCGTACAGAGCGCAGGCCAGCGCCACGCCGCGAAACGGGATGCTGAAGAAGTAGCGCCGCGCCAGCACCAAGTAGGCAAGCAGCACGACCATGCCGAGCGCCGAGAGGAACAGTGAGCCGCCCAGCACGGTGGGGCGCCACAGCGCCAGGTAACCGTAGACCAAGGCGAACGCGATGATGCCGAGACTGTGGCTGGCGTTGAATCCCTTGGTCGCGCGCCACACGGTGGTCTGGCGCGTGATCACGGGGTTCACCCGCTCCATCGCCTCGCGGAGCGCAGGATCCCGCGGCTCGAGCTTGTTACCGTGATAGGTGTAGAGCAAGTGGACACAGCCCAGCGAGCCGAGGACGGCTGCGCTGGCGGCGATGAGGAGATAGGCGGTGTTCATGACCTGGCTCAATAAGAGAAAGTGACTTGATCTTTACAAGCGCAAGATGATGGCATTCTTGGACCGCATCCTTCTCATGTCAAGATGTGGCGATGAAATCACCGACATCAGCCGCGCAGACGGCACGTAAGCCCGCGCGCGCGTCGAGGGCCATTCGCCCCTATCACCACGGCAACCTTCGCGTCGGCCTGCTCGAAGCGGCCGACGCCGTGCTCGCCGAGCGGGGTGCACAGGCGCTCACGCTGCGCGAGGTGGCCCGGGCCGCTGGTGTGTCGCACGGCGCGCCGTACCACCACTTCACCAGCTTGAACGACCTGCTTGCCGCTGTGGCACAACGTGGCTTCGAAGCCCTCGGCGACGCGATGGCCCAGGCGGTGGCAGTTGCCGACACCCGCGAACGGCTCCTGCGCGTGGCGGATGCCTACGTCGCCTGTGCGCGTGCACACCCCGAGCGGTTTCGCCTGATGTTCGGACCGCTGCTTGCCCGCAAGGAAGAGCACCCGGCGCTGCAAGCCGCTGCTCAGCGGGCCTTCGGCTTCGTGCTGGCCGCAGCCACCGCTCACGACAAGAAGAACGGCGGCGACCTGGCATTGGCCGGCTGGAGCCTGGCGCACGGCCTGAGCCATCTGATGATTGACGGCGCCTTCGACGGCCTTCCGATGAAGAAGCAGTCGCCCGACACGCTGGCGCGCAAGCTCAGCGAACGGATGTTCGGTTGACCGCTGCGCGGGTAGGCGTCTGTGCCGTGGTGTTCATCCCGACCTGACCCCATGCACACTGCGTTGCAGGGTCAACTTTGGCCCGCGCGCCAACGGGCAGCAGCCTGCCCGCGGGTGTCCACCGCCAGCTTGTTCAGGATGTTGGCCACATGGCGTTTGACGGTATGCGGGCTCAGGTCGAGGGCACGGGCGATCAGCTTGTTGCTGTCGCCGGCGGCCATGCGCGCCAGCACCTCTTGCTCGCGGCCGCTCACGTGGGCGCAGCGGCCTGCCGTCAGCTCGCTCAGCACCGAGCAGCGCAAGAGGAAATCGCGCAGCGGCGTCGGCATGCCGTCCAGCACTTCGGCTGCGAGGTAGTCGAACAGATGGCGCTGCGTGGCATCGCTTGCAGCAGCTCGAACACCTGCGGATCGACGATGCGGTGCGCGTCGTCGACAACGATCAGGCCGCGATGAACTTCGGCACCAGCCAAGGCGTTGACGACTTCCGCCGCCACATCACGCAGCCCGCGCGCGCTCTGGGCCAGGGTGGCCAGCGCGTCGGGTGCCACCCGCCATGGCAGGTCATAGCCTTCCAGCGCGGCGCAAAGGCAAGCGAGAAAGCGCTGCAGCTGGTCGTCCTCGTCGGTCGAGACCCAGGCCAGCGCGCAGTCGGGCGGCAGCAAGCGAAGCTGCCGTGTCAGCGCCGCGGTCTTGCCGTAGCCGGCCGGCGCCAGCAACAGGGTCAGGCGTTTGTGTTGCAACGCGTGGCCCAGCGCCGGCTCCAGAACAGGCCGCTGCACCAGACCCACGCGCGGACGCGGCGGCTGGATCTTGGCCAGCGCGAAGGCGACTGGCGCAGCGGGTGGGGGCAAGGCTGGCATCGCGCGGATTCTGCCGAAGCACCTCACGCCCGCCCAGCACCCGATGGCTCCTTCAGGCGATGTCAGTCGAAGTCAGGCTTTGCACACTGACCCCATGCTGATCGTTCACCACACCCATTTGAGCAGTGAGCAGACCGATGGCGTGCGCAGCCTGCTGGTCAGCCACAGCCATAACCACAGCGCCAGCTTCGAGATTCTCCTGATCGACCTGTCACCTGGCGCGCAATTGCCCGCTGCCGAGCACGACGGCGAGCAAGTCGTGGTCGTCCTGGCCGGCCAGGGCAAGCTGCTTTTGCCCACCGGCCCGCAGCGCTTTGCAGCGCCATCCAGTCTGTTCATCCCGCCGCATGAAGTCTGTCAAATCGTCAACAACAGCGGGACGGACCTGCGGCTGGTGATGGTCAGCAGGCGGGCCTGAAATTGCTCTCCGCCGGGCCCCGAGTGGCCCCTCAAATGGACCCGATGGCTCCTTCGGGCGATGTTTGGCCCGAGCCCGGTGGCAACACTGATGGCCATGCCCAGCAAACACGCAAGGGCATGCCAACCCCGGAGAGCACCCATGCACACTACCCTCGACCCCCTGGCCCGCACCTCGACTACAACAACAAACACCCAGCAGCGCGTTGACCTATACGGGAGCGTCCATAAGGCACTGCGAAGTTTCATGGCCGACACGCTGGTCCGCGTCGGCCGCATGGATGTGGCGGACGGGGACGGCGTCATTGCCGATCTGGCCCAGCTCGACGCCTTGCTGCACCTGTGCCTGCGCCACATCCATCACGAGAACGACTTCGTCCACTGCGCCATCGAGGCGCGCCGCCCTACCGGCGCCAGGCGCACTGCGGACGACCACCGAGAACACTTCGAACAC
Organism: Burkholderiales bacterium; assembly: GCA_040007475.1. Taxonomy (GTDB): domain Bacteria; phylum Pseudomonadota; class Gammaproteobacteria; order Burkholderiales; family Burkholderiaceae_C; genus LMDS01. The sequence continues at coordinate 7,664 of JBDTVC010000128.1, forward strand.
ATCGCCGCCCTCCGGGCCGATGCCTTCGAGGTGCGCTACGCCACCGGACCCGACCGCGCCGCGCAGGCCCGGCACCTCTACGCCCAGCTGGCGCTGTTCGTCGCCAACAACCTGCAACACATGCATGTCGAGGAGACCGTCAACAACGCCACGCTGTGGGCGCTCTACAGCGACGCCGAGTTGCTCGACATCCACGAGCGTCTGCGCGCCAGCATCGGTTCCGAGGAGCACATGCAAGTGGCGCACTGGATGCTGCAGGCCCTCAACCCGGCGGAGCGCGCGGCCATCCTGGGCGAGATGAAGCAGAAGATGCCGGCCGAGCCGTTCGCGGCTCTGCTGGGCCTGGCCCGGAGTCAGCTTGACGGAAACGACTGGGCCAAGCTCGCAGCGGCACTGGGCGTGCCTCAGGCGACACCGATGTGCGGGCCCTGTATCTTCATTTGAAGGGTTTGACGGCGGTAGCGGAAGGGCCACGCGCAGGCAAGCCGCACTGATGCAAAGAGGCGAGCCGCAGCCGCCAACAAGCGCACGTACGTCACCGGATTGGGGCACCAAGCCGGGGATCGACCGAGAACGCAGTGTGGCGGATCAGCGTTGGGCCCTGCGCCATCGCCGACGGCACGCACAAGGTGACGCGGGAAGAAGTCTTCGTGGCGCTGTCCGGGACGGCCGAGATGCACCTCGACGGGCACTCGCTGACCCTGGCTATCAACCTTTGAACTCAGGAAGCTCACTCGCCATGGCTAGTGTTCAACAGCACTATGAAACCCACCTCGCCCCCATCTACCTCTGGATGGCCGGCGGGCTGGAGTACGCCCTGGCGCTGGGCGCCGCCGACGTGGCGCCGTTCATAGCTCGCCCCGGCCTCGCGGTCGACTTGGGTGCGGGGTTCGGCATGCACAGCCCGCCGCTGGCCCGTACGGGGTTTCGTGTGCTGGCGATCGACACGTCACAGCACCTGCTCGCAGAACTGCAGCAGCACGCCGCGGGCCTTGACCTGTAGGCCGTGGAAGCTGACCTGCTGGACTTTGCTGCGCACCTGAGCGGCCCGGCCGAACTGGTGCTGTGCATGGGCGACACGCTCACGCACCTGCACAGCCCCGCGCAGGTGGCGCAGCTGCTGCACGCGGTGGCCGGCGCGCTGGCCCCGGGTGGCCGGTTCGTCGCCACCTTTTGCGACTACCGCCAGTTACCCGAGGGCGACGCGCGTTTCATAGCCGTACGCAGCGACGCGCTGCGCCTCCATACCTGCTTCCTGGAGGAGCAAGGTGACCGCGTGCGGGTGCACGATCTGCTGCACGAACGCGCCAGCCAGGACGCGCCCTGGCAGATGCGCGTCAGCAGCTAAGTGAAGTTGCGCCTGGCGCCAGAGAGCGTGTCAGCAGCGGCGCGCGATGCCGGCCTGCGCTGCTGGATTGGGGAGGGCCCACACGGCCTGCTGCAGCTGGTCGCGCAAGCCTGATCCAGCCGGCCTCAGAGGCCTGCTTTCGCTGGCCTCTGAGCCCTTCGCATTGCGTCTGTAACTCCCCGGCCTCGAACTGACATCGCGGCGTGGCGTTCAACGACGAGCATTCATTCGCGTCGCCTGTCCCAGGCCGACTTCGCTGCTTCACGGAGACTCTTCAGTGCACACACCTTCAGCTCTTTACTCTCGGCGCCACGTGCTGGTGGTCGACAGGCCGCTTCGCGGCACTGCTCTGCCAGGCGCTATTGCGCCCGGTGCTCAGCCGCAGGCCTGCGTCCTGCCTGCTCCGAGGGGCGGCGCCCGACCGTGTCTTTGAATAGCACGTGCGTCTACGGCTTGCCCACGGTCATCCACAGCCGCCCGGTTTGCAGGTCCAGCGTGATGACCTTGTCGCGTAGAAAGGGCATGCCGAGATTGCCGTCCAGGATCATGTCGGGCGTGAATGCGCGACCCTGCGCGCGCAGCCCTGGCGCGACGGGGAAGTCCGCCTGCTGTGGGCCTTCGGACTGGGGATCGAGGCCGAAGAGAAACGCATAGGGCTTTGACACTAGGAGCGTCCCTCCGTTGCCGGTGTCCAGTTCGAACCAGAGCATGCCCTTGGCCGTCGCCACGCCTAAGGAAGCGGCGAGCGCCCGGCCTTGCAACTCGCGCGACAACAGCAAGGGCAGCGGACGCGTGTCGCCGACCCGCTGCTGCAGGCTGGCGGGCGACTCCACGATCAGGCGTCGCCCGGGTATGTCCACGGTGATGGTCCTGCCCGCGAACAGGTCCAGCGCGATGGAGCCGGCCACGGGTGCGGCGTCCGGGGCCACCAGGGGCGCAATGTCGAGCACCAGCGTGACCGGGGCGTGGAAGGCCTGGCCGCCCAGCTGGAAGTCAATGCCATCGCATCGCGGCCCGTCGAGTCGCTGCCCCATCATCTGGAAGCCACTCAGCCGGCCCCAGGGCGTGCACCCGACCGCCTTGGCAAACGAAGGCGACAGGAGCGTGATGCCGCCTGCCGTGTCCAGCAGGAACAGCCCCTCTTGGCCGTTGACGGTGGCCTGGAGCGCCACTGTCTTGCGGTAGCTCAGCAGCTCGAAGACCGCCTGGGGCTGTGCACGCGCCGCCGCGCCGATGAACAGCAGGACGGCCATGGCCAAAACGAGTGGTCGCATGGTGGTGGATTGAGTGGCTGACAAGGCAGCTTAGCGGCCGCAGGTTTGCGCTGCCACGGCTGTGTTCGAATTCACTCTTTGATACGGCTGAAGAATCTCTAAATTTCCATGGACCGCCTCCAGAGCATGCTGAGCTTCGTGCGTGTTGTCACGCTCAAGAGCTTCAGCCGCGCCGCCGTAGAGCTGGGCGTGTCGGCAGCGACGGTGACCACCCATGTGCGCCAGCTGGAACAGACGCTGGGCGTGCGCCTGCTGGACCGCAACACACGCTCGCTGAAACTCACCGAGGACGGGGCGCTCTATCTTGAGCACTGTCGGCAGACGCTGGCCGACATCCACCACATGGACAACCTCCTTGCCGCGCGCGGCAAGGCGCTGCGCGGGGTGCTGTTCGCGGACGTTCCGGTGGTGATCGGCCGCAGGCTCATCGCACCGCAACTGCCGGTGTTCCTGCGCCAGTGCCCGCACATCACGCTGCAGCTGAGCATGGACAACCGGTCCAACGACCTGATCGGCCGCAATTGGGACTGCGCCATCCGCATGGGCGAACTGCCGGACTCTTCTCTGGTGGTGCGCAAGCTGGGCGCGGTACGCTGGATCACGTGCGCCGCGCCGGCCTATCTCGGCCGCGCTGGCGAGCCCACGTCGCCGGAAGACTTGGCCCGTCACAACTGCCTGGGCTTCATGCCGGTGGGCGAGCGGGAGCCCGCGCCGTGGCAGTTCATTCGCGATGGCCGGGCCGTGGTGATGCAGGTGCGCGGCAACGTGGCCATGGACTCGCTGGACCCGCTGCTGGATGCGGCAGCTGCCGGCGTGGGCATCGTGCAGGTCGATCAATCGGCGGCGCGTGCCCTGCTCGCCAGCGGCCAGCTGCAGCCTGTGCTGGCGGACTTCGTCGCCGACGGGCCGCCGATCATGCTGATTGCTAACGGCCGCCGGCAGGTACCGCTGAAGGTGCGCGCCTTCGGAGACTTCGTCGCCGGCCTGCTGGGCTGAGCCTCCGACGGTTCGGTCCGGCCGCAATGAGGAGCCTTATCGTGGCCGCGCGGGAGATGGGTCTGTCGAAGCTCATTGCCGATACGCTGCGCAAGAACGTCGAGATGCAGCAGCTTTGCCGCCTGCCGGGGTTCGAGTAGGTGCCCTCCAACCCCGAGAGCAGCTCGCTTGAAATGGTGCCAGGACTGGAAACGTTCATGCTCGTCTACAGGCTGGCCTTGCGCTGAGGCGGCGCTTCTTCATCACTGGAGCGCCGTGAACGCTTCGCTGGTATTCAAGACCGATAAGCCTGACCACGAAACTTTCACCACAAACTTCAGGGGCCAGCCTGAAGAAAAGGACTGGACCTACTTACCTACTCCCCGCGACGCACAGACGCTCACGATCGTGACGCTGCAGGCGGGCGTGGTACTGGCCGTACAGCGCAACACTGAACGACAGCGAGCTCGCCACTATCGGGTTGCTCTGCTCCAGGCGAACGCTGTGACGGTGCTGCTCTGCCTTTAGCGTGTGCTGGTGCTGGTGCTGGTGCTGGTGCTGGTGCTGGCAGCGTAGCTGCTGTCACCAACTGCGGGGCGAACCTCTGCTGTAAGGTGAGCGGTGGTGCGTCACTGCAGTCGTCAACGGGTCGGCAGCGTCAGTTCGCTTCTTTCCGGTGCAGTCATTCGGCCGGCGGCGTAATCGTCGCCTCGAAGGCGAACCGGCGGGCCCGTCGGCATCCTCAGTTTGACGGCCAACTGCACGACGACGCCTGCCAGCGTCAAGTTTCAGAGTGGACCAGTCGCTCGCGCCGGAGACCGCTGGCCGGCAGCAATGCGCAGTCGCCGACACGATCAAGCCATGATCGAGCGTGCAGGCGGCTACCCCGGACAGCAGCCCCCCGACGCAACGCGCGCTTTCTTGAGTGTGCGTTTCGGTCTGGACCCTAGCCGGTTGTCCAACGCCACCGCCAGCGCAGATAGGCGCTCGGTTGATTCAGTCGAGACACTCAGGAGCGCCGCCGTGTCCGCCGCGGTCCGCCGCGGTCCGCCCTTGCGAAAAATGTACCAATGCATCGAGCGCCAGTACCGGTGTAAGTCCACGGCCGCGCGTCACGCAGGCGACCTCTTCGCCTCCAGTCGGTACTCGTTCCAGCACGTCCAACAGGTCATCACTGGTTCTTCTATTTGCCGACCAGCGTGGAACTCTCTGAATCGATTCGGGGCGCTCTGCCAATGAGGCGTCCGGGCTCCACTCCAGATAGTGGTTCTCACCGAGCTTCGCCAAACGGCAATTCACGCGTGAATCTAGGGGCGCGGCCAACACGCGCGCAGACGCGATCCGGCTGTTGACAATCAAGTCCATCGTAAGCAGCACAGACGCCTCGGCAAGGGTGACGTGCGAAGCGTGAGGCCTGCCCTCGAAGAGCTCGTCGAGGATCGACTTCAATCGCAGCCGACGTTCAATCGCGCCGAGGGCTTCTGACGTGTAGGCAGACGGCTCCATCTCGGTCGCGCGATACCTGCTGCGCAGCCGGACTGGCTTTTCCAGTACATCCCAGGCCTTTTTGGCCAACTTGACCAGATAGGCATGCTTCAGCGCGCCAGTCGTGCTCGGCATGCCCTTGTCGGTCAGCGCCAGAAGGTTTTCGAGTTGCTCGACCTGAACGTCAGTCAGTCGGGCGAGGCCTTCCAACACCTGCTTTTGGTCGAGAGGCGATCACCCGCCGACGAAGCACCATCGAGCATGTCTTCGGAACGCTGAAGCACTGAATGGGATCGGTCAAGGCGCCAAATCCCGTCGACCAGATACCCGCTTGGAGTCGAGTGTTGAGTTCGTCGTAAGCGGTCAACGAACCACGCCCTTGCGCCTACGGCGATCCATTGGTCAGCGTTCGGTCATTGCGATGCGCCAGGGCAGCAAGGCCTCGTAGTCGTCGACGGTTCTGGCGTTGGGTAATTCGACGAGCAGCGCTTTGAGGTACTGGTAGCCGTCGATCCCGTTGGCCAGGCAGGTCTGCAGCAGCGAGTACAGGTTCGCGCTGGCATTGGCACCCGCCACCGTGTCGGCGAAGAGCCAGTTTCGGCGCCCGACCACGAACGGGCGGATCGCGTTTTCGCAGGCGTTGCTGTCGATCGGGTAGCGCCCGTCCTCGACGTAGCGCGCGAGTTTGCGCCACTGCGCCATCACGTAGTGCAGCGCCTTGCCCAGCAGGCTGCCCGGCAGCACACCGTGCAGGTTGCTGCAGCGCCAACGCTTCCATCTGCGCGAGCACCGGCTTGCTGTGCGCCTGCCGACGCTGGTGCAGCCCCTGCACATCCAACCCAGCATCGCGCGCCTCGGCCTCCACCTTGTACAGCAGGCCGATCAATTCGATGAAGCGCGCCGGCAATTGCTCCGGCCCGCGCTTGTCCTTGGGCAGCGCCTGCAGCGCGTCGTGGAAGTAGCGCCGACAGTGTGCCCAGCACCCCAAGTGCACGAGGCGGTGCTGCTCGGCAATGGCGACGTAAG
>JBDTVC010000129.1:0-13746 GCA_040007475.1 Burkholderiales bacterium
CAAGCGTCAGCTTTCCGGCTTCCAATCTCGGCAAACCACCGACGGCAGTGGGTCGGCACCTGACCGACCACTTCCCGAGTTCGCCGCCCCAGAGCAGTCCTTGAAGATGGGCTGCCCGGAACCAGTCCGTCATCACCAACTGGACTCGACCCTATGCGGCCACCCGCCTGGCCGCATTGGTTGCCTCGAAAGCGGTCGCTCGTCGTTCGAACCAAGACGCTTGAAATGAGCAGCGGCCCAAGGGCGCGAAGCGGCCTCTGGAACGTCCACTCGATCGCGGTTTCGGGACGAACGGCGAATTGCTGCGATAGTGCGGGTAGATCTTCCTGTTGTAGTCGGCGCGGAAGGAAGCACGGATGAAGATCGCGATCAACGGTGCCGGCATCGCCGGCACCGCACTGGCCTTCTGGCTGCAACGTGCGGGTCACGAGGTGCTGCTGGTGGAAGAGGCGCCTCGGCTGCGCAGTGGCGGCTACATCATCGACTTCTGGGGCATCGGCTACGACGTGGCCGAGAAGATGGGGCTGGTGGAGCGCATCCGCGAGCGCGGCTACCAGGTCAGCGAGGTGCGCCTCGTCGACGACCGGGGCATCCCGGTCGGCGGCTTCAAGGTGGACGTGCTTCGTGAATTCACGAGTGGCCGCTTCACCAGCGTGAAACGCTCAGATGTTGCGGCCGTGGTGTACGAGGCGCTGGACGGCAAAGTGGAGACGCTGTTCGGCGATTCGATCGCGCGCATAGACGAGCAGCCCGAGCGCGTGTGCATCGGCTTCGACCATGCCGCTGCACGCGAGGTGGATCTGGTGATCGGCGCCGACGGCCTGCACTCGCGCGTGCGCCGCCTATGCTTTGGTGTCGAGGCCGAGCGCGAGGTGTTCTTGGGCTACCACGTGGCGGCCTTCGAAGCGCGGGGCTACCGCCCGCGTGACGAGCTGGTCTACGTGATGCACAGCGTCCCGGGCCGGCAAGTGTCGCGTTTCACGATGCGCGACGACGCCACGCTGTTCCTGCTCGTGTTTCGCGATGAGTTTCTGCCGACGCAGGCACCGCACAGCAACGAGCAGAAGAAGGCCGTGCTGAAGCGCGCGTTCGCCAACGCCGGCTGGGAATGCCCGCAAATCCTTGCGGCGCTGGAGGTGGCGGACGAGCTGTACTTCGACCGGGTCAGTCAGATCCGCATGCCACACTGGACCGAGGGCCGCGTAGCGCTGATCGGCGACGCGGCTGCCTGCGTGTCGCTGCTGGCCGGCGAGGGCACCGGCTTGGCGATGGCGGAGGCCTACGTGCTCGCCGGCGAGTTGCAGTGTGCGCGGGGCGACCACCATGCCGCGTTCGCGCGCTACCAAGAACGCCTGCATTCCTTTCTCGAAGACAAGCAGGCCACGGCAGCGAAATTCGCGTCCACCTTCGCGCCCAGGACCGCCGTCGGCATCACGCTTCGGAACTGGGCGAGCCAGCTGCTGCGTGTGTCGTTCGTGGCCGAATGGTTGGTCGGGCGGCAGCTGCACGACGACATCACCTTGCCCGACTACCGGCTCTAGCGAACTGCCGTGCGCGTGGCCGCCATTCCTGCTCCCTCGCCGATGACGGCTCAGCGGCGGAGGTCGGTGTCCGATTTCGGAGTCACTTGCCAACCGTCGGGTTGAGGCCGGCAGACCATGTCAACAGACCGCCGGATAGCTGACGGTCGCGAATGTCGGCTCATGGCCGTCCGGTGGAGGCCGTGAACGGCTGCTTCGTGGATGCGGAACGAGAAGGATCCGTGCTTCTCGTCTGGCGGCTTCGGAGCGAACCGACGGCCTCCTATGGGTCGTTGGCGGCCTACCGCGGCCTCGATCGTTCAAGCGTAAAGCTGCCGTTCAACTTGGGCGGCGGCACAGCGGACGTTCCGGTAAACCCGGATCCGACCCAGAGCAGACCTTCGCCCCCGGTCCAGCCCCTACCTGCGGTATCGGATCGCCTCGATCACCAGTTGCATCGCACGGGACGAGTTGCGGTGACTCGGGTAGTACGCATGCAGAGCAGGAAAACTGGGACAGCAGTCGTCGATCACCCGCCGCAGCCGGCCAGCGTCTACGTGCGGCTGCGTCATCTCCGCAGGAAGGAAAGCCAACCCACGGCCACTCAATGCTGCGTGGAGCATCTGGTAGGCGCCAGTGACCGTCAGCTGGCCCGTGACGCGAACCTGGACCGCCTTGCCTGCGTCGAGCAACTCCCATGCATAAATGCGGCCGCTGCTTGAAAGCCGCAGGCTGATGCAGTTGTGACGCGAGAGGTCCTGCACCGTCACGGGCTCGCGGTGCGTTTCGAAATAGGGGGGAGCGCCGACGACGGTCATGCGGCAGTCCTCCGTCAGCCGGACGGCCACCATGTCCTGCTGCACCTGGTCGCCATAGCGCACACCGATGTCGAAGCGCTCGGCCGCGATGTCCATCATGCGGTACTCGGAATTGAGCTCGACGCGAACCTCCGGGTATTGCGCCAGCATCGGCGCCAGACGCGGCCACAGCACGCTGTCGACCACATGGTCGATCGCGGTGATGCGGATTGTTCCGACCGCCTTCTCCCCGAGTTCGGCGACCGCCGCGATTTCCGCATCGATCTCCTCGAGCCGGGGCCCCACCGTCTGCATCAGCCGTTCACCGGCTTCCGTCGGCGAGACACTGCGCGTGGTGCGGGTGAGCAGGCGGACCCCAAGCCGCTCCTCCAGCGCCCGGATCGTGTGGCTCAGCGCCGACTGCGAGAGGCCGAGCCGGGCCGCCGCCCGGGTGAAGCTGCGCTCCTGCGCGACCGCGAGGAAGGCCAGCATGTCGTTGATGTTGTCGCGTGGCATGCGGCTCCGGGAGGCTTTGCTTGCGCAATTCTAGGCGGCGCAGCCACAGGGCCAGCCCGGTGGCTGCAGCGAGCAGAACCGCACTCAGCGCGAAGGTCGCCTGGTAGCCGCTGCTGTCGAACAAGAGGCCTCCCAGCGTGGCGCCAAGCGTGATCGCGAGTTGCACGATGGCGACCATCAGGCCGCCGCCGGCCTCGGCGTCGTTGGGCAGTGTCCGCGCCAGCCAGGTCCACCAGCCGACCGGCGCGGCCGTCCCGACCAATCCCCAGGCGGCGAGCAGGAACGTGGTCACGCCGAGAGAGTCGCCGAAGAGGATCAGCGCGATGCCGATGACAACCATGATTGCAGGAATGACCGCGAGCGTCGTGGACAGGCCCGCGCCCAGGAAGCGCCCGATCAAAGCGGTCCCGGCGAAACCGGCGACGCCCACGACGAGGAGCATGACGGACAACGTGGCGGGCGCGACGTGGGTGACCGTCTCCAGGAAAGGCCGCAGGTAGGTGAACAACGCGAACTGCCCCATGAAGAACACGCTGACGGCGACGAGCCCCAACGCCACGGTGGGTTGCTTCAGTAGACCGAATGCGTTGCCGGAACGCGATGCGCCGGCAGGCGGCATCTTTTGCAAGCTCGCCAGCTTCCAGCAAAAGGCAATCGCGGCGACCGGCACGATGGCGAAGAAGGCCCAGCGCCAGCCGACGAGGCTGCCGAGAAAACTGCCCAGCGGCGCGGCGATGACGGTCGCCAAGGCATTGCCGCCGTTCACGATCGCCAGTGCGCGCGGGACGTCGCGCTCGGGGACCAGCCGCATGGCGGTTGCCGCCGACATCGACCAGAACCCGCCGATGGCCACGCCGATGAAGGCGCGGCCGACCATGAAGACCGGGTAATTCGGTGCGAAGGCGGCGATCGTGCCGGAGACGATCGTCAGCAGCGTCAGGCCGAGAAGCAGAACCTTGCGGTCGAGGCGGCCGGCGAGCTGCGCGATGGACAGGCTGGTGAGCAAGGCGAACAAGCCGGAGACGGCAATCGACTGCCCGGCCTGCCCCTGGCTGATGTGAAGGTCGGTGGCGATCGGCGTCAGCAGGCTGACCGGCATGAACTCGGAAGCGACCAAGGTGAATGCGCCGAGCGAGAGCGCGACCACCGCGCCCCAGGACGCCGTGCGCAGGGGCTGAGCTTCAACGGAAGAAGGGGTTGGATGCATCCGGTCAATGTAGGTCCGCCTGCGCCTGTCGAGATGGCCCAACCGCGCATGGCTCTATGGCCGGTGCTCATGAATGGCACGGCCACCCATGCATTCATGAACCTGCCGCATAGACCTTTGCGGCCAGCGCCGGCTAGTCACGATGCGCAGCGGCGCTTAAGGTCTCCTCATGGACAACACCACCACCCCCAATCGCTTGATGGCGGCAGCTCTGTGCTTGGCCTGTGCCCATGCCAGTGCACAGGAAATCAGCCGCGCCGGCAGCCAGGCCTCGACCACCGGCCCCGCCGAATTCTTCACGGGCCGGGTCCGTGTCGACCCCGTCTGGCCGGCCGACGCACACATCAACACATCCGGCGCGTGGGTGACCTTCGAGCCGGGTGCCCGCTCGGCCTGGCACACGCACCCGGCCGCGCAGCGTCTGGTCGTCCAGTCCGGCGTCGGGCTCACGCAGGAATGGGGCAAGCCGGTGCAGGTCATCCGTCCCGGCGACGTCGTTTGGTGCCCTCCGGGCGTGAGGCACTGGCATGGCGCGGCAGCGACCACGGCGATGACCCACCTCGCGGTGACCGGCACGCTGGACGGCAAGAACGTGAACTGGATGGAGAAGGTGAGCGATGAGCAATACGACGCACGCTGACAAGCTCAGGAACCTCGGCCTGGGGCTGGCCGCTGCGACGCTGTTGGCGCTGGAGCCGACTGCCGCGTCGGCGCAATCGCTGTCCCGCACGCAGCAGGCGATCGCGCCCATTGCCGCGGCCACGGCCGTTGGCGACATGCCCCAGCTCCATGCGGCCCTGAACCGTGGGCTGGACGCGGGCCTGACGGTGAGCGACGCCAAGGAGGTTCTGGTGCAGTTGTATGCCTACGCCGGTTTCCCGCGCAGCCTGAACGCCCTGGGCGAACTGATGAAGGTGCTGGATGCGCGCAAGCAGCGCGGTGTCCAGGACGCGCCCGGCCGCGAGCCGGTGGCGACGATCCCCACCGGCAAGGCACTGCTGGCGCTCGGCACGGCCAATCAGACCAAGCTCTTGGGCGCGCCGGTCGGCGGTCCCTTGTTCGAGTTTTCGCCGCAGGTAGACGAGTACCTCAAGACGCACCTGTTCGGCGACATATTCGCGCGCGACAACCTCGACTGGCAAAGCCGCGAAGTGGCCACGGTCAGTGCACTGGCAGCCATGTCGGGCGTCGAGTCTCAACTGCAGTCGCATGTGCGCATCAGCTTGAACGTGGGGCTCACCGGCGCACAACTGCGCCAGCTGGCCGACGCGCTGGCCGAAGGTGGGCAACCCGAAGCGGCGCGACGCGCGCACGCCGCCATTCGACAGGCAGTGCCTGACCAACGCGTGGAGAAATGAACATGGACAACGACAACAACGATGACAGGGATCGCACCGGGCTCCCGATGACACGACGCGATGTGCTGATTGCCGGGGCGGCAACGGCCGCCACCGCGGCTGCGCAACCGGTCATGGCCCAGAACGCAGCCTCGCCGGCCGCAACGCCGACGATGGCGCAAGTGTCCCTGGATGTGAACGGTCGCGTGCATGCGCTGGAAATCGACACGCGCACCACGCTGCTGGACGCACTCCGCGAGCACCTGCAACTGACCGGCACCAAGAAGGGCTGCGACCAGGGCCAGTGCGGCGCGTGCACTGTGCTGGTGGACGGCCGCCGCACGATCTCATGCCTGACCCTGGCGGTGATGCACCCGGGGGCCAAGGTCACGACGATCGAAGGGCTCGGCACGCCGCAGCGCTTGCATCCGATGCAAGCCGCCTTCATCAAGCACGATGGCTTTCAGTGCGGCTACTGCACGCCGGGGCAGATCTGCTCTGCGGTCGGTGCACTCGATGAGATTCGCCGCGGGGTTCCCAGCCACGTGACGACTGACCTCACGGCCCGGCCGCTGCTCTCGGCCGCCGAACTGCGGGAGCGCATGAGCGGTAACCTATGCCGCTGCGGCGCTTACTCGAACATCGTCGAGGCGATCTCGGACGTGGCGGGAGTCAAGGCATGAAGCCCTTCACCTTTGAGCGCGCCACAACCCCCGCACAAGCGGCTGCTGCCGTGGCGGCACACCCTGGCGCGAAGTTCATTGCCGGCGGCACCAACCTGCTGGACCTGATGAAACTGCAGATCGAGGCGCCTGCCCACCTGATCGATGTGAACGGCATCGGCCTGGACCGCATCGAGCGCACGCCGGAAGGCGGCCTGCGCGTCGGCGCGCTCGTGCGCAACACCGACCTGGCTTCCGACCCGACGGTGCGGCGCGACTACGGCGTGCTGTCCCGTGCACTCCTTGCCGGCGCTTCGGGCCAGTTGCGCAACATGGCGACCACCGCCGGCAATCTGCTGCAGCGCACCCGCTGCGCCTACTTCTACGACACCAACATGCCGTGCAACAAGCGCGTGCCCGGCAGCGGCTGCTCGGCCATCGGCGGATTCAGCCGCCAGCTTGCCGCGGTGGGTGTGAGCGATGCCTGCATCGCGACGCATCCGAGCGACATGGCGGTGGCGCTGCGCGTGCTCGATGCTTCGGTCGAGACGACACGGGCGGACGGCACCGGGCGCGTGATCGCTATCGCCGACTTCCACAAGCTGCCCGGCAGCACCCCGCACATCGAGACCGACCTGCAGCCCGGCGAACTGATCACGGCCGTCACACTGCCGAAGCCCGCGGGCGGCACGCAGGTGTACCGCAAGGTGCGCGACCGTGCCTCCTATGCGTTCGCGCTGGTGTCCGTCGCCGCGATCGTTCAGCGGGACGGGACCGGCCGCGTAGCGCTCGGCGGCGTGGCGCACAAGCCCTGGCGCGCCGAGGCCGCGGAGGCGGAACTGCCGCGCGGCGCGACCGCCGTCACACGCCGGCTGTTCGCCGACGCCCGCCCGACGCACGACAACGCGTTCAAGCTGCAGTTGGCCGAGCGCACCCTGGCGTCGGTGCTTGCACAAGTCAGGAGCTGACACCATGAAGTTCGACACCCCCGCGACCACCAACCCGATCGACCAGCTGAAGGTGATCGGCCAGCCGGTCGACCGCGTCGACGGCGTGCTCAAGACGACCGGCACGGCGCCCTATGCCTACGAGCGGCACGACGTGGCGCCGAACGCGGCCTACGGCTGGATCGTCGGTTCGGCGATCGCCAAAGGCCGCATCCGCTCGATGGACCTCGGCGCCGCGCGCCGCGCGCCCGGCGTGCTCGCGATCGTGACGGCGCAGGAGGCCGGCACCCTGGCCAAGGGCGACTTCAACACGGCCAAGCTGCTGGGCGGGCCGCAGGTCGATCACTACCACCAGGCGGTCGCGCTCGTGGTCGCCGAGACCTTCGAGCAGGCGCGTGCGGCCGCGCAGCTGCTGCGCATCGACTACGAGCGCAGCGCCGGAGCGTTCGATCTGGCGAAGTCGCGCGAGGCGGGCCAACCCGCTGACTTCTACGGCAATGCCGGGGCCTCCAACGTGGGCGACTTCGTTGGCGCGTTCACCGCTTCGCCCGTGAAGGTCGATGCCACGTACACCACGCCTGACCAGTCGCACGCGATGATGGAGCCGCACGCCACCACCGCGGCATGGAACGGTGACCAGCTGACCGTGTGGACGTCCAACCAGATGATCGACTGGGGCCGCGCGGACCTGGCGAAAACGCTGGGCATCCTCAAGGAGAAGGTGCGCCTGGTTTCGCCGTTCATCGGCGGGGGCTTCGGTGCCAAGCTGTTCCTGCGGGCGGACGCGTTGCTCGCCGCGCTGGGCGCGCGCGCGGCGAAGCGGCCGGTGAAGGTGGCGATGCAGCGCGCCCTCGTGGCGAACAACACCACGCACCGGCCTGCCACCATCCAGCGCGTGCGGTTGGGCGCCACACCCGACGGCAAGCTCACCGCCATCGGCCACGAAGCCTGGTCGGGCGACCTGCCAGGCGGCTCGCCCGACAGCGCCGTTCAACAGACGCGGATGCTGTACGCGGGCCGCAACCGCATGACCGCCACGCGCTTGTCGGTGCTGGACCTGCCCGAAGCGAACGCCATGCGTGCACCCGGCGAAGCCACCGGCCACATGGCGCTCGAGATCGCGATGGACGAACTGGCGGAACAGCTCGCGATGGACCCCGTGGCCCTGCGCATCCTCAACGACACACAGGTCGTGCCCGACCAGGCACCGCAACCCAAAGGCGACGACGCGCAAGGCAAGTCGGCCGAGCCGGCGCAGAATCAGAAGGACGCCGCGCAGCCGTTCTCACAGCGCCAACTGGTGCGCTGCCTGCAGGTGGGCGCGGAGCGCTTCGGCTGGAACCGGCGCAATGCAAAACCGGGCCAAGTGAACGACGGCCGGTGGCGGGTGGGCATGGGCGTGGCCGCCGCTTACCGCGCCGCGCCGGTGATGAAATCCGCCGCCCGTGTGCGCCTGGACGCTCGTGGCGTGGTGACCGTCGAGACCGACATGACCGACATCGGCACCGGCAGCTACACCATCCTCGCGCAGACAGCCGCCGAGATGATGGGCGTGCCGCTGAAGCTGGTGGTCGTTCGCTTGGGGGATTCGAATTTCCCCGTGTCGGCCGGCTCGGGCGGGCAGTGGGGTGCCGCCAGTTCGACCGCCGGCGTGTACGCCGCGTGCGTCAAGCTGCGCGAAGCGGTGGCGCAAAAGCTGGGGTTCGAACCCGCGCAGGCGAGCTTCGACCGAGGCATGGTGCGGGCCGCCGCGCGGAGCGTGCCGCTGGCGCAGGCCGCCGCATCGGGTGACATGGTCGCCGAAGACATCATGGAGTACGGCGACCTGGCCAAGATGATGCAGCAAGCTTCCTTCGGTGCGCACTTCGTCGAAGTCGGCGTGGATGCCTTCACCGGTGAAGTGCGGGTGCGCCGCATGCTCGCCGTGTGCGCGGCCGGTCGCATCCTGAACCCCAAGTCGGCACGCAGCCAGATCATCGGCGCGATGACCATGGGTGTCGGCGGCGCGCTGATGGAGGAGCTGGCCGTCGACAAGCGCCTGGGCTTCTTCGTGAACCACGACCTGGCCGGGTACGAGGTACCGGTGCATGCCGACATTCCGCACCAGGATGTGATCTTCCTCGACGAGGCCGACCCGACGTCGTCGCCCATGAAAGCCAAGGGCGTCGGCGAACTGGGGCTTTGCGGGGTCAGCGCCGCCATTGCGAATGCGGTGTACAACGCCAGCGGCGCGCGTGTACGCGAGTACCCGATCACGCTGGACAAGGTGTTGGCGGCGCTTCCCGCCGGAGCTTGAATGAAGATCCTGTCCCTGGCCGCAGTGGCCTGTTCCCTCGGCCTGCTGCAAGCGTACGCCGTCCCTGCAGCGGCTGCGGACGCTGCGCCCGCCGGGCCGCCCGGCGAGCGGCGCATCTGGATGACGGTCGGTGAACGCCGACTTCCGATCACGCTCGCCGACAACTCGGCGGCGCGTGCGTTCGCGGCGCAACTGCCACTCACACTCGACATGCCCGACTTGAACGGCAACGAGAAGCACGCGAAGCTGCCGAAGGCGCTTCCGCAAGCGGCAATGAAGCCCGGCACGGTTCAAGCGGGCGACCTGATGCTCTGGGGCGCCAACACGCTGGTCGTCTTCTACCTCACGTTCGACACGCCCTACTCGTACACCCGGCTCGGCGCCATCGAGGATCCGGCTGCGCTGGCCCAGGTCCTGGGCCGGGGCGCGGCCAAGCTGACTTTTTCAGGAGAGTTGAAGTGAACGAGAACATTGCGAATAAAACGGTGGTGATCACCGGGGCATCGAGCGGCATGGGCGCCGCGGCCGCCCGCCATCTCGCGAGCCTGGGCGCGAACGTCGTCGTTGCCGCGCGGAGAATGGACAGGCTCGATGCGCTCGTCGACGAGATCACGCGAGCGGGCGGAAAGTGTTTCGCTGTCGCCGTCGACGTGACCCGTCGGGACGACGTTCAGAAGCTGGTCGAGGCCGCTGTCGACAAGTTCGGCCGGATCGATGTGCTGGTGAACAACGCCGGCCTGATGCCCTTGTCGCCGCTCGAAAGCGCCAAGACCGACGAGTGGGACCGGATGATCGACGTCAACCTCAGGGGTGTGCTGCACGGCATCGCTGCTGCGCTGCCGTTCATGAAGCAGCAGAAGGCGGGACACATCATCAACACCGGCTCCGTCGCCTCCTACAAGCTGTTTCCGGCTGCCGCGGTGTACTGCGCCACCAAGTTCGCCGTTCGGGCACTGACCGAAGGGCTGCGTCAGGAAACCAAGCCCTACAACATCCGCACCACGCTGATTTCGCCAGGAGCCGTCACGACTGAGCTGCTGGATCACATCAGCGACGAGGAGGTCCGATCGGCAAACGAAGCCTATGTCGGGAAGGTCGGCATCCCGCCGGCGAGCTACGCCCGAATGCTGGCGTTCGCGATCAGCCAGCCTGAAGACGTGGATGTCAACGAGATCGTGTTCCGTCCCACGGCCCAGGAGCTGTAGTCGATGCACGCGTAGGCGGCTTGAGCGTCGCCACCCTTCGTTCGACGATGGAAAGCCAACTTGCAGGGCCCGCACCGACGTCTGCTCCTGGCCGGGCGCCGGCAGCCATGAACGGCAGCTGTCTTGCCACCCAACTTGGCTGTCAGCAATCGGGCGATCAGTTCGAGCAGTTGGCTGTCGTCGGCCGACTCACAGAAGACATTCACCAATCAACATTGCACGCCGAAAAGCCGACGTTGGTCGGCTGCTGGCGCCGCTGCCGGCACGCGCAGAACTTGTGGATGCGAGCGGGCCTCAGCGCGCAGCGTGCAGCGTGTGCGAGAAGAAGAAGCGCAGCATCTCTTCCGTAGCGTCGGGCCCCTTGGCATCGGTGTAGGAACCCCGCGCACTGCCGCCCGACCAGGCATGGCCGGATCCATGCAATGCCCAGTGTTCTGCAACAACGCGGCCGCCCTTGTCGCGGTAAATGCGCCGCGTGTACTCGCGGCCGTTGTCGCTACGTCCGGCCTCGAACTCCGGCGCGGCGGCGCCCGCGCTCGCAGCCACGACTCGCTCGCCATTGACCGGATGCACCGTGGTGTCCTGGTCGCCGTGGAACGCGATGGTCGGCGGCATCTGCCCGCTCTGCACCGCTGAGGCGGCGCCGCCCCTCATCGCCGCGAACGCCGTCTGGACGTCCATCGCCGAGCCGGGAGGCAAGCCGGAGTGCACGCCCACCGCGGCGAACATGTCCGGGTAGGCGCTGCCTAGGATCGCCGCCATCGCGCCACCGGCCGACAGACCGCCTACGTAAACGCGTTGCGGGTCGATGTTGTAGCGCTTCATCGCGTCTTGCGTCATGCCGGCCAGCAGCGCGGGTTCTCCACCATCGCGACGCTGGTGGTCGTGCTTGAACCAGTTCCAGCAGCGCGAGGCATTGGCCTTGTGCGTCTGCGCCGGATAAAGAACGAAGAAATCGCGCTCGAGCGCTGCCTCGTTCATCCCGGTGCCAGCAGCGAAGTCGTCGGGGCTCTGCTTGCAGCCGTGCAGCATCACCACCAGCGGCAGAGCTTGCCCGCGATAGCCCGGCGGCACGTAGAGCTTGTACTCGCGCGTGCCGGTCGCGCCAGTGTGCCTGCCACTGATGAACTGGCCGGCGATCGGCACCGAATGCAAAGCTATCGTGGCTTCAATTTCGACTTCGCGCGCCTCGACATCGATGACGCGGGTGTCGTTGCCTGCCGAGGACATGCCTGCACCGCCGAGCGCCGCCTGAATCGCCGCGGTGGCACCTTGCAGATCCCCGGCCCGCGTGAGGCGCGTTGCTTCGCCCATCAAGCGCTGAAATGACGTGTTCATGGCGTTCCTCGTTTACGGTCAACGGATGCGGCTGGCGAGCGCCGCCTTCACGGCGGGGCTGGCGTGCAGAGCGCCCAGCACGACCACCGACTCGATCGTGGACAGCGCCAGGGTCGGGGTGACGTCGAGAGCGATGGAGGCCAGGCCGAGAACGCGGATCTGCAGCGTCTGGCCCGCCGCCTTCACGGCGCGCAGTTCGGCGGCGCTGAAATGCTGGATGCCCAGCACCAGCGTCTTGCGAGCCACCGCCTGCTTCACCGCGTCGACATGGATGGCGAGTTGGTTGCGGATCGCGGTGCGAATCAGATCGGTGCGGTTGGCGTAGAAGCCCTCCTGCACCAGGAGATCGATCTGACCGAGGTCCACGTACCCGACGTTGATCGTGATCTTCTCGTCAAGCGGCTTGTTGGCGGCGGAGAGGGCGCTTCTGGCTGGCATTTATCCATCCTAGCACCATCCAAGTGGATGCGCCATGCGACCCTTGGCCCTCGGCTGCCGGGGTTGCGAAGATGCGGCAACATGCGGCGATGTCAATGACCCGCCAACAGCTCGACCGCACCGCTGCGCTGACGCTTGCTCATTACAACGAACGGGCCAGGGACTTTTGCCAAGGCACACGAGACCACGATGTCAGCCAGAACATCGCCGCGCTGATACGGCACATGGAAGGTACGCCGCCGTTCACGATCCTCGACCTCGGCTGCGGCCCGGGGCGCGACCTCAAGACCTTCACGGAACTCGGCCACCTGGCCATCGGCTTGGAAGGTGCGCCGCAGCTCGCGGCGATGGCGCGTGCGTACAGTGGCTGCGCGGTGTGGGAGCAGAACCTGCTCGCGCTCGATCTGCCGGCATCGCATTTCGACGGCATCTTTGCCAACGCGGTGCTCTTCCATGTGCCGAGCGAAGAACTGCCGCACGTGCTGCGCGCACTGCACACCGCGCTCCAACCGCGTGGCGTGCTGTTCAGTTCAAACCCGCGCGGCGACGGGCAAGAGGGCTGGCAGGGTGGGCGCTACGGCGCTTTTCACGATCTACAGACGTGGCGCCAGCACATGACGACGGCCGGCTTCGCCGAACTGCAGCACTACTACCGACCCGCCGGGCTGCCACGTGAGGAGCAGCCTTGGCTGGCGAGTGTTTGGCGCAAGTGAGTTCAATTCGACGTGACCTCGCGGGGTAGGTGGGCTGGCGGCGGGTCGGCGCCCGGGGTGGGGGCGACAGCACACCACATGGACACGGGTGGTCATTCCCCGACCCATTGCAGTCCGCCACGGTTTTCAGATCGACTGACCGGTCAACGAGGTTCAGCGGCCGTAGGGCTCGCGTGGGGCGGTCCACGCCGGGCCGGCGACTGCTTCTCTTCGGCTCGAACTCGCAATACCGACCCATCAGCGACATTCGGGTCTTCGGTTTCAAAAGGCGCCACACGCGCCCTTTTCGTCGGGACTGTGGCAGGCTTGCCGGAAATTAAAGGCGCGCCAGTTAACGGCGGCTGAAGCATTGGGGGTTCGGGGGCTGAACGACGGGTCGCCTCGGACGGCGGATGTCTCGAAAAGGCACGGAAGAGCTTGCACGAGCTTGACTCATTCATGGCCACGTTGGGTGGACGCAACTGGTTCCGGGCGGACTACCTGCTGCGGCTCAATACGGGATGTCCGGCCCGCGTATCGGCTCGAACGGAAGTTCGAATCCCCGCGCAGAGTGCGCCACGTGGTTCAACGGTTTGCGCAGTACCCGAACTGCGCGGTGGCTTGCGGTGCAAGCGTGGCGTTCCAGCTCACCCCCGACGCATTCAGGGTCGTCCCGGACTGCTGCCACACGGCGTTCCACAGCGTATAAACGGCTCCCTCGATCGTCCGAGTGATACGCTAGCCCGGATATTTCACCTACCCCCGTAGAAGCGAGGACGGCATTGCCCGTT
>JBDTVC010000130.1:0-13624 GCA_040007475.1 Burkholderiales bacterium
TTGGCTCTGGCCGTCGGCGCGTGACTCCATCCACAGCAAACGCGAACAGAGCCATCAATTTTCGGTGGCGCCGTGGGATCAGGTTCGGGGCCGATGCCTGTCTGTTCCGAGGTTTGCATGTCCGATTCCTCGCGTGATTGCGAATGCGATTCCCGCCAGCGCTCTCAGTGCGCGTGGGCTTTCTGCTCCGCGGGCGCCTCCGTGTGCATCGCGCACAACCACGACGTCCCGCTTTGAACCCAGGTCGAGGTGTCGATCATTTCCTGCGTGACGCGCCCGGTCTTTCCCGCCTCGCCGCGAGGTTCCAGCGTCTGCGTGACGTGGTACATCAGCACCGCCGTCGTGTCGTTGGGAAACAAGACTTCCATATCGGTGAGCGCGAACGAGCGCACAACCATCGTTCCCTGCTCTGCCATCTTTCGGTATCCCGCGTGGTCGAACTTCATCGACCCATGCGTGCTCACCATCACCGCGGGTTCACACAGCAGCGACAGTGCCGAATCGACGTCCTGGTCCACCATGGATTGCCAGAACTTGCGCTCGAGATTCATCAGGTTCGATTCCATGAAGACACTCCTTGCTTGAACATGCCGCCATGCTCCCAAACGGTGACTCCTGCGACGATCAGCGGCCGCATCGTCTGACCGTAGGCGTTGTCCCACACCGCAGAAGCCGCGCTGCAAGTTCCTCGCACCGCGAGTGGCTGCGGACGCAGCACCCAGTCCTACGCGAACAGATGAATGTGGCCGACTGAACTCGCATCCCACGAGTACCAGACTCGCTGAACGCTCATCAGCTTCCCTGGGGTCCCGCTCCCGGTCATCCGGTTGATGTTCCGCACCCTCATTCGACAAGGAGTTTTCAAATGGCAACTGCAAGGGAGCCTGGCATGAGCACCAAGCGCAAGGAACGCGAGCCCGCAAAAGCCCGTGGCGAGACCGTGGCGGGAAATGGCGGCGAGCTGCACCAGACCAGTGGTGGCGGCCACCCGGACTTGACGACCAATCAGGGAACGCCCGTCGCCGACAACCAGAACTCGCTGAAGGCGGGCATGCGCGGTCCGACGCTGCTCGAAGACTTCATCCTGCGAGAGAAGATCACCCACTTCGACCACGAGCGCATCCCGGAACGCATCGTCCACGCACGCGGAACCGGCGCGCATGGCTACTTTCAACTGACCCATTCGCTCGCGAAGTACACGCGTGCCAAGGTGCTGACCGAGGTCGGAGAGAGAACTCCGTTGTTCGCACGTTTCTCCACCGTCGCAGGCGGCGCCGGCTCGGTCGACACGCCGCGCGATGTGCGCGGCTTCGCCGTCAAGCTCTATACGAAGGAAGGTAACTGGGATCTGGTGGGCAACAACATCCCGGTCTTCTTCATCCAGGACGCGATCAAGTTCCCCGACCTGATCCACGCAGTCAAGATGGAGCCCGATCGCGGTTTCCCCCAAGCGGGCAGCGCACACGACACGTTCTACGACTTTGTCTCGTTGACGCCCGAGGCCATTCACATGCTCATGTGGGCGATGTCGGATCGAACGATTCCTCGTTCCTTGCGCATGATGGAAGGCTTCGGCGTGCACAGCTTTCGCCTCGTCAACGAGGCCGGCGAATCGACCTTCGTCAAATTCCACTGGCGACCCAAACTCGGGATGCAGTCGACCGTCTGGGACGAAGCCGTGAAGCTGCAGTGCGCCGACAACGACTTCCACCGGCGCGACCTGTTCGAGGCGATCAGCGCCGGCAGCTTCCCCGAATGGGAATTGGCCGTCCAGTTGTTCACGCAGGCCGAGGCCGACAAATTCCCGTTCGATCACCTCGACCCGACCAAGCTCGTTCCCGAGGAATTGATCCCGCTGACAGTCATCGGCCGCATGGTGCTGGACCGCTGGCCCGACAACTTCTTTGCGGAGACCGAGCAGGTGGCGTTCTGCCCATCGCACGTGGTCCCGGGCATCGATTTTTCCAATGACCCGCTCTTGCAAGGGCGTCTGTTCTCGTACCTCGACACGCAGTTGTCTCGGCTGGGCTCGCCCAACTTCCATCAGATCCCGATCAACGCACCGAAGTGCCCATTCGCGAACCAGCAGCGCGACGGTCACATGCAGATGGCGCGGCCATCCGGCCGTGTGGCCTACGAACCGAGTTCGCTGATGCCGGATTCGCCGCGCGAGAACCCGCGAGCCGGGTTTCGCAGCTTTGCAGGCTCGGACCAGGGCGACAAGGGGCGCATCCGGCCCGAAGCGTTCGCCGATCACTACAGCCAGGCACGCCAGTTCTTCCGCAGCCAGACCGAGCTCGAGCAGGCACACATCGCGTCGTCGCTGGTATTCGAGTTATCGAAGGTCGAGACCGAACACGTTCGGATGGCCATGGTCGGCCACTTGTTGCGCGTCGACGAAGGCCTGGGCAAGCGTGTCGCCGATGGCTTGGGGCTCGAGAAACTCCCGGCGCCGGCGGTCACGTCGGTCCCGGCCGAAGATCGCCCTCCTTCGCCCGCACTGCAGATCATCGGGAAGATGAAGGCCACGCTGGAAGGCCGCGCCGTTGGCATCCTGGTCAACGACGGGTCAGATGCGGTGCAAGTGGCGGCGCTTCGAAGCTCCGTGATCGCCGCAGGTGCCAGCGTCAGGATCATTGCGCCCAAGGTGGGCGGCGTGACGCTGTCCGACGGGTCGACGCTGAAGGCCGACGGTCAACTGGCCGGAACGCCCTCAGTCGTCTTTGATGCGGTGGCGCTGATCCTGTCGGATGCCGGCAGCAAGGCACTGTCTCGCGAGGGAGCGGCCATTGACTTCGTTCGCGATGCGTTCGGTCACCTCAAGGCGATCGCCATCGATGCCGGTGGGCAGGCGTTGCTGAAGGCGGCGGGCGTCAAGCCGGACTCGGGTGTGATCAGGGCGACGGACCTTGCCGCGTTCATCGAAGCATCCATGACGCGTCAATGGGCCAGAGAGCGCGGCGTTCGGACTCTCGCGTGACTCGGTGACTCAGGCGCCAATTCGCGCCGGGCCGGCCCTGGTTCAGTTCTTCTGAAACGCCGATCGCCACAAGCGAAATGCCTCGCTCGGCGACAGGTCGGAGTGTTCTGCGAGAGAACGCTGCGCGATCGATCTCGCCGTTCGCGAGCTGACCGGCTTGTGCCGAAGTTCGAAGAGCTCGCGCATGAACAAGGCGAGCCACTCGTCCCTGGTGAACGATCGGGATGGTCGGTGGGGCATGTCCGCGATCTCACGCGCGACTTGTCGTCGAATGCTGCTGCTCGGATGGGCGCAGTGCCGCGATCGCTCGTTCGGTACTGACCAGTTGACTCGCCAAGCCGTCGATGAGACCGCTTTGCCACGGGCGCTGGCTGTACGCCCGGGCAAGCTCCTGCTGCAGTTGAAAGTAACGGCTCATCAAGGTTTCGAGTTCCATGCGTACCCTCCGAATGCTTGGCGAGCAAGTATTCAGCGTCGACGCCGCGCGTGATGTCGGACAGATGCTCGTTCGCTTGCCGGCACGATTCGCTCGCGGGGCCTGCTTCCGGGCCCGGGCAGGCTGGCACCTGCCCGAGATTCATCCCCGGTGAAAGCCGAGCACCATGGCGAGCGCTCGGGGCACGCGGTCGGGCGGCAGTGCGTTGACCAGCAGGGATCCGTAGCGGATCTTTCGCCTTGCCCGGGTACCCATGAATCGCCGCAATTGCGCGCAGGTGCCTCGCCCGCGTTGTGCCGGCTGGTCCTCGAACCTGCGGAACGAGTCGAGGTCGCCTTCTCTTGCCAGAACACGCTCGACGGCTGCCGTGCCCAATGCCCGAACCAGTTCGTCTTCCAGATCGGCTTCGCACACGAAGAAGCCGAGCGCCTCCGCTTGTTCACGCGTCTGCGCGCTGCCGAGCCTCAGGCGGTGCAGATGGCGCGCGACATACGGCGCTTCGGCCGCGTCGCAGAGTCCCGCCAGGCGGATTCCCAGGCCCTGCGGGCCGAGCGCCTCGGCAAACTTGCCGAAGTTCGTGATGCCGCCCATCGGCACGACGCCGATCTCCTCGGCGGTGGCGACGACCTCGTCATCGTGCCATCGCTGCAGGACCCCGAACTGATCAAGAAGAAGTTTTCGAAGGCTATACGGCCGTCACACCCTATCTGCGCCTGACACCGCAGCGGAACAAGTAGACCCTCTCACTTGACCATCGCCGGGCTCCGAAGGCCCGGTTTCTCGTTTGCGACCTCATGAAGCTGGCAGGCCGGCGACGTGGCGATCTGGGACAACCGCGCGACCCAGCACTACGCGATCAACGACTACCGCGACCAGCACCGCGTGGTGCGCCGCGTGACGGTGGCGGGCGACCTGCCCGTCGCGGTCGACGCCAGCGCAGCCGCGCCAGAGTGGCCTCGTGACCGACGCCTTCAGCACTGACCCGCGCGGCATCCGCCGGCACCACGACTCGTTGCTCGACGCGGTCCATGCGGCAGCGGTCTTCGCGTGGGCGAACCGGCTGATGCAGACGCTCGGCGAGCCGGTTCCGTTCATTCACTGACGCTACGGCCTACGTCAGCGCGCGCAGCCGCGCCGGCAGGCCCGCGAGCGCGGCATCGCTCACCTGGCCCAGCTCGCCCCGCAGCGCGCGCTGCACCAGCTGACGCGCCGTCTGCGCGTGCGGGAGCACCGGGCCGTAGAAGTCGATGGCGTCGCCGTGGCTGATCAGCAGTGTCGGAAAGTCGACGACGTCGACGCCGCCGAGGGCGTCTTCATCGTCCTCGATGTCGACCCAGACGAAGCGCGCTTCGTGCGCGAACTCGCTCGTCAGGGCATCGAAGGTCGGGCGGTAGTCGTCGCAGCTCCGGCACCAGGCGGCGCACAGACACGCGACCAGCATCGGGGGCACGGCATCGGCAAGTTCGCTCATGCGGCGCAGTGTGCACGAGAGTCAGGTCGATCTCGCGCAGGCGCTGGCAGCGACCTTAATGTCGGACGAGGATCCCAGCCTGTCCGTCATGCGGCCGCAAAGTCTCGCCGCAACCTATCTCTCGATCTGCCCGTACTCCGGCTTCCCGCCGCGCGCAAGCCGGAGATATGTCGCGCCCTTGTCGCTCGTGACCGACTCGATTGGCTTGAGCGCCATCGGAATCGTGCCGCTGCCAAACAGCCGCTTGCCGGAGCCGAGCATCACCGGGAAGATGAAAAGCCGATACTCGTCGATCAGGTCGTTCTCGAGGAGTGCCTGGAGAAGCTCCGTACTGCCCCATGTTTGCAGAGTCCGCCCGGGCTCGGCTCTCAGAGCCCGGAGTTCGCTGAGCAGGTCGCCCTTGACCAAGCGGGAGTTGTTCCACGCAACTTGTCCAAGCGTGCGCGAGACCACGTGCTTCGGCAGCGAGTTGAGCGCAGTCGCGATCGGGTTGCCCGGGTCCGTGACCTTGGGCCAGTAGTTGGAGAAGATGTCGTAGGTCTTGCGCCCGAGCAGGAAACCGTCGGAGTCCGCCAGTCCTTCTGTCACCAGCCGCCCCATGACGGGGTCCGAATACGGCCCCTGCCAGCCTCCATGCACGAATCCCCCCTCGGGATCCTCGTCTGGACCGCCAGGCGCCTGCATGACGCCGTCCAGGGTCAAGAATGCATTCACGATGATCTTGGGCATATGTGCACCTCCTTCGTGAACGACGAACCAGGACGGCTCGAATCGACACTCGCCATGTAGTGCAGCGCGAATCCGCCGAGTCAACCGCGTATCGCCGCCTCGATCGCGGCGACGTCGATCTTCTTCATCGGCATCATGGCCTCGAACGCGCGCTTCGCCACGTCACCGCCCTTGACCATCGCATCGATCAGCACGCGCGGGGTGATCTGCCAGCTGATGCCCCATTTGTCTCGGCACCAACCGCACTGGCTTTCCGAACCGCCGTTGGCCACGATCGCGTTCCAGTATCGGTCGGTCTCTTCCTGGTCGTCCGTGGCGATCTGGAACGAAAAGGCTTCGCTGTGCTTGAAGCGCGGCCCCCCATTGAGACCGATGCACGGAATGCCCGCGACGGTGAATTCGACCGTCAGCGCGTCTCCCGCCTTGCCGTCAGGATAGTCCGTGGGCGCCCGATGGACGGCACCGACACCGCTGTTCGGGAATGTCTGCGCGTAGAAGCGGGCAGCCTCTTCGGCATCGTGGTCATACCAGAGACAGATCGTGTTCTTGCTCATCTCAACACTCCTTCCGGAAATTTGGCATACACAAAGGGTGCCCGTTCTCTCGTCGCAGGCACATCTCCACGACGAACCAGGTCACGCGGTCTCGACATCGCGCCAACCTGTGGCCGCAAGCCGTCGCGCCTTCGTCCGGAGCGAGCCTCCGCAGTCGTTGGGCCGTGCCCGAGTCTGCGCGTTCCGCTGAGGCACCGGCCCTCCATCGCGTGGTGGACGGCCCGGAGGTCGTCATGGGGTCGGACCTTGCCACCTCGACCCTGGAGTTCGCGGCCGCGCTCGAGGGCGCGGATGGGAACGTGACCGGTAGCCGAACGCCGCACGAGACCAGGCGCTGGGCGCTCTGCCACTCTGTTGTCCGGGACGCGTGTGTCGTCACGTTGCCCCGTCCCTTGCCTCGCGACCCACCCAGATGAACGCGCTAACGCCGGCGGCCAACGCCGTGGCTCCGGCTGCGAGTGCGGCCCACCTGAACGGCGGGAGCAGTGCGTCGCCATGCAACGCGAGCACGCCCCCGAGCAGTGCCGTGGCAATCAAGCCGCCGGTGCGCGCGATCGCGCTGTTGAAGCCGGACGCCACGCCGGCATGCCTGGACTGCGCTGCCGTGATCACGGCCGTGGTCAGCGGTGCGACAGCTGCGGCCATGCCCAGCGAGATCACCAGCAGCGCGGGAAACACCGTGCTCCAGTAACTGCCGGCTTGCTCGATCCGCAGCGCGAGCGCGCAACCCGCAGCGACGATCAAGGGTCCGATCACCAGAGGCAGTCGCGCGCCGATGCGACCGGCGATCTTGCCCATCGTCGACGAACTGAGCGCGATGACGAGCGGCAGTGGCAACAACGCCGCACCGGCGGCGGTTGCCGAGTAGCCGCGCGATTCGATCAGCACATACGGCACCAGCACCAACAGGCCGCCGAGCGCCCCGTACAACAGCAGCGTCAGCAGCGACAACCCGATGAAGTCGGCCGACCCGAACAACGCCAGCGGCAGCATCGCGTTATCGCGCAGGCGTCGCTCAACGGTCAAGAACATGCCGAGCGCGAGAATGCCGGCCACGAGTCCAAGCACGGTCGACACCTCGAGATGAGGTGCCGCGCTCCACTGCGTCAGCGCCCAAGTCAGCGCGCCAAGGGCCACTGAAGCCAGCGCGCCACCGGCCAGATCGAGCGGCGCGCGGTTCTGCTCGGGCTCGGTCGGCACATAGCGCAGCGCGAGTGCGATCGCCGCCGCTGCGATCGGCAGGTTGACGAGGAAGATCGCACGCCACCCGACCGCATCGATCAACCAGCCGCCAAGCAGCGGCGCGACTGCGCCGGCCGCGGCGCCCGCTGCAGCCCACACCCCGATGGCGCGCCCGCGAGCTTCACCGGTGAAGCTCGCGCCGAGGATCGCCAGGCTGTTGGGCATCAGCAGCGCGGCGCCGATGCCCTGCAGCATCCGGCCGGCCAGCAGCCAGTACAAGCCCGGCGCAAGCGCGCACAGCAGCGATGCCGCCGCGAAGAGGGCCGTGCCGATCACGAGGAGTCGGCGCCGGCCGAAGCGATCACCCGCCGCGCCGCCGATCAGCAGAAGCGCCGACAGTGGCAACAGGTAACCGTTGAGCACCCACGCCAGCGCAGCGCCTCCATCATTCAAGCTGCGCCCGATCGCCGGCAAGCCGACGTTGACGACCGAGCCATCGATGAAAGCGAGGCTGGACGCGAGGACGGTGGTCGCCAGAATCCAGTTCGCGTGCGGCGGCGATTCTTCTGCAGAGACCTGCTCGGCGGCAGCGATGGCGCGATCGCAGGCTATGTGAATCGGCGCGCTCAAATCGGTCGGTCCTCCAAGCCCATGAACAAGTCTATCGCGGCGGTGAACCTACGTTAGGGAAGGTCTGAACAACGCAAAAACGCGATCACGTTCAGCGGTTCAAACAGCAAAGAGCCGCATGAACGCCTGTGCTTCGAACGTTTCCAGCGCATTGCGCAGCGTTCCTCGCGCCTCATGCTGTTTGCGGGCGGACCACTCCCGCCATCGCCATCAATTTCTTTCGCGCCATCCACAGGTTCGACAACGCAAACAGCGTGACCACGTGCGCGGTGTTCTTGGCCAAGCCGCGGAATCTGACCTTCGCCAAGCCGAACTGGCGCTTGATGACTCGGAACGGATGCTCGACCTTCGCGCGCACGCTGGCCTTACGGTGCTCTCGCTTCTTGAGTCGCTCCTTCGCTCGACCGTCGGGCAGCTTGGCAATGTCACTGGGCCTTGCTGCGATGTGCCACTGCAGATCCTCTCGGGTCACTCGACTTTGCGCACCCCGGTAGCCTGAGTCGGCCCACACGTCTTGTTCCTTGCCATGCAGCAGGTCGGCGATCTGCGCTTTGGTCTCGTTCATGCTGATTCGGTCCAGGGCTAGCTCTGTCGTACGTTGAACTCGATGGCGGGCAGACATCGCGGAGATGGGGCACGACAGGCCGGCCAGGGGTAGGGGAATCAACGAAGGAATACCGTCATCGGACGGCGGACTCCCACGCTGCCCTTTTCATGTCCTGGGCAGCGTCGG
The DNA here is from genome assembly GCA_040007475.1 of Burkholderiales bacterium. Lineage (GTDB taxonomy): Bacteria > Pseudomonadota > Gammaproteobacteria > Burkholderiales > Burkholderiaceae_C > LMDS01. The sequence continues at coordinate 8,716 of JBDTVC010000130.1, forward strand.
GTTCTGCCCGCAGCGGGGTAGTCGTACTTTTCGTGCAGATTGGTGCGCTTTCGCCTGAAACCCAGTATCCATGCGGGTTCCCGGCCTTCGCCAACCCGTTGGGTTGTTCGCCCGACCGCGTTGATGGCGGCCATGGCGGTACATTGGCAGCCCACCTGCCGCTGTCCGACGCCATGCCCGCCTTCGCCCTGCGTTTCGTCGGCCAGGAAGCCTTGCCACCTCGGCTGAGCGAGTTCGACCGGGAGCAGTTTTTCGCGCTCACCTCAGCGGACGTGGCAGCCATTCGGGCGCAATTTCGCAGCGACCACCGGCCTGCCCGCGGCGCTGATTCCTGGAGCCGCTGCTGGCCAACCTGATGGCCGGCATGTCCGCGGTGGCCTAGGCCCTGCGGCGCGGCAAGGTGGAGATCGACGCCGACGGCATGCTTCATCTGCCGGCAATTGCCGCGCTGCCCGATCAAGCTGAGCCCGTTCGTACGCGCGAGACCATCTACAGCCTCATCGGCAGCGTGCAGTTCCCGGACATGCTGCTGGAGGTGGATGCCGCCACCGGCTGCAACGAAGCGCTGCTCGGCCACCGGGCGCAATCCACGGGCGAGTTTGTGGCCCTGTACGGTGTGCTGCTGGCACACGGCACCGATGCGTATGCAAAGAGCGTGGCGTCGATGGTCGCCAGGCTGGAGCCTACGCAAGTCACCGTGGCCATGCGTGCTCTCGAAGGCGGCGGTCGCTTGCGGTCCGCTCCTGGCCGGGTCTGGGAGTAGCAGAACGGCAGCTGCCCGGCGGCCTGGTTTCAATGTCGGCTGACGGGCGCCCTAGTTGCGAAACTGAGTCGCAATATCCGACCCTAAGCAGCCTGTCGCCATCGCAGACTTGGCCGCCGAAAAGCAGCCGCCTGGAACGGTATCGCCATAGTGGCGACGCTCTCTGGCAGCGTTTGCGAATAAGTCTCGGCGATCGCCTTGTCCAAAGCCACGAGCGTTTCGCCAAGCGGCCGACAGGAGCGACGTGCGAACGCGCCGGGCGCGATCAAGGCCTGGACGTGCTCGTGCAGCACGCGGTGTCCCGCGCGCCGCGGCCGGCGTCAATGCGCGCCTTGAAGTCCACCGCCAAATCGTGGTCGGGATTCTGATCGAGGACCACGTCCAGGATCTGCAGCGCTTCGCTCCGGCGGTGCTCTTCGGCGGCGCGCGACGCGAGGTCTAGCATCTGCGTCATCCACGCACCCTCGTCCACGGCGTGCACGTGCGTGCCCCCGGTGTCGGCATGCAGCCGCAGCAGCCTGGCGGCCAGCCGCCGGCCGAGTGCCGCCGGCGACAGGTCGTGCATGCTGCCTTCGGTCCGGGACGCGGGCAACACCAACACGTAGTCCAGTGTCAAGGTTTCGTTGCGGCGCGTCAGGCGGGCGAACAGGACGTGCGCGCCGGGGCTGCGGGTGCCAATCGCTGCCGCAATGGCTTCTGGCGTCGGGGCCGGGGCGGCATCGATACCGGCCTGCACCTCAGCGGCGGACATGCGCTTCAGCATCGAGTGCACGGCCAGCGTGTAGCCGAGAACTTCCAGCGGATACCCGAGATCGCGATCCGGGCCGCCGACGTCCGGGATTCCGTCCGGTAGCGGCACGACAGCCAGCGGTCGCTCCTGGATCGCGTGCAGGTCCGACAGCAGCGCCACGGCGGTGTCGTCGTCGGGCTCCACGCGCGCGTCGGCCAGCAACCTGTAGCCCTTGCGGTAGACGGTCTGGACTCGAACGGTGTGCGTCTTGCTCCGTCGCATCGCCTGGCGAATCTTGGCGATCGCCTGCGCGACCACTTCCGGCGACGCGGCCGCCTTGCGCCACACGGTGTCGAGGAGTTCGTCCTGCGTCACCACGCGGTGACGATTGCGGTACAGATGCGAGAGCACGTCAAACGGCTTTGGCGCGAGTGCCTGGCGCCGCCCATCGACCCACAGTTCCCGGCGCTCCACGTCGAGCATGCAGTGGGCGAAGCGGTACTCCCGAAGCATCACGCCATTGGGCGGCGCGCTCGGCACCAGGGGCTCGCCCTGCGGCTCGCTGGGTGCCGCCGACAAGTCCTGCCCCAGCCGCCGGAAGAGGGGCAGTGCAGCCGGCGCGGTTGCCAGCCGCGCAAGCAGCGATTGGGTTTCCGGTTCCTGCTGGCGCCGCCGTGCCAGCAACGCGCGCGGGTACAGCAGGTTCGCGGTGGTGGTCTCGTCCTGCAGATGGGCCTGCGCGGCTGCGCGGTCGAGTTCGGCTTGTGCGAGTGGCAGGCGCCCGCTGCGCACGAGGGCCTCGACGAGCCAAGGCAGCAGGGGTGCCTCGGCCACGCGGTTGCCGTGGCGACGGCACTCGGCCGCCGACTGCAAAAAACAGTCGGCCGCCTCGTCGACGCGCCCGGCCGCCATGGCGGCATGACCGTGGGCCTGCCAGAGGTAGCCGTCGTCCTGCACCCGGTCAGGCCGGGGCAGCAGCGACAGCAGCTCCGCGGCGGCGTCCGGGCGGCCTTGCTGGCGATGGAGCAGGCAGTGGATGTTGACAACGGTGCTCAGCAGGCTCACGTGGGCCTCGATCGCAAGCGCAGTCGCGGTCGCCTCTTCCGCGCACTCTCGCGCCTCGTCCAGCCGGTCCGCGTAAAGCAGTTCGCCCGCGAGATTGAGGCACACGCTTGCAAGCGCTGTGTTGGCATTGAGCCTGCGAGCCGTGTGGGCGAGCTTTCTGTTCCATCGGATGGACTTCTCGGCATCGCCGGACAGCGAGCTCATGATCGCCCGCAGCCATAGCACGTTCAGCAGCCCCCAGCGGCTACCGATGCGCGTGAAGATCGTCTGGGCCTCGTTCAGACGTGTCGCAACGGAATGCAGCTCGCCGAGGCGGCACTCGACGGATGCCAGCAACGTCAAGGTGTACCCCTGCCAGTGCGGCGGCATGCAGACGCGGCCCAGCGCGAGGGCGTGCTCAAAACTCTGCGCCGCGTCTCGCAACCGGCCCTTCACGTGGTGCAGCGTCCCGAAGCACTGGTGCACTTGCGCTTCGAGGCGCTGGTCTTGGTTGCGTCTCGCGGCCTCGAGCAGCCGTGCCGCGCTGACCGGCCCCTCGTCGCTGCCGCAGACGGCCTGTGCTCGCAGCAACTCCAGATCGAGGCGTGGAAAGCCCGGGTCCAGGTGCTGCAGAAGTCCAAGGGCCCGCAGCGCGGCAGGATGCTGGTTCATCGCAGCGGAGTGCTTGGCCCGTGCAAACAACTCGATAGACATCAGCGAGCAGCCCCGCAACCCGTCGCCGTGGCGCTCGCCGACGCCCAGCAGTGTGTGCCGCAGGGCCTGAATGGCGGGAAGCACGAGCGCTGCGGGAGCGGTGGCGCGGATTGGAATGGCGGTCTTCTCGTCGTGGTCATGAACCTGGAGATCGAGCGCGAGTTCGTGGCCTGCAAGCGTCAATGAACCGACCACGGCATAGCGCGCGCCGGCCGCGCGCAGCATCTGCAACATCTTCGCGTCTTCTTGGGGCCACGACACCTCCAGTGACTTCGCGTCCTGAACCTGGAAGCGTCCGTCGATCGACAGGCCGTGCGCGATGCAGCCGACCAGGCCGTGCGCCGCCCACTGCAGGCTCGGCCGCCCGGTTCGATTGCGCAACGGGCCGATGATCAACGAGGGGATACCGTGGCGCAGCGAACCTGCTGTGGCTGGCTCTGGTGGCGATGCGGATGTGCGGGCCGATGCTGGTGCCGATGGGACGTCGAACATGTAGCCGACGCGCGAGATCGAACGGATGATCGGCTGCGGCCCGTCGTCCTCGATGGCCAACCGTGCCGAACGGATCGCCTGGCGCATCGCGGCTTCGGATACCGCGCCCTCCGGACTCAGCGCGGCCAGCAATTCCTCCTTCGTCACCACTCGATGGCGGAAGCGGGCCAGTGTCTCCAGCACGCGCCACGCCCGCGGCTCGAACTTCACCGGTTCGCCGTGGCGGAGCAAGCGCCGTCCGAGCAGATCGAGCGTCCCGCCTGGCAATGTGATGAGGAACTCGCTCATCGCGTGGGGGCGTGCCGGCCGCGCCATCGCGCCGCAGTCGGCTGCAGCGCGGCATATCGGGACGTGTTGAGGGGCAAGCGTTGAATCGTCGGCATGAGGTCTGGCGCTTGCGCGGCACGGCGCACCTTCGGCGCGGCGGCACGGCGCCAACCTGTTCTTCGGCAGAAGGTGGACAAGCTTGAATTGTGCACAAGTGCACGCGTGGACCTTGTGACATCCGGTCCGTCACAAGTCGATCATGAATGCCCGCCGACGCTCGTCGACACTGCGGCGCCATGGACTTCGCCGACTTCACCTCGCGCCGCCACGTCGGCCCACCCCGACCGGAGTTGTCGCACATCCTGATCCAGGTACTGCAGGCCGCCTCAAAGAAGGCCGAGATGCTGGGACCTTGGGTGCGACCCATGCGAGGCGACAAGGCGGCACACTACCGAGGGACTCCCTTGCTCGATCTTCAGGAATCGCCGACGCTCCACCACCGCCACGACGAACGGCCCGCGAGCAAGAGTGCGTGGAGGATGCTGACGTTGTGGATGGCGACCCTGGCGATCACGCTGCTCACGGCGTGCGGCGGCGGATCTTCTTCGTCAGGATCGTCAACCGCGCCCTCTACCGCACCGGGAGCGCCCACCGGGGTGGTGGTGACGGCGGGCAACGGCCAGGCAACGATCACCTGGCAGAGCGTCCCCGGTGCGACCTCCTACAACATCTACCGATCCACGACTCTGGGGCTGCTTGGCACGAAGGTGGGCGCGAGTGCCACGACGTCCTTCGTCGACACCACCGCTGCCAACAACACGACCTACTACTACCAGGTGACGGTCGACAACGCGGCGGGCGAGGGACCGACCTCGACTCAATCGCCGGGGACGACGCCC
>JBDTVC010000131.1:0-13615 GCA_040007475.1 Burkholderiales bacterium
ACGGCATCAATGACGCCCCGGCTCTGGCCAAAGCCAACGTCGGCATCGCGATGGGGACGGGCACCGACGTGGCGATGAACAGCGCACAGCTCACGCTGGTGAAAGGCGATCTGCGTGGCATCGCCACCGCCCGTGCGCTGTCGGTGGCTACCGTCGCGAACATGAAGCAGAACCTCGGCTTCGCCTTCGTCTACAACATGCTGGGCGTGCCGCTGGCCGCTGGCGTGCTGTTCCCGTTCACGGGCTGGCTCTTGTCACCCATGATCGGTGCGCTGGCGATGAGCCTCAGCTCGGTTTCGGTGATCAGCAATGCGTTGCGGCTGCGGATCACCGCGCTCAAGCCGGATTGATTCGTCTGGAGCGGCTGAGGTATACATGGCGAGGCTACAACACAACCTGCGCGGTGGTCAGGCAACATCTCAGCAGTGAGCCCGCAACCAAGACCCGACTTGCCGCCCGCCTCGGTGCGCGCTATGTGCACAGCCAGTTGTCGCCGACCGAAATCTGAGCCACTGTCAGATTTGGTTCGGCGCCGATACTTCTTGACGGGAAAGTTGCCATCGAGACGCGGAACGCGCGCATCTCCGGCAGCGGAGCCACCGGCGCATGGACGAAGGCCGACAGCGTCACGGCTTTTGATGAATTCAGCTCTGGCTACACAACACCCTAGTCTGCACGCCAAGGAGCGGCCGATGAATGGATCTGAACGGCCACGCCTGGCCATCCTGCTGCTTGTGGCCGGTACGCACCGCTCGGAGTCGTTCAGCCAGGGACTGCTGGGCGCCGCATTGCTGAAGTAGAAAGTTATGGCTACTTGATGGCTGTCACGACCTAGCCCTTGCTACGCGTTACGAACTCAACACCACCGCTATCGGTGTACGCGCTGCGGGCTTCTTGGACAAATCTTGTTGCAGGCGAGTAGAGAACTTGGGTCAGACACTCGGTTCGAGTGCTGAGGCGGCTGGCAGAAGGTTCCCTTCTGTGAGTGCCAGGGAAACCCGACGCCGGCGCATCAGCAAGTACGCTGCCGGGATCACGAACATCGACAGCAGCGGCGCAGTAATCATCCCGCCCACCATCGGCGCCGCAATGCGCTGCATCACTTCGAAGCCGGTGCCCGTTCCCCACATGATCGGCAGCAGACCGGCCAGGATCACCGCGACGGTCATCGCCTTGGGGCGAACGCGCAGGACTGCCCCTTCGCGGATCGCGCCGAGCAAGTCCTCGGTGCTGGTCTTACCCTGCGCCAGGCGTTCGTTCCACGCCGTCTTCAGGTACAGCAGCATGATCACGCCGAACTCGGCCGACACACCGGCCAGCGCGATGAAGCCGACCGCGCCGGCCACCGACAGGTTGTAGCTGAGCAGGTACAGCAGCCAGATGCCGCCGATCAACGCAAAGGGCAGCGCGGCCATGATCAGCAGCGCCTCGTCGAATGCCGCGAAGGTCAGGTACAGCAGCACGAAGATGATGAGCAGTGTGAACGGTACGACCACCTTCAGCTTCGCCGTCGCACGCTCCAGGAACTCGAACTGGCCGGACCACGAGATCGAATAACCCGGTGGCAGCTTCACGTCCTTCGCGACCGCACGCTGCATGTCCTGCACGGCCGAGCGAAGGTCGCGCCCGCGGATGTCCACATAGACCCAGCCCGACAGCCGTGCGTTCTCGCTGCGCAGCATCGGCGGGCCGTCGGTGACGCGGATGTCGGCCACGTCCGACAGCAACAAACGTTGCCCGCGCTCGTTGACGATGGGCAGGCTTCGCAGCTTCTCCAAAGAGTCTCGAATTTCCCGTGGATAGCGCACGCTGATCGGGAAGCGTTGCAAGCCTTCCACGGTCTCGCCGACGTTCTCGCCGCCAACAGCCGAGGTGATGACGGACTGCACGTCAGCGATGTTCATGCCGAAGCGGGCCGCATCGTCGCGACGGATTTTCACGTCCACGTAGCGTCCCCCGGTCAGGCGCTCTGCCAATGCACTGCTGACGCCGGGTACGTCTTTCAAAGCCTTTTCGATCTCGCCGGTTACACGGTCGATCACGGCCAGATCAGTGCCGGCCACCTTCACGCCGACAGGACTCTTGATGCCGGTGGCCAGCATGTCGATGCGGTTGCGGATCGGCGGCACCCAGATGTTGGCGACCCCGGGTATTTTGACGATGCGGTCGAGTTCATCGACCAGCTTGTCCTGCGTCATGCCGGGGCGCCATTCACTCTTCGGCTTGAACTGGATCGTGGTCTCGAACATCTCCATGGGAGCCGGGTCGGTCGCGGTCTCCGCGCGGCCGGCCTTGCCGTAGACGCTGAGCACCTCGGGCACTGTCTTGATCAGCCGGTCCGTCTGTTGCAGCAACTCGGCCGCCTTGCCTGCCGACAGGCCAGGCAAGGCCGACGGCATGTACAACAGGTCGCCTTCATCGAGCCTCGGCATGAACTCGCCGCCGATGTGCTGCAAGGGCCACAGGCTCAAGACCAGCAGCACAGCGGCAACCGCCAGCGTGAGCTTCGGCACACGCAGCACGGTGTTCAGCAACGGACGGTAGATCGCAATGAGCAGGCGGTTCAGTGGATTGCTCCTTTCGTCCGGGATGCGCCCGCGGATCAGGTAGCCCATCAGCACCGGAATCAAGGTCACCGACAGGCCCGCTGCCGCTGCCATCGCGTAGGTCTTGGTGAAGGCCAGCGGCGCGAACAGTCGGCCTTCCTGCGCCTCCAGCGTGAACACCGGGATGAACGACAACGTGATGATCAGCAGCGAGAAGAAAAGCGCCGGCCCGACCTCGGCCGCAGAGTCGCCGATCACGCGCCATCGCGCCTCGCCCTCAAGCTTTTCACCGGGGTGCGTGCGACTCCATTGTTCGAGGTGTTTGTGCGCGTTCTCGATCATCACGACCGCCGCATCAACCATCGCCCCGATGGCGATCGCGATGCCGCCTAGCGACATGATGTTGGCATTGACGCCCTGGTAGTACATCACGATGAACGCGGCCAGGATGCCGAGCGGCAGCGAGATGATGGCGACAAAAGCCGAGCGCAGGTGAAACAGGAAGATGAAGCACACCACCGCGACAACGAGGAACTCTTCGCCGAGCTTGTGCGTGAGGTTTTCGACCGCACGTTCGATCAGGCTGGATCGGTCGTAGATCGGCACGATCTCGACGCCCTTGGGCAAGCTCGCCTGCAAGGTCTTGAGCTTGGCCTTTACCGCAGCGATGGTCTCCAGCGCGTTCTTGCCGGAGCGCATCACGATCACGCCGCCGGTGGCCTCGCCTTCGCCGTCGAGTTCTCCGATGCCACGCCGCATTTCCGGTCCGATCTGGACGCGTGCCACGTCGCCCAGCCGCACCGATACGCCCGAAGGCGTCGCCATCAACGGCACCTTGCGGAAGTCGTCCAGACCTTGAAGGTAGCCCGACGCACGCACAACGTACTCGGCTTCACCCAGTTCAAGCACCGACCCGCCAGCCTCCTGGTTCGCCTTCTGCAAGGCCTCGATCACCTTGGTGTGCGGGATGTTGTAGGCCGCGAGCTTGTCGGGATCGAGCACGACCTGGTACTGGCGCACCATGCCGCCGACCGAGGCGACTTCGGCCACGTTCGGCACGGTCTTCAGCTCGTACTTCAGAAACCAGTCCTGCAAGGCACGCAGTTGCCCGGCGTCCTGCGTGCCGCTGCGATCGACCAGTGAATATTGGTAGATCCAGCCCACGCCGGTCGCGTCCGGCCCGAGCGAGGCTTTCGCCGCAGCGGGCAGGCGACCCTGCACCTGGTTCAGATACTCGAGCACGCGCGAGCGCGCCCAGTACAGGTCGGTGCCGTCCTCGAACAGCACGTAGACGAACGAGTCGCCGAAGAACGAATAGCCGCGCACCGTCTTCGCACCCGGCACCGACAGCATCGTCGTCGTCAGAGGGTACGTCACCTGGTTCTCGACGATGCGTGGCGCTTGGCCGGGGTAGGTCGTGCGGATGATGACCTGCACGTCCGACAGATCGGGCAGCGCGTCAAGCGGCGTGCGCAGCAGCGAGTACACGCCCCATGCGGCGATCATCAACGTCGCCAGCAACACCAGGAAACGATTGACGATCGACCAGCGAATCAGCTTGGCGATCATGGCTTGCTCCCGGCCGATGCGGGTGCCATCGGAGCCTTGGGTTCGGGCTGCAGCAGCGTCACGGTGGTGAGCTGCGGCAGACCTTCGGGGTTCATGAAGAACTCGAAGTCCACGCGGTCGCCGACATCCACGCCACGCGGTGCGCCGCTCTTGGGCAGCTTGAAGTCCATCGTCATCGCCGGCCACTTTAGCGAGGCGATCGGACCGTGCGAAAGCGTCATCGCGTCGCGGCCGATGGCTTCGACCTTGGCCTGCCCGTCGTGGCGCTGCGCTGGGTTCGCGGCGGTCGGCTCGGGCTCGTCGTTCAGCCGCGCCTCGAGGCCCTTCAGGCTCGCTTCGGAGTCGATCAGGAACTGCGACGACACGACGACGCGCTGACCGAGTTTGAGACCGCGCTTGATCTCGGTCTGGCCGGCGCTCTCGATGCCGGCCTCCACATCCACGGGCCGGAACCGTCCGCCTTCTTCGGCCACCATCACCACGGTGCGTTTGCCGGTCTGGATCACTGCTTCTGTCGGGATCAGCAGCGACTTCTCGGCACGCTGGTCCATGAACTGCATCTGCACGAACATGCCGGGCACCAGACGTGCGCCAGGGTTCGCCAGTTCGAGCCGCGCTTTCAAGGTTCGCGTCGAAGCGTTCACGTCGGGCAGCAGCGCCTGCACTTTGCCATCGAAGGTCGCACCAGGAACGGCCGGGCTCTTGGCCTGCACCTTGGCGCCGGGTTGCACCAACGCGGCCTGGCTCTCCGGTACTTCGGCATTAGCCCACACGGTGGACAGGCCGTTGATGCGGAACAGCGTCGCACCGGACATTGCCGTCATGCCGTCACGCGCCACCAGCTCGACAACCACGCCACTGATCGGTGCCGTCAGCGTGATGCGCGGCTGCGTTTTACCGCTGTTCTCTACCAGCCTGATCTGCGCGTCGCTCATGCCGACCTGGCGCATGCGCTGGCGCGCGCCGTCGACCAGCGATGCGAGGTCGGTACCCTGCATGCGACGCACTGACAGGAACTCTTCCTGCGCGGCGATCCAGTCGGGCACGTACAGGTCGGCGAGGGCTTGGCCCTGACGTACCGGGTCGAGCGTGGCACGCACGTAGAGTTTCTCGACATAGCCAGTCGCACGCGCCTGCACGACTGCCTGGTCACGTTCGTTGAATGCGATGCTGCCCGCCGCCGAGACTTGCAGCGACAACGCACCTTCGGTCACTTCGGCGGTGCGCACGCCCAGGTTCTGCTGTATGCGAGGGCTCACGGTCACCTTGCTGCCGTCGCTGTCGCCATCGGCATAGACCGGCACCAGCATCATGTCCATGAAGGGCGACTTGGCCGGCTTGTCGAACTTGTTCCCCGGCACCATCGGGTCGTGGTAGTACAGAACTTTGCTGCCGGTGCTCGGATCGATATCGCCTGCCTTGATGCCCGCTTGGATGTGGCGACGCGTGGCTTCTTCGCCCTCGGCGATGCTCTGCGGCAGCTTGCCACCTGCAGTCTGGCTGGCGCCGGAGTCGGCAGTAGCTGCCGACGTGGACGAGGCATTTATCCCCATGCCACGCTGCATGCCGAACCTGTACAAGCCGTAGCTGCCTCCGCCCAATGCGGCGAGGGAGCCGACGACCACCAGGGCGATCGCCAGAGGTTTGAGTTTCATGGTTTGGTTGTCCCGAGTATTCAAGGGCGAAGCGCAACCGGAGTGTCGTGGCCGACCGGCACGAGGTAGTTGAGCTGGGACCACAGGCGCGCGGCATCCATCTCCAGGCGCAGCCGCTCCATGCGTGTGTCGATCTCGCCTCGGCGTGCCTCCAACACCGCTGTCAGCGGGCCACTGCCACCACGGTACGCCGCAATCGACGCTCGCGTCCGCTCGGTGGCCAGCGGCAGCAGCGAGGTGTCGTAGCGGGTCAGCCGATCCCGATCGCTGCGCCATTCCTGAAGCATCGCCAGTGCTTCACCGAGGTGCGCGCGCGTCGCTTCTTCGCGCTCGGCCCGAATCTGTTCGACGACGGAGAGCTTGGCCGCCACTTCGCGATCCTGTCGGTTCTTCTGATCCCATTGCAGGGGCACCGACAGGTTCAGTGACACCATGTTGGAATACGAGGAGGCGCGTTGGCTGTAGGTCAGCTCAACGCTGACATCGGTTTGCTTGTTTGCGCGCGCAACATCGGCGTCGGCCTGTGCCATCGCCTCCTGCTTGGCCAACACGGCGATCTGCGGATGGTGGGCAAGCTGGGCTTCGAGGTCTTCGGCGTGCAGGCGGACCGCGTCCATTCCGGGCGGCGAACCGAGCGACTCGACAGCAGCAGCACCGACCCAGCGGGTAAGCTGCGTCGTCGCGGTGGCGATCTGGCGTTCGGTCTGCGCGATGCGATCCTCGATCTGCGCAACGCTGGAGCGTGCCGCGAACACATCGGCCTGCGACCCCCGGCCGCTGCGATACGAGGCGTCCGCTGCGTCGATCTGCAACCTGGCTTCGTCACGCTGCGTCCCCAGCACGTCACGCATGCGTTCCTTGTAATGACGGTCCAGCCACGCCATCGCGGTGTCACGCTGAAGGTTGGCTAGTGAGAGTTCGCGGCCCGCCTCGGCCACCTCCGCCTCGCGCTCGAATCGTGCGGAACGCGCGCTGAGCTTGCTGGCGCGCGTGAGTTCCTGCGACACGCCGACCGAGAGCATCGTGAAGTTGTCGCGAACAAGGCTGAAGCGATCCGCACCGCTGACGGGCAGGCTGTTCAGGCCGGTCTTCAGAACCGGGTCCGGCCTCTGCCCGGCCGCGAGCGCCATGTCGCGCGCAGCGGCTGCCGCAGCGGCCTGGGCGGGCAGTTGGCGAGAACGCTCCTGCGCCAAGCGCAAGGCGTCATCGAGCGTCAGCGGGGCCGCGTGCGCGAGGAGCCCGACGAAGCCGAGGATCCCGCTGAGGGAGACACGACACAAGCCTGTCGCCAGCGACAGCAGGTGCTCGATGGACGAGCGATGGGAATGCAAAACCATGGGATCTCCTGACGAACGACGAGGTCGAAGTTCGGCTCGTCGCGATGGCATGAACCAAGCGCGCGAGCGCGACCACGTGCGCTCAAGGCCGACGTTGCCGTCAGGCCCGCAGCGCGCGCGGCGTCAGGGAATCAGATGCGGAAGACGCAGTGCAGGATGGCGTGCGGCGGCTCTGGCGCAGCATCCAAATGAGCGTCAGGAGCCGGGAAGGACCGGCCGGGACCGAGCGAGTGCTGCGGTTCGATGGGAAGCGAATACAGGAATGTCGGGATACCCAGGCTCACAACAGGCGCAGAGGCCGTGTCGGCGCTCTGCTGGCCTTGGCGGCAATGCTCGGCACAGAGGTTTGCCGCGTCCGGGTCGAGCTGATCACAGCCGGGTGGCATCCCGGTCGTCGTTGCTACCTGGGTGGCTTCAGGGGATGTGGCCGCCGCCATCGAGGCCGCTCCCATCAGGCTCGGGCACGCGTAACTTGCCACCGCAAATTGCGCAAACAGCACCACGCCGATCAGCACGCGGCTGATGGCTTTGCTCATTGCGCGGGAAATTTGCATCGAAAGGAGTTTGAGGGGACTCTGACGCGAAGTCTAGCGCGCGTCTGTGAAGTCGTTTTGGTGGATCAAGTTCACCCGCGTGTTCGTCGCAGAGTCCAGGCTTTGATTACAACTGCCCAGACGTAGACCGAAGCAAAGTAGTCTCAAGCGCGAGGGTAAAGTAGTCACTCTGTCTTTGCCGAGCGGCGCCGACTGCTGCATAGCGAGGCTGGGCGGGGCCTGCAGCGATTTGCGAAGCAAAGTCGTCAGTCGAAGGCTGCCGAGAACGCGGCGAAGCAAAGTAGTCACCGGCGCCAAATTCGAGCAAGACGCACTCAATGCATCGGTCGATGCTCAAGCGTTGCAGTGTGAGCGCGTGATCGCGCGCCGCAGCTCGGGAGGAGGGCGCTGGGGCATGAAGCTCCTGCCCCAACCTGCATAGGGCCTGCGACAGTTCGCACAGCGAAACGGCGCGTTGAGCAGCTTGGCGTTGAGACGGTACTCGGTCGAAGAGCCGCAACCGCGGCAACATTCCTCCAGCGCGTCGCGATGGCAGGGGCAGTGCGTCGCGCCGATCGTTTGATGCATGACGCCGTGATAGCCGAGCTCCATGCATGGCGTGCAAAACCGAAGCCGATCATGCATCCGTCGCTGACCGTGAGGCGATTCAATACCGTCGCGAAGCGCCCGCTTGGGAATCTTGAACGACTTGGCCAGCGCCAACACATCGACATGCATCAACGTCGCCGGGATGCCCTCGTAAGGGTCAACGGTTCGCCGCGCGAGTTGCATCACGACGAGATGCCCGGGTATCGCGTTCATGCGCGCGAACTTCCAGGCGATCGCGACGATGGTCTCGTGTGGCATGAGCCAGGCGCGGTCGAAGAAATAGCCGTACGTCGGGCTCAGGCGGCCCTCACCGAAGGTCAGGATGGGCAGCATCTGAACGACTCGCTCGGGTGGGCGTGAGCGGCTTACGCGGCGCGTCGGGCCTTGCTCGTGTCAGGCGCGGCTTCCCTGCGAATCGCCAGGCGCGCTTGCACATAACCGCAGTCCTTGACGGCAGCGTCCCAGACCGCCGCGTCGGGGCGTTGCCCGGTCGAGTCGCCGTCCCAGCTCCGTTTGAGCATGATCTCCACGGCGCGAGCGAACGACTCCATCGGAATCTCGAGCGCGCCTGGCAAGCCGTTCCTGTTGTGCAACTCCTCGAAGGAATTCCACAGAAGTTGGGCGTCATCGGCGAGTTTGTAGCCCGAGGCGACGGCGTTGGGAACGAAGAAGCGCGTGAAGCTCCAATCGGTGCCGCGAGGAAAGCTCGTCTCGTCGTAGCTATGCAAGCAGGTGGCGGCATCTGCGGCATCGCGCAGCCCGTGAAAGCGAAGCTCCTCCACCATCAGGCGTGCGACGATCTGCGTCTTGTGCGCCAGCTGAAACGCGGTCTTGACCGAGCGCAACTCCTCCTGGCCGATCAGGAAAGTGAAGAGTCGGATGTTGATCCGATCGAGGTGGTCGTGCACGTCGCGCAGCCACTCGTATTCGTTCTCGCTGTAGCGCTGCGCTTCGTCGAAGAACATGGCCACCGTGCCGCTGCCATTGCGGGCACACGCGTCCTTGATCCGATTGATGAGCTTCAGGCGCTTGGCCGGGTTCGTGCCGCGATCCGGGTCCGGGCACCCCGTAGCCTCGAGCAGGCTGGTGAAGAACCGAGCAGGCCGGCTCCGGCCCTGCCGGCGCTGCAAGTCCGACCAACTGAGCATGGCCGCACAACGGGCCGCCAAGGTGGCCGCGCTGTGCCGCTACATCGAGCAGGCAGAGCATGTGCCGACGCTGGCCGAATGGGCCGAACGTGCGGGCTTGAGCACATTCCATCTGCACCGCTTGTTCAATGCCATCAGCGGCCTGACGCCGCGCGACTATGCCAACGGCCGGCGTGCGCAGCGTTTTCGGCGCGAGCTAGAGGCGGGCCGCCCCAGGTCACTGCGAACGTCACCGCCCCGAGCAGACCTCGCTGTAACCTGATGCAGCAGCATGCGGCCAGCTTCATTGCCCACACCGAAGCCAGCACCGGCAGCGAAATGCCGCGCTCCATCTAAGACGAGTTCGTTGCCTTTCTCGAGTGCGGCATCTCATCCTGGCGCACGGCTTCCTGAGATTGCGCCGCAGCGGGTGCGGTCACGACAAGGTCTTGGCCTTAAGCTGCAAGCGGCACGGGTTCCGCCCCTCGTGCGGCGCGCGGCGCATGTCGCAGACCGCGGTGCACCTGGTGGACCACGTCATCCCTCATGTCCCGGTGCGGCAGTGGGTGCTGTCGCCGCCGATCCCGCTGCGTCTGCAGCTGGCCGCGCAGCCCGAGCTGGTCACGCCCGTGCTGCAGGTGGTGCAGCGCGTGCTCACGCGCCATCTGCGGGACGGCGCCCAGCTCGAGGCCGACGAAGGCCACGGCGGCGCCGTCACGCTGATCCAGCGCTTCGGGCTCCGCCGCCAACCTCAGCATACATCTACATTGCCTGGTGCTGGACGGCGTGTACCGGTGCGGTGCCGATGGCCACCTCAGGCCGGTCCCGAGCTCGTCCTGGGCGTTCCTGAGGGCGCTTGAAACCGCTATGCACTGTCGGCTCGCACGTTGACGAATGTCACGTGCTACAGCGACCGGCGGCTGGATACTGCGACGTGCAGAGTTCCGCCACATTGAGCACTTCGACATCGTGCGGGAAATTGACGAATCACCATGATTGCCGCTCCGACGTTTTCCGCCCGAGCCCGCCGGTAGATCGCCGTGCAGGTTGACTTCGACGCCGTTGGGCGCGCCTTGCAAGCCATCGCCGGCGAAACCGTTCCGGCCGCGCTGCTCAGGACGCTGATGCCGATCGTGCTGGAACACGCGGGAGCGCAACACGGCCATCTGCTCCTGGTTCGCGAGGGTGCGCTGACGCCGGTCGCCGAAGCCCGGTTCGACCAGAAGACCATGGCCGTCAGCGTTCTGGGCGATGTGCAACTCGGCGAGGCATCACTGCCGGCCACCCTTTTCGATGCCGTACGCCGCACGCGGGAGCCCGTGCTGCTTGGCGACGCCGCGGTCGCGAATCCCTACTCCAGCGACGAGTATTTCACGAGCCATCGCCCGAAGTCCGTGCTGTGCCTGCCCATCGTCCGCCCGACAGGACTGGCCGGACTGCTCTACCTGGAGAATGAGACCGTCAGTCATGCGTTCAGCCGTGATCGAGTGGCCGTGATCGGACTTCTCGCGGCCCAGGCGGCGATCTCGTTGGAAAACGCCTTCGCGTGCGCCGCGGTTCGCGAAAGCGAAGCCCTGTACCGTTCGTTGATCGAAGCGCTGCCCAACCCGTTCTATTTCAAGGACGTCAACGCCCGATATCGAGCCTGCAACGCCGCCTTCGAACAACACGCCGGGCTGGCCCGGCAAGAAATCATCGGGCGGACCTCGCACGACATCTTTCCCAAGGCGCTGGCCGACGCGGAGCTCGCCGCCGACACAGCGCTGCTGGAGCACCGGGGCACCTCCGTGCACGAAGCCCAGGTCATGGGGCCCAACGGATCGCTGCGCGACGTCGTCTCGCGCCGCGCGACCGTGGACCGGACCGATGGCACACCCGCAGGCGTCGCGGGGATCCTGTTCGACGTGACTGACCGCAATGAGGCGGAAAGGGTGATGGCCGAATACGCGCTGATCGTTGAATCCACCGACGACGCCATCATCGGCAAGACGATCGATGGCTTCATCACCACCTGGAACAATGGCGCCGAACGCATGCTGGGTTACACGGCCGAGGAAATCATCGGCCGCCCGATCGACATCCTGATCCCTGGCGAGCGCCTCGGCGAGGAGCGCCAGATCCAGGAGCAGCTCCGCCGCGGACATCGCGTCGGGCACTTCGAGACCGTGCGGCGCTGCAAGGACGGGCACTTGATCGACGTCTCGATCTCGGTATCACCATTGCGCAATCACGAAGGCGAGGTTGTAGGAGCCTCCAAGATCGCGCGCGATATCACCGAGCGCAAGGCGGCCGAGCTCGCCTTGCGCCGCTACAGCGACCAGCTGGAAGACACCGTGCGGCAACGCACGGCCGAACTCATACTCGCGCGCGATGCCGCCCAGGCGGCGAACCAGACCAAGAGTGCCTTCCTGGCGAACATGAGCCATGAGATTCGCACGCCGATGAACGCGATCATCGGCCTGACCCACCTGCTGCGACGCGCCGAGCCGACCCGGCAGCAAGCTGAACGGCTGGAGAAGATCGGCATCGCCGCCGACCACCTGCTTTCCGTCATCAACGACATTCTCGACCTGTCCAAGATCGAAGCCGGCAAGCTCGAGATCGAGCACGAGAATTTCGAGCTGAGTGCCGTCCTCGATCACGTCTGGTCGCTGGTGAGCGACGCTGCCCAGGCCAAAGGCCTGACGATCGAGGTCGACCCGGACGGCGTCCCGTTGTGGCTGCGCGGCGATGCGACCCGCCTGCGGCAGGCGCTGCTCAACTACGCCAGCAACGCCATCAAGTTCACGGAGCACGGCCGCGTCATCCTGCGCGCGATCCTGCTGGAGGACCGGGGCGACGAGGTGTGCGTCCGGTTCGAAGTCCGGGACACCGGCATCGGCCTCACGGCCGACAAGCTGCCAAGCCTCTTCAGGGCCTTTGAACAGGCGCATGCCTCGACCACCCGCCAGTACGGTGGCACCGGCCTGGGCCTGGCGATCACCAAGCGGCTGGCGGTCCTGATGGGTGGTGACGCCGGTGTCGACAGCGAACCGGGCCAGGGCAGCACCTTCTGGCTCACCGCCGTGCTGCAGCGCGGACACGGCGTCATGCCGGCGCCCGTCGACCGGGCGGAGGCTGCTGAGGCCCGATTGCGCCGTGAGTCCCTCGGTAGCCGGCTGCTGCTGGTGGAAGACGATCCGATCAACCAGGAGGTGGCGCTCGAACTGCTGCACGCGGTCGGCCTGGCGGTGGAGGTCGCGAGCAACGGCCTGGCGGCGGTGCAGATGGCCGCGCGCGGCCGCTACGACCTCGTCCTTATGGACATGCAGATGCCGCAGATGAACGGCCTGGACGCGACGCGGGCGATACGTCGCCTTCCCGGCCAGGCCTTGACGCCGATCCTCGCCATGACGGCCAACGCATTCAGCGACGATCGCCATGCCTGCCAGGACGCCGGCATGAATGACTTCATCGCCAAGCCGGTGAATCCGGACGACCTCTACCGGACGTTGCTGAAGTGGTTGCGCCCCGCAGCTTCTCGAGCAATGCCCGCCGCACCGATGCGCGAGGCAAGCGCTACCGCGGCACCGGCCGACCTGGAGCAGATGTTGGGGCGCCTGGCGGCCATTGCGGGGCTGAATGTGGCGCAGGGCCTGGAACGCATGGCCGGCAACCGCCCCGGATACGTGCGCCTCCTCAGGATAATGACCACCGCTGGCGGCGACATGGCGAAGCAACTCTCCGACGCCATCGCCGCGGTGGACCTCTCGGCGCTCGAACACGTTGCGCACGACCTGAAAGGGACGGCGGGCAACGTGGGGGCCGTCGAGGTCGAGGAAGGGGCCGCGGCCCTCGACGCCGAACTCAGGGGCCGATTGGGAGCACAGTCCGCCGTCGCGCTCGGCAACGCGTTGCTTGGCACGCTGGAGCGATTGATCAAAGACATTCAGGACGCGCTGCGATAGCGTGACCCCGCGCGCCGTCGGTGGGGCTCAACGGCCGTGGCTTGTGGCTTGCGAGACGCCGACCCGGATCCTGCCCTCTCGAGGGCGCGCACGCCATTGCCGAGTCGCTGGCATTGTGGTGGCCGTTGATGGCCAGTGGGCGCAGATCGATGTGGTCTGGCATCCATGAACTTCGGTCGGCCCAAAGGCCGGACCTCCTCAAGTTCACCGAGCGCCCTCCGAAATCACAAATGACAGCCATCGGAGTTCCAATGCGCGAGAACCTGCCCATCACGAATCGTGAGTACGACTT
>JBDTVC010000132.1:0-13447 GCA_040007475.1 Burkholderiales bacterium
CGCCGACGCGGTTCATGCCGTCGTTCCAGTCGCCCGTGCCCATCAGCGGCAGGCCGTGCGCGCCGACCGCCAGGCTGTGGTCGATGGCGCGTGCGGCATGGTCGAACACGGTCGCGTCGTGCGTGCTCACGGTCGGCACGTAGTAGGCGTCCTCGGCGCCCGCCGGGATCTGCGCGCCCTCGATGAACGGCACGCGCTCGTCGAGCAGGCTCGTGTCGCCGGTGCATTGCAGGTAGTGCGCGCAGGCATGCGGCAACCACAGCAGGTCGTCGGAGAAATGCGTGCGCACGCCCGCGCCGGTCGGCGCATGCCACCAGTGCTGCACGTCGCCTTCGGGGAATTGCCGCGAAGCGCTCAGCACGATCTGCTCGCGCAGCATCTGCGGCGCGGCCCATGCCAACGCCATCGAGTCCTGCAGCTGGTCACGATAACCGAACGCGCCACCGGCCTGGTAGAAGCCGGCCTTGGCCCACAGCCGGCAGGCCACGGTCTGGTAGACGAGCCAGCGGTTCACCATCGCGTCGAACAGCGGGTCGGGCGTGCGCACGGTGGCCGCGCCGAGCAGGCGATCCCAATGCGCGCGGGTGTCGTCCATGCGGCGCGTGGCCGGCACGGCGGCCGCGCTGGTGGCCAGATCGCGGGCCTCGGCCGGGTTGGCACCGAAGCCGAGCAGGAACACGCACTCCACCGTGTCGCCGGCGCCGATCGTCAGCCGCTTCGACAAGGCGGCGCACGGGTCCAGACCCGAGCCGCTGAGCTGGCCGAAGTGATCGGGCAGTGCGAGGCGCCCGCGCGCATCGAAGCACTCGCGTCGGTCGCAGGTCCAATCCGGCGCATCGTCGGCGTCGCCGGCCAGTGCGAGGAACGCGGTGCCTTCGCCGAAGCCGGCGGCGCGATCGCGCTGCGTGCAGGTGAGGGCGACGAGCTTGCGCTCCGCGTCGCCCTCGGTCGCATTCGGCAGGCGCTGCGTGAACGACGCGGTCGAGGTCGTGCTGCGGTCGCCACGCCCCGCGCCCATGATCCATTCGGCGACGCCGATCGCACGCAGCCGCTGCGTGCGGTGACCGCGGTTCACGAGGCGCAAACGCACCTGCTTGACGCCACTGCCGCCGTCGACGCACCAGGCGGCGCTGACCTCCAGGCTGCCGCGGCGGTGGCTCACCACGCTCACGCCCTGACCGTGAGCGACGCGGTAGGTCGCCTCCGGATCGCCCCAGGCGGACGGCGTGACGCTCCACGCCTCTCGCGTCTTCAGGTCCTGCAGCAGGAACCATTCGCCCGGCACATCGGCGATCGCGTCGTTCGACCACGGCGTGAGCTGGTTCAGCCGGCTGTTCAGTGCCCAGGTGTAGCCCCCGCCGGCTTCCGACAGCTGCGCACCGAAGCCGGGGTTCGCCAGCACGTTGACCCATGGTCGCAGCGGTCGCTGCAGACCACTCACGTCGAAGTGAAATTCGCCGCTGCCCGCCGCGAAGCGGCCCTGCGCGGGCTGGACCGGGGCGTCGCCCACGTGGGCCACCGGCAGCGCCGTGAACGAGCCCTCGAGACGCGCCTCGAGCGCGTGCTCGTGCTGCTCGACCCACTCGGTCATGTGGTGCGTCAACGGCCGGCCATCGGCATTGAGGTGCACGCGCGCCAGCGCGCACAGCGTCGTGAATTCGAGCGCCGAGACCTCCTCCGCACGAAGCACGTGCAGGCGGCTGGCGCCGCCCCCCTGCTGGCCGGCGTTCTGCGCATCGAACTGGTCGCGCAGCGCCGACGCATCACGCTGCAGCGGCATGATGTAGGAGCCGGGCTCTGCGTTGACGACGACCAGGTCGCAGGCCACGCCGGCCCACGACCACAGCCGCAGCGCCTGGGTCAGCGAGCGCAGCAGCCCCAGGCCTTGCGGCGCGCCGGCGGAGACGAGCACGATCGGGCGGTCCCCCGAGATGTCGAAGCGCCAGAGTGTGCGCCGGTCACAGGGCTCGGCGCTGTCTGCTCCCGGGCGCGTGAGCGTCGTCAGGACGGCCGTGCTCAGCGTCTGGATCGAGGCCAGCGTGTCGGCGCCGACATTGAACTCACGCAACCGGATGCCGTGCAGCGTCGCCGACATCAGCGACGCACGCTCGATCGGGCCCGGCTGACGGTACTTGTCGATCACCGCGTTCAAGGTCGCCGGGTTGTCGGCGGCCGCGGTGCAGAAGGTCAGGCGCAACTTGCCGCGCGCCGGCAGCTGCACCCGCACGCTGAGCGCGCACATCGGGTCCAGGCCGGTGTCGAGTTCGACATCGGCGTCCGGCACCGATGCCGCCGGGAAGCCCGCCGCCGGCCGGCTCGCATCGTGGTTGCGACCCAGCCAGCCCAGGCGCTTCGGCTGCGCACGCACCGCGCTGATCAAAGGATCGCGTTCGACCAGGAAGTGCGCGGCATGCAGGACCGGCTCCGTCGGCAGACGCGGCTTGCGCTCGAACAACAGCGCCTGGTGCGTGGCCAACCACCGGGCGCGCAGGAAGAGGTTCGAGAACGCGGGGTGAGCCTCGTCGGCGCGCGCATCGGCCAGCGTGATCTCGAAGGCCGACATCAACTCGAGATCGAGCATGCGATCGCTGACGTTGCGCAGCTCGATCTGGCGGATCTCGATGTCGTCCTCGGGGCTGACCCAGACCGTCGTGTGCGCCTCGACCTCGGGCCACTGCGCGTCGAAGCACACGCGGTCGGCGTGATAGGTGCTCTGGTAGTGCGCGGCCGGGTCGGGCGCCGGGTGCTGGGTCAGCGAGACGGCCTGCGGCTGGCGGTCCCAGCGCAGGTAGAAGAAGCTGCCGTTCGAATCGCGCAGTGCATCGTCGCGGGTGCGGCTGATGCCGGTCGACCCCCAGCGGCTCCAGCCGGCGCCGTTGGCGCGCAGGGCGACGCTGTAGCGTCCGTTGGACAGCAGCTGCGTCGGCGTGACGGCGGTGGCGCCTGGCACGATGTCTCGCAGCATGCGCGGTGCGCGCTGCTCGCCCGGGTCGTCCGAGGGGCTCAGCGGTGGCGAGCGCAGCACCGGCACCTCGCGCGGCGCGCGCTCGTGCAGCAGCGAGGCGACGGCCTTGATGTGCGCGTTGCCCATGCCCCAGCGGCGCGGCGCACCGCCCTGCAGCACGTTGGCGATCGCGACGATGGTCATGCCCTGGTGGTGCGCCATGAAGGTGTTCACCGCGGCAAAGCCCGACACCCCGGACTGGCGTGCCGCAGTGAAGTCGAGCGCCTCGATGTAGCCGTAGCGACCGCGCGCCTGGCGTTTCGTCAGCGCTGCAAAGTTGGCGACTGCGCCGTGCGGTGCGATCTGCGTCGCGAGCGCCGTGGCGTAGGGCGCGATCACCAGCTCGTCGCGCGGCGTGCGGCGCAGCGCGAGGCGTGGTACGCCCTGCGGTGCGTACTGGTAGGCCAGCGTGTGGTCGCTCGCGGCGTAGGCGGATTCGGAGATGCCCCAGGGCACGTGGCGCTCTGCGGCGAACGCGATCTGCTCGATCAACGCCGCGTGGCTCGCGTCGTCGAGCACGCTGCCGTGCGGCTCGTCGAGCACGAGGGTGGGC
Organism: Burkholderiales bacterium; assembly: GCA_040007475.1. Classification (GTDB taxonomy): domain Bacteria; phylum Pseudomonadota; class Gammaproteobacteria; order Burkholderiales; family Burkholderiaceae_C; genus LMDS01. The sequence continues at coordinate 3,558 of JBDTVC010000132.1, forward strand.
ATCAGGTACTCGAACATCGAGCCCGACCACGAGCGCAGTCCGGCGCGCGCACCGACGGCGTAGAAGGGCCGGCCGAGCGAGGCCCAGTGGGCCACCGGCACATCGCCCTTGGCGATGGCGAGCAGGCTGGTCAGGCGCGACTCCGAGGCGAGCAGGTCGTAGTAGCTCGCGTCGAGCTGCTGCTCGGCCACCCGGTAGCCGATGTGGAAGAGATGGCGCTTGCGGTGGTACAGGAAGCTGAAGTCGGGCGCCCACGCCAGCCCCTCGCAGCGTGCCGCGACGGCGTCCAGTGACGGCGCGGGGTCGGCCATGTCCAGATCGAGCAGTGCGCTTCGCAGCGTGGCGATGTGATCGGCCGCGCGCCAGACGAACTCGTTGCTCGCGCTCGGCGCAGCGTCGTCGTCGGGCATCAGCGCGGCGAGCTCGTCGCCGGCGTTGCGCAGCAGCGTCTCGAACCGGGCGAGATCGGCCGCCGCATCGGTCAGCGGGTCCGCCAGCACCAGCAGCCGCGTGAGGGCGCTGTCGGGCAACGCATCGCGCGCGGCGCTCAGTGGCGCGAGGCGGGCCAACGAGGCCTGCAGCGCGCGTCGCGTGGCGGCGCCGTCGACGGGCGCGCGCGCGAATTCGCGGCAGGCTTCGGCGACCGCCAGCAGGTGGCCGCAGAGGTTGCCGCTGTCCACCGTCGAGACATACATCGGCAGCAAGGCGGCCGGGCGCTGCGTGTCGTACCAGTTCAGGAAGTGGCCGCGGTGGCGTGGCAGCACATCGAGCGTGGCGAGGGTCGCCTCGAGTCGCGTCAGCAGATCCCGGGTGCCGATCCAGCCGAACTGGCGCGCACAGGCGACGCTCAGCAGGTACAGGCCGATGTTGGTCGGCGAGGTGCGGTGCGCGACCATCGCCTGCGGCGAGAGCTGCAGGTTGTCCGGCGGCAGGTGGTTGTCCTCGGCGCCGACGCAGCGCTCGAACAGCCGCCAGGTGTCGCGCGCGGTCGCCTCGAGCTCGATCTGGTCGGCGACCGGCAATGCGGCATCGCTGCGCGGTGGCACCGGGCGGCTGACCCACCAGGTCCACACCGGCGACGCGGCCCAGACCGCGCACAGCAGCGTGGCGAACCACGGCGCCGGTGTGCCGGCGAGCAGCAGCGCGAGCCACAACGCGAGCGCCGTGATCGGCACCACGACGTGCTTGCGTGCGAGCTCGCGCAGATCGGTCGACGCGGACGCTTGCGCGGCCGCCGCCGTCGTCCATTCGAGCAGGTTGCGCTGGCTGATCGTCATGCGGTACAGCGCCCGCACGACCGCGTCGCTGCTGGTGATGGCCAGACGCAGCAACTGCGCCATCTGCCACAGGCCACTGCTGACGGCACGCCACAGGTCGGTGAGGGCCTGGCGGTAGAAGTGGATCTTGGCGATCGTGTCGCGGCTCGGCGCGAAGCCGGCCACCGCGCCCATCAGCGGGCCGGCGATGAACGCCGCGAGCACCAGCGCCAGTGCGACGCTGGGCGACACGGCACCGGTGCCGAGCGCCAGCAGCATCAGGCCGAGCGACACCGGCGCCACCAGCGAGCGGCGCAGGTTGTCGATCATCTTCCAGCGGTTGATCGCGTGCAGCGGGTACGCGCCGGGCCGCAGCAGAAAGGGCAGCAGCTGCCAATCACCGCGCGTCCAGCGGTGCACGCGCGAGGCGGCCACGTCGGCGTGGAACGGCGCGTCCTCGATGATGCTCACGTCGGTGACGGCAGCGCAGCGGGCCAGAGAGCCCTCGAGCAGGTCGTGGCTCAGCACCCGGCCATCGGGCAGCCGATGCGCGAGCACCGCGTGCATCGCGGCGACGTTGAGCAGGCCCTTGCCGCTGAAGCTGCCTTCACCGAACACGTCCTGATAGACCTCGGAACTTGCCGCGCTGTACGGATCGATGCCGCACTGCCCCGCGAAGAGCCAGTGGTACAGCGTCAGCTCCTTCTGCGCCGGCAGCGGCGTGGCCACACGCGGTTGCAGGATGCCGTAGCCGCGCGTCACGACACGCTTGACCGGGTCCACGACCGGCTGGTTGTGCGGATGGGCGGCCACGCCGACCAGATCGCGCAGGCGGCCAGGCGGCAGCTGCGTGTCGCCGTCGAGCGTGACGATGTAGCGGGTGTCGGGCTCGACCCGTGAGGCCTCGCCGAGTTCGATGAACGCGGCCGATGCGGGGGTCGGGGCGGCCAGCAGCGTGATCAGCTCCTCGAGCTTGCCGCGCTTGCGCTCCCAGCCGATCCAACGCTGTTCGGTTTCGCTGAAGACGCGCTCGCGGTGCAGCACGATGAAGCGCTGCCGGCCGGGCGCGTAGCGTGCATTCAGTGCGGCCACTTCGCGCACTGCGGCGGCCAGCAGCGCCGCGTCGGTGGCGAGCGAGGCGGTGTCGGCATCGGCCCAGTCCGTCAGCAGCGCGAACTGTGCGTGGTGCTCGGGGTTGGCGAGGTGGTGCAGTTCGAGCCGGTGTGCGAGCTCCTGGGCGGCGCTCTCGCTCGTCAGCATGCCGGGGATCACGACCATCACGCGGTGTTCGGCCGGGATGCCGTGCTCGAGTGCCAGCCGGGGCAACCGGCTGGCGGGTGCGGATTCGCTGATGAGCCGGTTGATCACGGCGACCACGGCCTCGGAGGCCGGCACCAGCATCAGCATCGCCGTCACCAGCGTCAGCCACAGCGGCGTGTGAGCGCTCGGCAGCGCCGAGCTGTGCTGCACCATGATCCACGCAACGAGCCCGAAGCTCCCGAGGCCGAGCGTCGCCAGGTAGGCGGGCAGCGCGGCGCGGTGACGCCAGGTGCGCCAGAGCGTGATCGCGCTGTCGTGCAGGTCGAGCTGTCGCATCAGCTCGCGCCGGCCGGGGCCGCGCAGCCAATGGCTCGGGTCGTTGCCTTCGTCGGGGCCCTGCATCAGCGCCAGCAGGACGCGCGTGACGTCGGTCTCGCTGCGGCCGCTGCGCCGCGCCAGGGCCTCGATCTCATGCAGCGTGGTGTCGCGCGTGTCGCTGCGTTCGCTCGCGAACGCGGGCGAGGCGAGCAGCAACTGCATCGTGCCGCTGGCGTGCGAGACGATGGACGCCCAGTCGGCGTTGTCGATCGCGCGCAGCGAGCCGATCGCGTTGCTCACGCTGAGGTTGTCGGCGGCCTGCTCGGCGGGCTGCTGCACCTGCGCCGCGGCGAGATCGGTCACCGCACGTTGAAGCCATTCGCGGTGGGTCGCCGGCCCGCTGCGCTGGTCGAGCAGGCGCTGCGCCATCTGCACCAGGAACACGCGGCCCACACCGCGCCGTTCGAGCAGCACCAGCATCGCGTCGAGCTCGCGCGGTGCGAATCGTTCGAGGTGATCGCAGACGCGGTTGGCGAGTTCGCGGGCGCCCTTGTTGGCGGCCAGACGTTCGGCGAGGCGTCGCAGGTTCTCGACCAGCACGACGCGCAGCGTGGTCGGCAGCGCCCACAGCTCGCCGAGGTCGAGCGGGCGCGTCTCTTGATAAGCGGCGAGGAAGTGTTCGAGCAGGTCTTCGTCGAAGGCCCCGTCGGTATGCGCGACGAACGCCCAGGCCACGCCGTAGATGCGCGGCAGACCGGCGAGGGGCTCGTCGATCAGCACTGGCAGCCTGGCGTAGTAGCGCCGCGGCAGACCTTCGTGGATGGCCTCGAGCTGGCCTTCGATCAGATGGAAGTTGTCGAGCAGCCACTCGGCCGCGGGGCTCAGCTGGTAGCCCGTGCCGGCGTGCTTGCCGATGTAGGCATGCGCTTCGCGCAGCGTCGTGATGTTGTCCTGCAGGCGCGGGAAGAACGCCGCACGGCGCAGCGTCGACGTCGATTCGGCGCGGTGGGTGTCGCCCAGGCTCCGGCCGTGCTGGGCGAAGCGCTCGCGGCCGAAGATCTCTGAGCGGATCGCCGGTTCGATCGACTCCCGCGCGGGATCGAGGATGGTGCGCAGGTCGGCCGAAGCGTCGGGAACCAGCCGCAACAGGTCGGGCTGATTCATCGGAGGAGTGTCCTGGGGTGCCGGGCGTTCAGAGCCAGATCGAGATCACGCCGATCAAGGCGCCCGCGATCAGCAGTGTGGTCACGAAGTGCCCGGCCACGAAGTCGTGCACCGCGTCGGCGGCGCAGCGCAGCGTGAACCAGCGGCCCCGGCAACCGTTGCAGCGGTTCACGTGCGCGCCGAGCGCATCGAGCTCGGCGGGCACCGAATCCTCGGCCGCGAACGTGGAGGACGTGCTCCAGCGCGGCGAGAAAAAGGTGTGACTGCTCATCGAGCGTACCGGTCGCGGCCCCGACCCAGCAGGCTGATCAGACCCATCAGCACGGCGCCGGCAACGGCGGCGACCAAGACGGCCTTCAGCGGTTCGTCGCGAACGCGACCGGCAGTCGCGTCCGACACCTGGTGGGCCTTCTCGCGCAACTGGGCCGAACTCTCGCGCACGGCGTCTACGCCGCGGCGCACCGCGGTCTCGGCCTGGCTCGACCAGCGGTCGATCGCCGGCGAGGCGCGGTCGCGGGCGACCTCGACCTTGTCGTTCAGGCGATCGAACGCGGCATTGGCCACGGTTTGCGTGGAGCGGATGGCGTTGCTCGCGCTGGTGGCGGCCTGATCGGCAATGTTGCTGGTTTCGCCGGCAACCGGATTGGAACTGGTCATGGTGTTCATGGAGGGTCCTTATTTGCGGATGAGGCCGAACAGGAAGCTGGCGATGGCCAGAATCGCGAACAGCACGAACAGCACCTTGGCGATGCCGGCGGCGCCGGCGGCGATACCGCCGAAGCCGAACAACGCGGCGATCAGCGCAATGACGAAGAAGACGACGGCATAGTGCAGCATGGCAGGCTCCTCTGATGGGTTCGCGCCGGGTTCGGTGCGATGGACCCAGTGTCCGTCGCGGACGTGTTCGGCACGATAGGTCGCGTCGCCGGTGGGGTGTCGGGCGAACGACCCGCCGCACGTAGGAGCTGGACTACACGGCGAGGGCCGGCAACTCGGCTTCGATCAGCGTGCCTTTGCCGACGCCGGACGCGAGCGTCATGCGCCCGTTCTCGCTCTCGATCCGGTAGCGCATGCCGAGCAGGCCGTGCGTTCCACGCTGCGCGCGCGGGTCGAAGCCGAGACCGTCGTCGCGTACCGAGACCCGAACGATCCCGCCGTCTGCGGTGAGCCGCACCTGCACCCGCTTTGCCTTCGCGTACTTGGTGATGTTGGTCAGCGCTTCCTGCACGAGGCGGTACACGGTGAGTTCACCGGATGGCCGCAGACGCACCGGCGTGAGTTCGCGCTCCACCGGAACCTCGCAGCGCGCGCTCCACTCGGTCACGAGGATCTCGAGCGCCGCGACCAGGCCGAGGTTGCTGAGCGACGACGGACGCAGGTCCTCGATGATGCGGCGCTTCAGCGCGATGCCGTTGTTGAGCGCCTCGGTCAGATGCTGGATGCGCTCCGCGACCTCGGGCGTCGGCGGGCCCAGACGCGACTTGAGCCGCGCGACGTCGAGCTTGGCGGCGGTCAGCAGCGCGCCGAGCTCGTCGTGCAGCTCGCGCGCCAGGCGCATGCGCTCGTCTTCACGCACCGTCTGCAGGTGGCGGGCCAGATCGGTGAGCTGGTCGGTGCGGCGCGCGACCTCGAGCTCGAGCTGGTCGCGCTCGGCCTGAATGAGGCGGCGCTGCTCCTCGCGCTGCGCGTTCAGGGCCGAGGTCTGGCGCAGGTACATGAACAGCGCGAGCAGGCTCAGCGCCGTCATCGCCGTGACGCCAACGCGGTTGAGCATCAACGCCTGGAACAGGCTCGCACGGGTGGTGGCGATGCGGACGTTCTCCCGCTGGAGCAGTTCCTCGCTGGTGCTGCGCACGATCTCCATCTGCTCCCGGCCGATGTCGCTGAGCATCAGTTCGCGCCACGGGCCGCCTGCGTCGTGCACCTTGATCGTTTCGGCCAGCTCGGTGAGCTTGGTCTTGCTGGCCTCGCCCATGCGCTTCACCATGGCATCGGTCTGCGGGTTGTCGCCGTAGTAGTCGACCAGCGCGCCCAGCGACGCGTTGACCTGCCTGACACCTTCGTCGTAGGGCTTGAGATAGTCGGCGCGCCCGGTCAGCAGGTAGCCGCGTTCGCCGGTCTCGGCATCGCTCAGCGCGCGCAGCAACTGGTGCATCGCCGTGCGGGCGGTTCCCTGTGCGACCAGCGTTTCGAAGGTGGTGGTGGACTGCTGGTACGAGCTCTCGCTGATCAGGAACATCGCCAGCGCCGCCGCCGCGGCGAGTGGAAACGCGAAGGGGCTGCCGTGCATGCGCGAAAGTATTTTGGCGGTCAGCGGAGTCGCCGTAGACTTGATCGATTCCATATTCAGGACGGTGCCCCATGATTCGAGTTGCCATCATCGACGATCACGCCGTCGTGCGTGCCGGCTTGCGCCAATTTCTGTCGGAGCAGGTCGACCTCAGTGTCGTGGCCGAGGGCGCCAATGGGCGCGACGCACTGGACATCGTCCGCAAGGGCGATGTCGATGTGATGGTCATGGATTTGTCGATGCCCGACCAGAGCGGCGTGGACGCGCTCGCCGGCATCAAGGCGCGGGCGCCGGACCTGCCGGTGCTGATCCTGTCGGGCTTCCCGGAAGAGCACTACGCGACGACGCTGCTGCGCCAGGGGGCGAGTGGCTACCTCAACAAGGAATGCGACCCGGAAGAGATCGTCAAGGCGATCCGCACCGTGAGCCGCGGCCGCAAGTACATCACCGCCGGCGTGGCCGAGCTGCTGGCCGACGGGCTGGGCGGCGGGGGCGACAAACCGGCGCACGAGCAACTCTCGGAGCGCGAGTTCCAGGTGTTCCTGCGGCTGGCCAAGGGCGAGACCATCGGGCACATGGCCGAGAGCATGTCGCTCAGCGTCAAGACCGTGAGCACCTACCGCACGCGCGTGATGGAGAAGATGGCGCTGGCCTCGAACAGCGATCTCACGTACTACGCGTTGAAGAACGGGTTGATCCAGTAGCCCGTCAGTGGCGCGGCGCTCGCGACGCTCAGCTCGGCGCGACGTCGCCATAACCTGTCTCCCCCGAGGCGAGGCGCGCGCAGTACAGGATCAGCGAATCGATCTCGTTCGACTTGTCGAACACGCGGCTCGCGCCGAGCTCGAGGCACTTTCGGCGCATGCCGGGCGTGGCGTAGTTGCTCAGCACGATCAGGTTGATCCGCTTGTGCATGTCGCTCGCGGCGCGCAGCACGCCCAGACCCGAGCCGAGCTTCAGGAAGATGTCGATGATGACCAGGTCGCACGCGTGCTGCGGGTTGGCCAGCCAGCTCACCGCGGAAGGCTCGTCTTCGGCAGTGCCGATGACCTGGACCGGGGCGAGTTCTTCGAGGGCGGCGATGAGGTTCTCCCGGATGACCGGGCTGTCTTCTACGATGAATGCTTTGAGAGCGGTCATTGCCGGGGGGTGCAGGGGGGCGCGCGGATCGCACGCCGATTCTTTCGCAATTCACCGGCCGCATCAAACCGGTAACTTCCCGAGCGTGTGTGGGACAACGCCTACGCTCGTGCCTGCCAGAATAAGCTGATGCGCAGCATCTGGGTCGGCATCGGGGTCGGCGTCACCGCGGTCATCGTGACGCTGACGAGCGCCGCTGCGGCACCGGTGGTCGTGGGCTCCAAGCGTTTCACCGAGTCGTACATCCTCGGCGAGATCGTGCGCGAGACGCTGCAGGCACGGGGCGTCGAGGCCGTGCACCGGCAGGGCCTGGGCAACACCGGCATCCTGGAGCAGGCGCTGGCCAGTGGCGCGGTCGATGTCTACCCGGAGTACACCGGCACCATCGTGCGCGAGCTGCTCAAGCGCCCCCAGGGGGACGCCAACCCGTCGCTGGCGCAGCTGAACGAATGGCTCGCGCCGCGCGGGCTGAAGGCCGCGGTGCCGCTGGGCTTCAACAACACGTATGCGCTGGCGATGCGGGAGTCGCGCGCAGCCGAGCTCGGCATCGTGCGCATCTCGGATCTTCAGCGCGTTCCGAACGTGCGCTCGGGCCTGTCGCACGAGTTCCTGCAGCGCGGCGATGGCTGGCCGGCGCTCAGGCTCGCCTACCACCTGCCGCAGGAGGCGCCAAACGGGCTCGACCACGGCCTGGCTTACGACGCGATCAGCGCCGGGCGCGTCGACCTGATCGACATCTACGCCACCGATGCCAAGGTCGGCCGCTACCAGCTGCGGGTGTTGCAGGACGACCTCGGCTTCTTTCCGAAGTACGACGCGGTGCTGCTGATGCGCGCGGCGGTGGACGTGCGGCCGTTCGCCCGGCTCGAGGGCCGCATCGACGCCGCCGCGATGATCGCGATGAACGCGCAGGTCGAGCTCGACGGGCAGAGCTTTGCCGAGGTCGCGCATCGCTTCGTCGCGGGTGCGCGTCCGGCGGGCGAGGGCACTCGTCAGAGCTTCGCCGCGCGCCTGTTCGCGCCCGATCTCGCGCGGCTCGCGGGCCAGCACCTGATGCTGGTGTTCGGCTCGCTGCTGATCGCGATCGTCGTCGGCGTGCCGCTGGGCATCGCCGCGTGGCGCTGGCCGCGTGCGTCCGGCTGGGTGCTCGGTGCCGTCGCGGTGCTGCAGACGGTGCCTTCGCTCGCGCTGCTTGCGTTCCTGATCGCGCTGATGGGCAGCATCGGCCTCGCGCCCGCGCTGGTCGCGCTGTTCCTGTATGCGCTACTGCCGATCGTGCGCAACACGCATGCCGGTCTGCAGGGCGTGCCCGAAGGCCTGGCGCAAGCGGCGCTCTCGCTCGGGCTGACGCCACGGCAGAGTCTGCACCATGTGCAGTTGCCGCTGGCGCTGCCTACGCTGATGGCGGGCGTGAAGACCGCGGCGGTGATCAACGTCGGCACCGCGACGCTGGCCGCGTTCATCGGCGCCGGCGGCTTCGGCGAGCGCATCGTCGCCGGGCTGGCGGTGAACGACACCGGGGCCATGCTGGCCGGCGCCGTGCCGGCTGCGGCGCTCGCGCTGCTGGTGCAAGCGGCGTTCGACCTCATCGAGCGCAGGCTGCTGCGACAATCTGCGCATGCCGCTTGACTGGATCCTGCTCGCCCTCATCGTCCTCCTGTTGCTGCTGGTGTTGTGGGTCGCGCTGCGGCGCACCGACCACGCGCCGCTGAAGGCACTGCGCGAGGGCCTGCAGGGCGACGTGCAGCAGGTCGAGCGCGGCCTGCGCGACGAAGTCGCGCGCAGCGCCGCTGGTACGCGCAGCGAGCTCGCGAATACGCTGGCGACCTTCCAGCAGACCTTGCTGGCGCAGCAGGGCGACGTGGCGCGCACGCAGAACGAGCAGATCGACAGCTTTCGCACCCAGCTCGGCGCGACGCAGCAGCATCAGGCCGACACGCTGGCGCGCAGCGCCGAGCAGCAGGCCGAATCGCTGCAGCGTTTCTCGCAGACCCTCGCCGATCAGTTGCGCGCGCTGGCACAGAGCAACGACCAGCGCCTGAACGAAGTGCGCACGATGGTCGAGGCCAAGCTCACCGCGATCCAGGCCGACAACGAGAAGAAGCTGGAGCAGGTGCGCGCGACCGTCGACGAGAAGCTCCACGCCACGCTGGAGCAGCGCCTCGGCGAGAGCTTCAAGCAGGTCGCCGACCGCCTGGATCAGGTGCATCGCGGTCTCGGCGAGATGCAGACGCTGGCGAAGGATGTCGGCTCGCTGAACCGCGTGCTGAACAACGTCAAGACGCGCGGCACCTTCGGCGAGGTGCAGCTCGCCGGCCTGCTCGAACAGGTGTTCACGCCGGACCAGTACGGCGTCAACGTCGAGACCGTTCCGCACAGCGGTGCGCGGGTCGAGTTCGCGATCAAGCTGCCGGGCCGGCGCGACGACGGCCTGCCGCTGTGGCTGCCGATCGACGCGAAGT
>JBDTVC010000133.1:0-13369 GCA_040007475.1 Burkholderiales bacterium
TCGGCTCCGACAAGCCCGACCTGCGCGTCAAGCTCGAGTTCACCGAACTCACCGACGTGATGAAGGACGTGGACTTCAAGGTCTTCTCGGCGCCGGCGCTGATGGAGGGCGGCCGCGTCGTCGCGCTGCGCATCCCCGGCGGCGCCGAGATGAGCCGCAGCGAGATCGACGCCTACACCGAGTTCGTGAAGATCTACGGCGCCAAGGGCCTGGCCTGGGTCAAGGTCAACGACGTGACCAAGGGCCGCGAAGGCCTGCAGTCGCCGGTCGTCAAGAACCTGCACGATGCGGCGCTCACCGAGATCCTGAAGCGTACCGGCTCGACCGACGGCGACCTGCTGTTCTTCGGCGCCGACAAGGCCAAGGTCGTCAACGATGCGATCGGTGCGCTGCGCGTGAAGGTCGGCCACAGCGAGTTCGGCAAGGCACGCAACCTGGCGCAGGGCGTGTGGGAGCCGCTGTGGGTGGTCGACTTCCCGATGTTCGAGTACGACGAAGGCGGTCAGCGCTGGAGCGCGGTGCACCACCCGTTCACGAGCCCGAAAGACGGTCACGAGGACCTGCTCGAGACCAACCCCGGTGCGGCGATCTCGAAGGCCTACGACGTCGTGCTCAACGGCATCGAGCTCGGCGGTGGCTCGGTGCGTATCCATCGCGAAGAGGTGCAGAGCAAGGTGTTCCGCGCGCTCAAGATCGACGCCGAGGAAGCCCAGCTCAAGTTCGGCTTCCTGCTCGATGCGTTGCAGTACGGCGCGCCACCGCACGGCGGCATCGCGATCGGTCTGGACCGTTTCGTGATGTTGATGACCGGCGCCGAGTCGCTGCGCGACGTGATCGCGTTCCCGAAGACGCAGCGCGCCCAAGACCTGCTCACGAACGCGCCCAGCGCCGTGGACGAGAAGCAACTGCGCGAACTGCACATCCGCTTGCGCAACACGCAGTCGGCGGCCGGCTAGGTCATCGGGGGCGTGGTGGACAAGCCCTGCAAGATCCCCGAGTCCGTTCTCGTCGTGATCCACACGGCGGAACGAGAGGTGCTGCTGATCGAGCGGGCCGACAAGCCCGGCTACTGGCAGGGCGTGACGGGCTCGAAGGATGCCCTCGACGAACCGCTGGCGACCACCGCGATGCGCGAGGTACTGGAAGAGACCGGCATCGCGGTCGGCTCGCCCGACGTGCCGCTCGCGAATCTGCGCGACTGGCACTTGAGCAACGTCTACGAGATCTACCCGGTCTGGCGCCACCGCTACGCGCCGGGTGTGACGCGCAACACCGAGCATGTGTTCGGCCTGCGCGTGCCACGGGACGTGGCGATCACGCTGTCGCCCCGCGAGCACACGCGCCACGAGTGGCTGGACTGGCGGGCCGCGGCCGACAAGTGCTTCTCGCCCTCCAATGCCGAGGCTGTGTTGCAATTGCCGCGATTCATCTGACGCTGGCTCCCGAGATGCGCCCTCTCCACCACTCGACCTCGTTCAACACCGACGTGCTGCGCGTCGCGACCTACAACATCCACAAGGGTGTGCGCGGCGTCGGCCCGCGCAAGCGGCTCGAGATCCACAACCTGGCGCTGGGCATCGAGGCGCTCGACACCGACCTCGTGTTCCTGCAGGAGGTTCGCGCGATGAACCGCGCCGAGGCGCGTGCGTTCCCGGACACGCACATCGGCTGGCCGCGCGTCCCGCAGGCCGACTACCTCGCGCCCGAAGGCTACGAGGTCGCCTACCGCACCAACGCGACGACGACCCATGGCGAGCACGGCAATGCGCTGCTGTCGCGCTGGCCACTCGGCGACATCGGCCACCACGATGTGTCGGATCACCGCTTCGAGCAGCGCGGGCTGCTGCACGTGCCGGTGCACTGGAACGGCACGCTCGTGCACACCATCGTCGCGCATTTCGGGCTGATCCACGCGAGCCGCGTGCGCCAGGTCGAGCGGCTGGCGAAGTTCATCGCCGCCGAAGTCCCGGCCAACGAACTGCTGATCGTCGCGGGCGACTTCAACGACTGGGCCGCGAAGCTCGACGCGCCGATGCTCGGGCTGGGGCTGCACCGGGCCGGCCGGCCGGGCGACCCGCCGGCGCGCTTCAACACCTTCCCGTCGCGCATGCCCGTGTTCTCGATGGACCGCATCTACCTGCGCGGGCTGCAGTGCCTGTCGACCAGCGTGCCGCGCGGCGCGGCCTGGGCACGCATGTCCGATCACCTGCCGCTGGTGGCTGAACTGACGCTGAGCTGAACATGGCCACGCGCGCCTTGCGCCCCGGGCATCAGCTGACGTTGCTCAAGGGTGGCCAGGCCTTCTTCCCGGCGCTGATCGCCGCGGTCGACGCCGCGCGTGCCGAGGTGCTGCTCGAAACGTACATCTTCGACTTCACACGTTCGGTCGCGGCGGTGGCGCAGGCGCTGGCCGGAGCCGCGCAGCGCGGCGTGACGGTGCGCGTGGTGGTCGACGGCGTCGGTACCGATGCCATCCCCGACGAGTGGCAGCAGCGTTGGCACGACGCGGGCGTGCAGTGGCGCGTCTTCAATCCGGCGCGAGGCTGGCGCCTGCTGCTGCCCAAGCGCTGGCGCCGCATCCACCGCAAGCTGTGCGTCGTCGATGGCGAGGTGGCGTTCTGCGGCGGGATCAACCTGCTCGACGACTTCTTCGATCCGACCTACGGCGACCTCGATCAGCCGCGCTTCGACTTTTCGGTGCGCGTCGGCGGCCCGCTCGTGGCCGATGTGCACGACACGATGTCGCGCCTGTGGGCCCGCCTGCAGATCGCCCGCGAGGCCGAGCAGCGCGATGTGGCCGGGGCGGTACAGGCGGTGCGCGCCGCGGCGCGAGCCGGCACCGACATGGGTGACGAGAGCATGAAGGGCAGCCTCGACAGCATCTCGCCGGGTGACGGCGCAGGAGCGCTGGCCGCGCTGGTGCTGCGCGACAACGTGCGTTTCCGGCGCAGTATCGAGGGCAACTACCGCCTCGCGATCGGGCTGGCGAAGAGCGAGATCATCATCGCCAACGCCTACTTCGTCCCCGGCGTGCAATTGCAGCGCGCCTTGCTGCGTGCGGCGCAGCGCGGCGTGCGGATCACGCTGCTGCTGCAGGGCAAGTACGAGTACTTCATGCAGTACCACGCGAGCCGCGCGGTCTACCGCGTGATGCTGGATGCCGGCATCACGATCATCGAGTATGAGGCGAGCTTTCTGCACGCCAAGGTCGCGGTGATGGACGCCGAGGGTGGCGCGCTCGCGACCGTTGGTTCGTCCAACCTCGATCCGCTGAGCCTGCTGCTGGCGCGCGAGGCCAATGTGTTCGTGCGCGACGATGCCTTTGCCGGCGAGTTGCGCGCGCACCTGCTCGATGCGATCGCCAAGGGCCGCCGTGTCGAGCCCGGCGAGCATGCTCGATGGCCGCTGGTCGCGCGCGGGCTCAACTGGGTGGCCTACGCGGTGATGCGCATCCTGCTCTTCGTCTCGGGCAAGCGCTACTGAGTGCCCCCAGGGCCGGGCTGCGCCCAGCCCGCCCCCCGCGGGGGTCAAGCAAAGTGGCCAAGCAACATTTACTTGAGAGCAAGCGCACGCAGCGCCGGCGCTGCGGTCAGCCGGCCGACCTCGATCCCGTTCCAGTTCGACAGGCGCACCTCGCTGAGCGAGCGCATCAATGTGGCCTGCGCATCGTCGAGCGCGACGAACGCCTCGATCACCGCGGCCATCACGACCTCGCAGGCCCGCGCGTTGTTGCCGTCGTCGATCTTGATCGCCACGCCGAGCCCGCACTCGGGCAGCGCCGCGCAGAACACGCCCTCTGCACCGACCTTGCAGAACACGCGTTCGCCGAGCCGCTCCATCACGCGGGTGTCGAAGCGGCCGGTGCCGGCCACCATGAACGGCGCCTTCGCCACCGCCGCGCGCAGGCGCTTCGCGGCCCGTGCATGGCCATCGCTCAAGCCCACGCCGGTGCCGACGCGCGCGAACGCGTGCGCGAGGTGGCGCAGCGGCACCGCGTAGGTCGGGATCGAGCAGCCATCGATGCCGCGTGGCGCGGTCGCCAGGTCGAAGCCGGTGGCGGCCTGCAGCGCGGCCGTGACTTCGCGCATCACCGGGTGGTCGGGCTTCACGTAGCCCTTCACGTACCGGCGCAGATCGACACCGCCATGCAGTGCACACGCCAGGCACAGAAAGCCGGCGTGCTTGCCCGAGCAGTTGTTGTTCAGCGCATCCGGTTCGCGCTGTTGCGCGGCGAGCGCGCGCGACGCGGTGTCCAGGTAGGGCCAGTGCGTGCCGCATTCGAGTGCGGTGTGGTCGAGCCCTGCTTTCGCAAGCATCGCTGCGGCGGTCTGCGCGTGCAGCGCCTCGCCGTTGTGCGAGGCGCAGGCGATCGCGAGCTCGTCGTCGGTGAGGCCGAGACGATCGGCCGCGCCGCTGGCGACCAGCGGCAACGCCTGCAACACCTTGACGGCCGAGCGCGGGAAGATCGGCCGGTCGATCTCGCCGATGGAGGCGACGATCGCGCCATCGGCATCGAGCACGGCGACCGCACCGCGGTGCGTCGACTCGACCGTGTCGCCTCGCATGACGTTCACAAGTACCGGATTCACGAGGTGCCCTTCACGAACGCACGCAACTCCTTCGCCATGCGCGCCAGCGACGGCTGGTGGATGTACATCATGTGCCCGGACTCGAAGTAGCTCACCTGGATGTTGTGGGGCACGCCGGCGCGCAGCCCAAGGTGGCTCAGGGTGTAGTCGCCGGCCGCGTGCGGCGTGCCGAGGTCGTAGTAGCCGCTGGCCACGTAGACGCGCATGTGCGGGTTCGCCTGCATCGCGCGGCGCAGGCTGCCGCCGACATTCACGTACTTGTTTGCGAAATCCTTCCACGTCCACTTGTCCCAGATCGGCGCGTGCACGACGTAAGGCGCGTCGGTCTCGAATTTCAGCGTGTCCTTCAGCAGCCGGTTGATGCCTGCCGCGTAGCCACCGAGTACGTTGCTGAACAGCGGGTCGGCCTCGGCGTGCTCGCCGGCATCGTCGCGGTCCTGGCTGGTGAAGCGCGAGTCGAGCCGGCCGACCACGAGGCCGCGCGCGCGCAGCAGCTCCTTGAAGTAGCGCTGGTCGGTGGGGCGCAGATCGGTCTTCAGCACGTACTCGGGCGACAGGCCCGAGTAGCGCGCGACCTGCGCCGCGATCTTCTCGCGTGCCGTGCCGGCCAGCGCCGAACCTTGCATCAGCGCGACGGTGTAGTCGCCGAGCGCGAAGGCCTCGGCCTCCTCGACCACGGTGGCCAGCGGCTTCTTCTGCAGCTCGGGTGCAAGCGCGCGGTGATACCAGGCGGTCGCCGCGTAGGTCGGCAGGAACAGCGCGTAGGGCAGCTCGTTGCCGTGATCGAAGCTCAGCGTCTGCAGGTCGATCGCCAGCGAGACCAGCATCACGCCGTTGAGGAAGATGTCGTGCTTGTCCTGCAGGTGCAGCGAGAGACCGGCGGCGCGCGTCGTGCCGTAGCTCTCGCCGATCAGGTACTTCGGCGACCCCCAGCGGCCGTAGCGCGTGAGGTACATGCGGATGAATTCGCCGACCGAATCCAGATCGCGCTGGTATTCGTGGAACTCGCTCGCCTTCTCGCCCTCGGCCATGCGCGAGTGGCCGGTGCCGACCGGGTCGATGAAGACCAGATCGCTCTCGGTCAGCAGCGTGTGCTCGTTGTCGGTGAGCGCATAGGGCGGCGGCAATGCGGCACCCATCTCGTCGGCGACCACGCGTTGCGGGCCGAGGATGCCCAGGTGCAGCCACACGCTGCTGGAGCCTGGGCCGCCGTTGAAGCTGAAGGTGACCGGGCGCTGGGCCGCGTTCTTGCCGGGCTTCAGCGTGTAGGCGACGAAGAAGAAGCTCGCCGTGGTCTTGTCGGGCTTGCGCTGGCCGTCCTTCGCATCGTTGCCGGGCGTGTAGTCGCGCAGGTTGACGGTGCCGCAGGTGGCCGTGTACTCGAGCGTCTTCTTGCCCAGGCTCAGGCGGTGTTCGGTGGTGACCAGCCGCTCCTGCGGTTCGGGGGCGGCCGGTGCCGCGGGCGTGTCCGGTGTGTTCGGTGTGTTCGGCGTGACAAGGGGCATGGGCGGGGCCTCGTTACAGTGGAGCGCTTCGAAGCTTGCGACTCTACCTTTGTCGATACCTGATCACAGCCCGGGTCACCCCCTCATCGCCGGCGTCGATTTCACGAGCCGGCCGACCGCGCGCAAGCCGATCACCGTGGCGCTCGGCCGCGTGCAGCACGGCGCCGTGCGCTTGGACCGGATCGACGTGCACGCGAGCTTCGACACATTCGCGCAGTGGCTGCGCACCCCCGGCCCGTGGCTCGGCGTGTTCGACCTGCCGTTCGGCTTGCCGCGCGAACTCGTGCTCGCGCTCGGCTGGCCGACCGACTGGCGGGCGCTGATGCGGCACTACGCCGCACTCTCGCGCGACGAGATCCGCGTGACCTTCGCGACCTTCTGCGATGGGCGCCCGGTGGGGCAGAAGTTCGCGCACCGGGCCACCGACCGGCCGGCCGGTTCGTCGCCGTCGATGAAGTGGGTCAACCCGCCGGTCGCGTATATGCTGCATGCCGGCGTGCCGCTGCTGGTGGACGCAGGCGTGCACCTGCCGGGCCTGCAGTCGGGCGACACCACGCGCGTCGCGCTCGAAGGCTACCCGGGCCTGCTCGCGCGCGAACTGCTCGGCTCGCGCTCGTACAAGAGCGACGACAAGGCGAAACAGACGCCCGAGCGCCTGATCGCTCGCATCGACCTGGTCGACGCGCTCGACCGCGGCGCGACGCGGCTCGGATTGCGCCTGAAGCTCTCGCATGCGCAGCGCGAGCAACTGATCCAGGACGCGAGCGGTGACCGCCTCGACGCGGTGCTGTGCCTGATGCAGGCCGCATGGGCCAGCACACGGCCGGGCTTCGGCCTGCCCGCGGTCATCGACCCGCTCGAAGGCTGGATCGTCAGCGCCTGACGCGCCGCGTGACCAACATGGCGCGTCGTCCGACACGCGCCGTGGGGCGGCTCTGCTAGGGTCGGCCGCATGCATTCATTCAACCTGCTGCTGCTCGCCGGCGGCCTGCTGGTCTTCGTCAGCCTCCTTGCCGGTGTGCTGTCGAGCCGGCTCGGATTGCCGTTCCTGCTCGTGTTCCTGGTGGCCGGCATGCTGGTGGGCGTCGACGGGCCGATCGGCGTGCGCTTCGACAACGCGCAGCTGTCCGCATGGGTCGGCAACGCGGCGCTCGCGGTGATCCTGCTCGAAGGTGGCATCAGCACCCGGGCCGACACCTTTCGCGCCGGCTTTCGGCCCGCGCTCGCGCTCGCGACGGTCGGCGTCGCGTTGACTGCGGCGATCGTCGGGGCGGTGGCGATGGCCGTCATGCATGTGGACTGGCGCTACGGCCTGCTGCTCGGCGCGATCGTCGGCTCGACCGACGCGGCGGCGGTCTTCTCGCTGCTGCGCCAGGCTGGCGTGCGCCTGAACGAGCGGGTCGGGGCGACGCTGGAGCTCGAGTCCGGATTGAACGACCCGACGGCGGTGTTCCTCGTGCTCGCACTGATCGCCACGCTGAAGGCCGACGCCGGCCCGCTCGACATGCTGTGGCTGTTTGCGCGCCAGGCAGGCTTCGGCGCCGCGATCGGCCTGCTCGCGGGTCACGCGGTGGCGTGGTTGCTGCGCCGCCTGCCGCTGAGCGCCGAGCATGGCGGCGTGCTGTCGCTAATCATCGTCTCGGCCGGCCTGGCGGTGTTCGCGGTGGCCGGGCTCGTCGAGGGCTCGGGCTTTCTGGCGATCTACCTGTTCGGCCTGAGGCTGCGCGCGACGGCCGAATCCGCCGCGCACGCGGCGTCGTCGGCACTCGACGGCTTCGCGTGGGCCGCGCAGGCGACGATGTTCCTGCTGCTCGGGCTGCTCGTCTCGCCACACGACATGTTGAGCACGGTCGTGCCGACGCTCGTGATCGCGGGGGTGCTGATGTTCGTCGCGCGCCCGTTCGCGGTCTGGTTGTGCCTGTGGCCGATGGGGTTCAGCGCGCGGCAGCGTCTGTTCGTCGGCTGGGTCGGGCTGCGCGGCGCGGTGCCGATCGTGCTCGCGCTGTTCCCGATGATCGAGAACGTGCCGGGCAGCTACCGCTTCTTCAACGTCGCGTTCGCCGTCGTGCTCGCCTCGCTCCTGTTCCAGGGCACGACGCTGGGCTGGCTTGCGCGACGACTGGGCGTGATCGCGCCGCCCGAGACGCCGCCGCCCGAGCACCGGGCGGTGCAGGGCCACCTGACGCTGGACGCCGATCTGCCGCTGACCGATGTGTTCGGCTTCTTCCAGCTGCCGTTGCCCGACGGCGCCGACATAACGCTGCGCGACTGGATGACGAACCAACTCGCACGCGGCCATGCCGAAGGCGACGGCATCGACTGGCACGGAGCCCACTTTCGCGTGCTCAGCCTGCACGAAGGCCGCATCGCGCGGGTCGGACTCGCGCTCGCGCCGCGCGCGCCAACTCAGCCCTGAGAGCGAGGTCTACGACCGCATCAGCGTGCTCTTGCCGAACAACGACTCGATCAGGTCGACCGCGACGATCGCGGTGCCGTTGCGTACGTCCAGCGCGGGATTGAGCTCCATCACGTCGAGCGACGCGAGCCGGCCGGTGTCGGCAATCATCTCCATGCAGAGCTGGGCCTCGCGGTAGGTCGGCCCACCCTTCACCGTGGTGCCGACGCCGGGCGCGATGTCGGCATCGAGAAAGTCCACGTCGAAGCTCACGTGCAGGTGGGTGTTGGCGTCGATCGTCGCGAGCGCGAGTTCCATGGTGTGGCGCATGCCCATCTCGTCGATGTAGCGCATGTCGAAGACCTCGAGGCCGGCCGCGTGCACGAGCTTCTTCTCGCCCTGGTCGACGCTGCGGATGCCGATCTGGCGAATCACCTTCGGGCTGATCGCGGGCACGGTGCCACCGATCTCGATCAGCGCCTGCGGCCCATAGCCGCACAGGCACGCGACGGGCATGCCGTGGATGTTGCCACTCGGCGTGAGGGTGTTGGTGTTGAAGTCGGCATGCGCATCGAGCCACAGCACACGCAGCTTCTTGCCGGCCTCGCGGCAGTGGCGCGCGACGGCGCTGATCGAGCCCAGGCCGAGGCAGTGGTCGCCGCCGAGCAGGATCGGCAGGCGGCCCAGCTTCAGCTCGGCGTACACGGCCTCGTGCACCGAGCGGTTCCAGGCGACGACTTCGTTCAGGTGGCGGTAGCCGTCGACCGGCGGCAGCCAGGGGTTGGCCGGGCCGCTGAGGTTGCCGCGGTCGACCACCTCGAGACCGTGGCTCTCGAGCACGGCGCCGATGTTGGCCACACGCAGCGCCTCGGGGCCCATGCTCGAGCCGCGGCTGCCGGCGCCGATGTCGGTCGGGGCGCCGATCAGGGAGACAGGCGTGTTCATCAGGCAACCTCCGTGCTTCGCACTGCGGTCAATTCGCACTTGGGGCGGCCCGGCGGGCTCATGCGGGCCAGTCCCTCATCACAGATCCGTGGGCGGCACGACCTTGTCGCTGTCGCGCAGCTCAAAGCCGTACTCCGCATCGAGCACGGCCCAGGCCTCTTCAGCGGTCTCGACGAAGCGGAACAGGTTCAGGTCGAGCGCGCTGATCATGCCGGTCTCGACCAGCAGGTCGAAGTTGATCAGCTTGGTCCAGAAATCGCGGCCGAACAGCAGCACCGGACGGCGGCGCGATTTGCCGGTCTGGATCAGCGTCAGCGCCTCGAACATCTCGTCGAGCGTGCCGAATCCGCCGGGGAAGCAGGCGAGCGCCACCGAGCGCATCAGGAAGTGCATCTTGCGCAGCGCGAAGTAGTGGAACTCGAAACACAGCTCGGGTGTGATGTACGGGTTGGGTGCCTGCTCGTGCTGCAGCACGATGTTCAGGCCGATGCTCTTGCCGTCGGCGTCGAACGCGCCGCGATTGCCCGCTTCCATGATGCCCGGGCCCCCGCCGGTGACGACGTAGATCGGCGTCTCGAGCGCGCGCGACTTCTCGGTGATCAGCTGCCCGAGGCGGCGCGCTTCTTCGTAGTAGCGCGACATCCCGACGTGGCGCTGTGCGATCGCGATCGCCGTCTCGTCATTGGCACCGGTCGCGTCGGCCAGCATGCGCTGCGCCACGTCCGGCGGCACGATGCGTGCGCTGCCGAAGATCACGATCGTCGACTCGATGCCCTGCTCGTTCTGGACCAGCTCGGGCTTGAGCAGCTCGAGCTGCATGCGCACCGGGCGCATCTCCTCGCGCAGCAGGAAGCGCGGGTCGGCGAACGCCAGGCTGTAGGAACTCTCGGGGCCCTCGTAGCGGCCCACGGGCTTGACCGCGGTGACGGCAGCGTCCTGCTCGGCTGTCGGGAAATTGCGGCCGGTGAGTGTCGGTTTTTTCATGCGTGAGAGCTTAAGCCAAGGTCGCGGTCGATGACAGCCGTTCAGGCCTCGACCAGCAGGCTGAGAAAGGACTCGTACAGCGTGGCGGTGCACCCGAGCAGCGCACTGCTGCCGAGCGCGGGCATGCCGTCGCGCGCCTGCACCAGCGCACCGCTCTCGCGCAGCAGCACGATGCCGGCGGCAGCATCCCAGGGCTCCATGTCGTGAGCCCAGAACGCGTCGATGCGGCCGGCGGCCAGGTAGGCGAGCTCCAGTGCCATCGAGCCCGAGCGCCGCACGCCGCCGAAGCCGCGCAGCACGCGCCCGAACTCGGCCATGTAGCGCGGCATGCGCGGGCTGGTCGGCTTCGGGAACACGGTGGCGGCGAGCGCTTCCAGTGGCAGGTGGGGCGGCGCGCAGTGGATCGGCATGCCATTGAGCACCGCACCCCGGCCCCGAATCGCGCCGAAGAACTCGTTGCGGACCGGGTCGTAGATCACGCCGATGATCGGCTCGCCCGCCTCGACGACGGCGATCGAGACCGCGAACTGCGGGTAGCCGCGCAGGTAGTTCGCGGTGCCGTCCAGCGGGTCGATGACCCAGAGCGGGCGCGGCTCCGTCCGCAGCGCGCCGGGTTCGGTGTCGCCGTCCTCGCCGACGAAGCCGTGCTCGGGAAACGCCCGCAGCACGACCTCGCGGATCAGCGCCATCGCCTCCTGGTTGATGGCTTTGACCACGTGGGCCGGGTCCTCGCGCGTGATCACGATCTGGGCGAGCCGGGAACGCGACGCGAGCAGGTGCGTCCCGGCGGCGTAGGCCGCCTGTTCGGCCACGCGTGATGCCTTGGACAGATCAATCATGGTGCCCTGCTGGACGTGACAGCACGTTCACGTAGTCGTGATGCGCCGTGTTGATGATGGAGACCCGGAATTCGACGGGGCGATCACCGAACGTGAGCGCCGTGCGCCGCACCTGCATCACCGGTGCAGCGGTTGCCAGGCCCAGCACGCGCGCTGCGGCGCGGTCGGCGGTGCCGGCGCGGGCACGCTCCTTGGCGCGCAGCACGGTGATGCCGAAGTCGGACTGATAGAGCTGGTAGATCGTGCCCGGCCGCTCGCGAAAGCGCTTCTCGGTCAGGCCGCGGAAGAGGGTGGAGGGCAGGGTCAGCCGATCGTGGATCACCGCAGCACCCTGCAGCAGCAACCGGTTCTCGATCTGGATCACCGGCTCGCCGGGCCGCAGGTGCAGCGCACGCGCGGGCTCGTCGTCGGCGCGGACGCGTTCGAACGACACCAGGTCGACGACCGGCGCCTCGCGCAGCCCGTCCTCGCGTTCGACGTGGAAGAACTGGAACAGGAAGCGGTCGGTCGTGTGCGTCGCGACGAAGGTGCCGCGGCCCTGGCGGCGCACCAGGATGTGCTCGGCCGCGAGCTCGTCGACGGCGCCGCGCAGCGTGCCGATCGACACACCCATCGCACCGGCGATCTGGGTCTCGCTCGGCAGCGTTTCGCCCGGCGGGCAGGAACCGGATTCGATCGCGTGCAGCAGCGAGCGCTTGACGACCCTGTACAGCGGCATGCCCGCACTTTCGGGCGCGATCGGCTCGAAGACGGGTGCGGATAGCACATGCGACATGAGTCAGCATTCTACATATGAATGAACTGTGTGACATAACTCATATAAATGACTTGATTGACTCATCGAGAACACGGGTCGGGCGGATTTCGGTCGGGACGCAGGTTCTGGAAGAATCCGGGCCATGACACGCATCACCCTCGACGCGGCGACCGCACTGGTCGCCGCAGCGCTGCAACGCGTCGGCGCCCAGGCGGCCATGGCGCAATCCACGGCGCGCGCGCTGGTGCTGGCGGAGGCGCAAGGCCTCGCGTCGCACGGCCTGAGCCGCTTCGCGCAGTACAGCGGCCACATGAGGCACGGCCGTGTCAACGGGACGGCCGTCGCAGCGGTCGTCCGCAGCCGGGGCGCTGCGGCGCTGGTGGATGCGCAGGAGGGTCTCGCGTTCCCGGCCTGCGATCTCGCGCTGCAGGAGGCGATCCGTCGCGCCGGCGAGTTCGGCATCAGCATCGTCGGGGTGATCAACAGCCACCATTGCGGCGTCGTTGTCGACCACCTGCGCGCGGCGAGCGCGGCGGGCATGGTCGGGCTGGGCTTCACGAACTCGCCGTCGGCCATGCCGGCGGCCGGCGGCCGGCATCCGATCTTCGGCACGAACCCGATTGCGGCGATCTTCCCGCGGCGTGGTCAGACGCCGCTGATGATCGACATGAGCCTCAGCGAGGTCGCCCGCGGCAAGCTGATGATGGCGGTGAAGGAAGGCCGCGGCATCCCCGAAGGATGGGCGCTCGACGCGAGCGGCGCCCCGACGACCGATCCGCAGGCGGGCATGGATGGCTCGATGCTGCCGATCGGCGCCGCGAGCAGCACCAAGGGCGCCATGCTCGCGCTGGTCGTCGAACTGCTCGTCACCGCGCTGATCGGCGCGAACTTCGGCTTCGAGGCGTCCAGCTTCTTCGTCGATGCCGGCAACCGGCCGCACCTGGGCCAGGTCTTCATCGTGATCGACCCCGGAGCGCTCGCGGGGCGCGAAGGTTACCTGGACCGCATCGAGGTGCTGGTGCGCGAAATGCTCGTCGACGACGGCGTGCGCTTGCCCGGCGCGCGCCGCGAGGCTTTGCTGACCGCAGCGCGGACCGACGGCATCGAGGTCGCCGAATCGATGCTGGGCAGTCTGCGGGCGGCGGCTCAGCCGGGTTGATCACGCCGTTGCGCGCAGACCGGGCAATCGTCGCTGCGCGCCGTCGCGATCTCGGCCCACTCCATCGTGCGCGCGTCCAGCATCTGCAGGCGCCCGGCCAGTGACGAGCCGATGCCGGCCAGCAGCTTCAGCGCTTCGGCTGCCTGCATGCTGCCGATGATGCCGACCAGCGGCGCGAACACGCCCATCGTCGAGC
>JBDTVC010000134.1:0-13349 GCA_040007475.1 Burkholderiales bacterium
CCAGGCGCTTGCGCTGCTTGAACAGTTCCTGCTCGAACTTCGTCGCCTGCTCGGCCGTGAACGTGTCGATCAGCGACTTGACCTTGGCCGATTCGTCGTCGGACGCGTTCATGAACGGCGCTTCCATTCCCTTCGGGATCTTCACCTTCAAGTCTGCGTTGCGGCGCCAGAACAGGTCGAAGAACTCCTTGAGGCTCAACAGCGCACCGTACGATCGCACGTACCGGCGGATATGTGCTGCGCAACATCTCGCCTGTAGTCCGCCTGCACCTGCGCCGAATAGCACATCCAGAAATCCTCGAGTCTTGGTTCACGTTGTAAGTCCGGCGTCCAGTGTGCCGCACCGCGGGCTCGGCTTTGAGACGAGTGGCCTCCTTCTGCGCCACTTCATGGTAGTGCCGCCCAATGGCTTGCCCCAACCTCGCGCCTTTCCGTACCGGCGGTCGGCGACAAGCAACCGCTCGACTCGGCCGAGCGAAAGACAGCAGTGCAGCGGTTGCTGTCCTTCGCTTTTCCACCACGAACGCCTGCTTGTCGCCGGTTTGTCGTCACTAAGGCACGCCAGGCTTCGGCGTCGCAGAGGCGAGCTGACCGCCGTAGTTCGGTTTAGTTGCTCAAAGGAGCGATCGGTCTTCGCCGTACAGCTCGGATACCATGCCGGCAGCAAAGGAAGAGCCAGTTGCCTTACCGCTAAGCGTTGACCCGCGCAGCACGAAAGGCTGCGCCTCCGCAACCAAGAAGATCCACGATCGGGGAGATGAGAGTGCCGATGCGTCTTCGATTTCTGCTCGACACGAACATCTTGATTCCGCTGCAGGATTCGATGATTGCGCTGCAGCCCAGTCTCACCGACTTCATGCGCTTGTGCAACCAGCACGGGCATCAGCTGCTGTACCACTCGGCCTCGGTTGACGACATCCAGCGGGACACCAACGCCGAGCGACAGGCGCGCACGTTGGCGAGGCTTCGCCAGTACACGCGGCTGCCGGAGGGGCCGGTTTGTGAATGGAACACGCCGGACCTTTCGCCCAACGACGCGTGTGACAACCGGATTCTCTGGGCGCTGAGTCAGAACGCGGCGCATGCGCTGGTCACGGAGGATCAGCGTCTGCACAGGAAGGCGCGCGAACGCGGCCTCGGCGATCGCGTCTATTTCATCCAGTCAGCTGACGACTGGCTCAAGCGTCTGCATGAGCCCGGCGCAGTCACTCTTCCGAACATTGAAGAGCTTGATCTGCACACATTGACACCGCAACTGCGAAGCGAGTTCTTCACCAGCATCCGTGGCGACTACCCGGGCTTCGACGCGTGGTTCCAGCGCATCGCCATGCAAGGTCGCCGAGCCTGGGCCTATCGAGAGCCCGGGCAACGCGACGTTCAGGCGATCTGCATCTTCGACATCCAGACCGATGAACAGATCACGGATGACGGCCAGATTCTGGATGGACCGTCGCTCAAGTTGTGCACCTTCAAGGTCGGTGATGCCGTTCGGGGCCGCAAGATCGGCGAACTCTTCCTTCGAGCCGCGTTCCAGCATGCAACCATCCATCGGTGCGGTCACATCTTCCTGCACGCGAACAATCGCCAGCAGGAACACCTGACCGCGTTGATTGAAGACTTTGGCTTCGAAGCGACCGGGATCTACGAAGGCGACACCGTCTTCGTGAAGGAACATCCGGTTCAACCGCCTGCTCTGCGGATGGACGCGTTCGAGTACGTCAGGCGCTACTACCCCCACTACATGGGTGGGGACGATGTCCAGAAGTTTATCGTCCCGATCCTCCCCGATTTCCACGACATCCTCTTTCCCGACTGTACGATTCCAGGCCAGGCCCTACCAGCCGGTCACCCGCGCCAACATGTAGGCAACGCCATCAAGCTGGCATACCTGTCGAACTCGCTGAGCAAGCTGCCGCGCCGCGGCGACGTGGTGCTCTTCTATCGAAGCCACGACCGAAAGGCCATCACGACGCTCGGTGTGATCGAACGGTATGAGTGGATGGGGCGGCCGGAGGAGATCGCGCGCTTGGTGAGTCGACGCACCGTCTATTCAGAGGGTCAGATTGCGCGGATGACCCGCGAGATGCGCACGGGCGAAACCAAGGTCATGCTGTTCAGGCTCATCAGACACTTCGACAATCCGGTCACTTACCAGCAACTGCAGAGGCCCCTGCGCGTGGTCAGAGGCCCCATCCAGTCAATCACGCACATCTCCGATGAGTCTTTTTCCAGAATCCTCGCAGCAGCCGACCGGTAGGGCGGTTCTCCTGTCGATCAAGCCGAAGTACGCGAACTTGATCATCGCGGGTACCAAGACCGTCGAGTTGCGGCGCAGCTGGCCGTCCAATGATGTTGGCGTGATGGTCATCTATTCTTCCGCGCCGGTTCAGCGGCTAACCGGTGTTGCGCTGATCAAGGAGATTCGTGAGTGCAGTCCGGAGGCGCTATGGAAGGTGGCTGAGGCTCACGGTGGCGGCGTGACCGAAGATGAACTCAAGGAGTACGTCGGGAAGAAGCCGGTTGCCTATGGAGTCATGCTCGGCCGAGTCTTGCCAGCCCAAGTCTTGGTCGATCCAAGGGATCTGTTCCCGACCTTCACACCGCCCCAAGGGTTCCTGTATCTGAGTCCGCTCGACTATCAGCGTGTGATTGCAAGCATGTTCCCTGAGGGGGTGGACCTGTGAACATCTTTCTGGCCGGCATCCACGGTGTGGGCAAGACGTACCTGGCCGAACGTCTTCCCACTGGGGGTGGCTTGCTGCACACGTCCGCGAGCAAGTTGATCAAGGAGGAGCGTGCGCTGCCTGGGTGGAGCGCGGACAAGCATGTCTCAGATGTCGATGAGAACCAGGTCGCTCTGGCCAAGGCAGTTCGTCGCAACAACGCATCTGGCGCGGCGTTGCTCCTGGATGGGCACTTCGTTCTATTGGACAAGGAAGGGCTCTTCGTCCTGCTTGGTGTTGAGGTGTTCGAGACCTTGAACCTCAGAGCGGTCGTTCTCGTCGAGGCCCAGCCTGAAGTTGTGGCGAGCCGCGTACGCCACAGGGATGGTCTTGATCGGTTGCCCGAGTGGCTCGCCGAGTTCACGGCCAAAGAGCGGGCTCAAGCGGAGCTCGTTTGCGGCCAGCTGCAGCTTCCACTGAGAGTCCTCGCCTCTCCGAGCGAAAGTGATTTCGCGGCGGCTGTCGCTGCATCAATGCGCGACCGCAGCGCGTAGATCTGCACGGGCGATTCCGGCAAGAAGCGGCTAGATTCGAACCGTTCCAGTCTGCCGCATAGGTTGTCGCCCGGTACGCTACGCAACCCACAGTCGCCACGACCAAGGCAGTATAGGACTACGCCGGCAGTGAGCTGATCCCGAAGAGGAAATGCGCGACGCCTGCTCGATTGTCAAGAGTTCTCCGCCAAGGGCTGGTCAGCAGCGGTTGCAGTCCTTGCTCCGAGCCGACCAGATGACGGCTCATCGCTAGGTTGCCGACATTCGAGCGTTCCGAACACTCGAAGTCGGAAATGCAGCGGTTGCGGTCCTTCACTTTGCCAAACTCGACGCCCGAAAGCGGCCCCACAACGTTCGGCGAAAGGGGCTGGCCGCAAGCAGGTCCGCCGACGACAGCCCGGGCTTGTATGCTCTGCCAATAGACCGATACAGGGAGCGCCAAGGATATGGCGAAGCAAGGTTCTGTTGGTCCCTCCAGGAGCGGCGACCAGTTCCACTATCAATGGGCTGCCCGGCAATGCCTCGGATTGCTTACCGGGGCAGACGGCCTAGTGGCGGTGACGATCGAAGGGGCGTCACTGGACGAGGGAGATGCGTCCACGAGCGTCGGCGACGAGGTCATCGACGTCGGCCTGTACTACGGGAGTGAGGACGTCGTAGCGGCAAAGGCTATCCGCTACATGCAGCTCAAGCATTCGTCCAAGCACGCGCACGATGCCTGGACGGCCAGCGGTCTCAAAGGAACCATCGAAGGCTTCGCTGGGCGCTTCAAGAAACTGGAGGCGTCGCTTGGTCTGAAAGTCTTGGAGAAAAAGGTTCGGTTCGTTCTTCTGACGAACAGGCCTATGGCTGAGGATGTCCTTGAAGCTTTGGCCGATCTCGCCTCGGGATCGACAGCACCGCGGCACCGTAAGATTGATGAGTTGCTCAAACGGTACGGGGCATCAGCTGGCAGCAACTTACAGAGTTTTTTTGCCGCCTTCTCGGTTGAAGCTGGTGAGCCAGATCTATGGGAACAGCGCAATCTCCTGAGCCGGGATCTGAGCACATACCTTTCCGAATCCGATACCGAGGCCGCGCTCCAACTGAAGGAACTGGTCACCCGCCGGGCGACGGACGAGGGCGCAAAGGACCGTTCCGTCCGGCTTTACGACGTGCTTCAAGCCCTGCAGGTGAGCGAAAACGATCTCCTGCCAGCGCCCTCACTGATCTCGGAACCGAAGCACATGCTTCCCCGAGCGCAGCAGCCAAACATCCTGGCCGCGCTGCTCGCCGCGCAGCACCCGATGGTCATCCACGCAGACGGCGGTGTTGGCAAGTCGACTCTCTCTGCTCACCTGGCTCGTGCCATGCCTGCGGGGTCGGTGGCGATCCTGTACGACTGCTTCGGTGACGGAACCTACCGCCAAGCCTTGAACTACCGCCACCGGTACCGCGATGCGCTCGTTCAGATCGCAAACGAGCTCGCGGGACAACGGCTTTGCCTGCCGTTGATTCCGTCCCACGGCACGGACCCCAAGCAGTTCATGCGGGCCTTTGTGTCTCGACTCAAGCAAGCTATTGATTTTCTCCGAGCCCGCACGCCTCAAGCGAGCCTTTGCATCATCGTCGACGCGGCAGACAACGCGTACATGGCAGCGCAAGAGATCGGGGAGCGTGCCTTTGTCCATGATCTGATCAACACGGACATGCCTGACGGAGTGCGGTTCGCATTCACATGCCGATCACACCGACAGGACCACCTGGGAGCGCCACTTGACGCCATCGTGATCAAGCTGGAGTCGTTCTCGAGGGCTGAGACTGCCACGCACCTTCGGTTGAGCTATCCCGACGCGACGGACGCTGAGGTTGCTGAGTTCGCGTTTCTCAGCAGCGACAACCCTCGAGTTCAAGCGCTGGCCATGGAGGGCACCCCGCCCATCGGAGAAATGCTCAGGGCCCTGGGGCCAACACCCACGACAGTCCAGCACGCGATTGGAGGGCTGCTGACCAAGGCCATCGACAGGCTTAAATCCGAGTGGGGGCCGACCGAGGCGAATCAGATAGACCTCATCTGCAAGGGCCTCGCGGTGCTCCGGCCCTTGGTGCCGATTTCCATCTTGGCTCAAATCGCAGGAGTTCCCGAGAGCGCCGTCCGAACGTTCGCCACAGAATTCGGACGGCCGCTGTTCGTCAAGGAATCGGGCCTGCACTTTATGGATGAGCCCGCCGAGACGTGGTTCAACGAGACGTTCAAGCCCGATGCAGCCTCGCTAGACGCGTTTCTTTCAAAGCTCAAGCCTCTCGCGGCGACCAGCTCTTACGTTGCGGCGGCGCTGCCGCAGTTGCTGCTGTCAGCCGGCCGGATGGACGAATTGATCGCGCTGGCCCTCTCGAATGAGAGTCTGCCCGACAATCCCCTCGAGCGCCGCGACGTCGAGCTGCAACGACTGATGTTCGCTCTCAGGGCGTGCCTGCAACAGGGACGGGATGTCGCTGCCGCCAAGCTCGCTCTGAAAGTCGGCGGCGAGGTGGCTGGCGAGACTCGCCAGAACACGCTCATCCAGGAGAACACCGACATTGCCGGCGTTCTGCTTGCGTCAGATCGCATCGAAGAAATAGTCTCCAGGCGCACGTTCGGTGGCGGTTTCCATGGCTCGCACCATGCGTACGAGGCGGTGCTGCTTACCGGCAACGCTGACTTCATTCCCGAGGCCGCGAGCAGGTTGAGGATGGCAGGGGAATCGTTGAACGCCTGGAGCAGGCTGCCACCCAAGCGTCGCAAAGAGAACGAGATCGAAGACGCGGACGTCGCCGAGCTTGCCATCGGTGTCCTGAGATTGCGCGGCCCTGCTGAGGCCGCGCGCTTCCTGAAAGGATGGGCTCCTAAATTCGTCGTGTTGAGAACGACGACGCTGGTTGCTGCGCGACTGGCTGACGTTGGTGACGTTAAGCAGCTTGACGAACTCGCCGAGCATGCCAAAGGGGATGTCTGGATGTTGCTGGGCTTGGCAACGGAAGCATGTCAAGTTGGACACCTGCTGCCGGCGGAGCCGCTGCGCCATCTGATGGACATCTTGGTCGACCCCAAGGTCAAGTTGCCCGAAGAGGATCTCTCGTGGAAGTCTGGGACCAGCGTGCTGGACGGGGTTCGGTCCGCGATCACCCAAGCGCTTCGGCGCCTTCCGCGCGATGACGAGGCCTGGGCAGTGACGCTACGCCGGTACCTGCCAGCCGATCCACCCCGGCAGGTCCATGATTTCGACGCTGAACGTGCGGCATTCGTCCGAGCCTACGCATTGGAAGCTGCGCTTCGCGGCAGACGGATTGAGCTGATTGATCTGGCGCCCAAGGACATCCGATCTGAGTTCGAATCGAAAAATTCTCCGGTCAAGGGCCAGCAGGCGTCCCAGCTTGAGCATGTCACGGGGGGCGTCCTCGCCTGGTTCATCCTGGCCGCGGATATCGTCTGCGGCCGTGCGCCGCTGAATCTCGATCACGAGATCGAGCTTGCGCTCGGGCAGATGCAATCGGCGTCCTCACGGGACTATCAGCGGAGCTTCAATCTAGAGAAGGTGGCTGCTATCGAGTGGGTGCAGATCCAGCGCGACGCGGGCGCCATTCAGCCGCCTCAGATCGCCGCCCTGCTGAAGTGGGTGGATAAGAACGACCGCATCTACACGAGCACGCTCACGAGGATGTGCCGCGTGACCGCACGAACAGCTGGCCTGGGCGACCTCTCACTGCAACTGAGCTCCAGAGCGTTTGATCAGCTCGCTACATCGCGCGACGATGCGGAGACGCGCGTCGGGAGCCTCAAGGAGTTGGCCCGCGCCATCTTCTGCGTGAGCAGGTCGGAAGCGGCTGCTTATTTCGACAAGGCAATCGACATTGCTAGCAAGATAGGAGAAGAGCATCTCTCTCGATGGACAACGTTCCTCGATCTCACGGACGCGGCGCATCGGCAGGGAAAACCAAAGCCCCGGACCGCGTACCGGTTGGCGCGTATCGCGGAGCTCAGCTACGAGCGCATGGCCCGGGACAAGTACATGGACTGGGAGAGATTGGTCCAGGGCTTGGTTGGCCTCTGCCCCTCGTCCAGTCTCGCAATCTTGAGCCGCTGGCGGGATCGAGAGTTTGGCTTTGCTGGTGAGCTGTTTCCAACCGCGGTCTACAGCCTGATCGACCACAAGCTGCTGCCATCAATGGCCACAGTTGCCCTGAGCGGCACCGTGAGGGGGTGGAAACGCATCAGCGACGCCAGAGCGGCCATCAACGCAGAGTCGGACATCAACCAAAAACGACTGATCCTAAAGATCGCGTACCGATTCCTCCGCATCCAAACCTGCGAAGCATCCGCCTGGCGTGAACTCAAGGCGCTGGCTGACTCGCTGGCGATGTCACTGCCAGATTTGGACGGGTTGCTTCGAGCCTCCGAAGCCAAGGCGGCCATCCCAACGGTATCGACGGCTCCTGCGCCGTGGACACCCGCGCACAGAGAGATCCAGGCGCCTGACTGGGATGCTGTCTTCAGCGGGGTCGATCTCCGCGACACAGCTGCGGTCCTCACGGCAAGACGATCGCTGAAGAAGGTTGACCATCGCTCGTACATCCGCGAGTTCTATGAGCAAGGCTGTAGGCGCGCGGCGCTGTCGGAGATCGATGGGTACCTCCGTGCGATCCAGTCGGATGACGAGTTCAGCGTGTTCAGCTTCATGGACGTCATCAGGCACCTCCCCGAGCCGAGCAAGCGACTCCAGTCCGTTCGCGGCGAACTCAGGAAGGCAGCCCTATCGGTGGCCACGGAAGAACCCAACCGCGTCGGACGCCGCGGCTGGGGTCATGAGGGCCCATTTGATGGGCTCTATGCAGAAGGCATCGTCTTAGAGAAAGACATCGCATCAGCCCGGATCAAAGGGTATCTATCGCAGTTCGACACGCTTGATGCCGAAGACCTGTTCCACCTGGTGGATCCACTCGCGCGCCGCCTGACCAGCGACGAAGCCGATGAGGTGCTGAACTTCGGCTTCGACTTGCTCGAAGAAGTTCTTGAGGGAGAGGATGGCGATGGCCCGTGGAACGACTCGCTCGCGCCACCTTCGTCTTGCGAGGAGGCCTTGGCTGGCTATCTGTGGGCAGGTCTAGCGCGTCCGTCCACCACCGAACGGTGGGAGCATGCCCACTGCGTCCGCATTTGCCTTGAACTCGATTGGCAGCCGCTGTTGTCCGCGCTGGCTGCTCGGGCGCTCAACGCCGACCCCCAGCCCTTCGTCGACCGCGGACTGTTGTTCTACGAGTGGCATGCTCGCCAATGGCTCTGCCTTGCGTTGGCACGAGGCGCGATGGACGCACCTCGTGCCCTCGCGCCCTTCCTTGCCTTTCTAGACGCCGCCGCGAGGGAGCAACATGTCGTCATTCGACATTTTGCTACGGGCACACTGAGGAGACTGAACGAAGTCAGCGCATTACCACAAGACTTGCTCGATGTCGCGAACAGCGCCAACCAGCCTGGATTGCCAACGCAGATCTTCGACCGAGGCGAGTACGAAGTTCTTGATGACCAGCCCTCGGGCGGTGAGTCCGTAGACGACGATGACAGGTACTTCTTCGGCATCGATATCGGCCCGTATTGGTTCGCACCATTGGGCCGTGTCTTCGGGCTGAGCGAGCATTCCATCGAACGGCGAGCGATGGCTGTCTTGCGCGGTCGCCTGTCGCTTGGGCACCGTCGCCATGATGATCAGCGTTACAAGCGGGGCCTCTTTCGAGGAAAGGAGACAACCTACAGGCACAGCAGCATGCCGGAGGTGGAGGACGGCGTGGTCTATCAGTCCTATCACGCCATGATGTTTGTCGCTGGGAACCTCTTGGAGACCAAACCTGTACGCCGGCGCGTGGACGAGGACGAGAATCCGTTTGATGACTGGTTGAGCGGACAGTTGCTCACTCACAAAGACAACCGCTGGCTTGCGGAACGGCGTGATCCTGAAATCCTAAAGGACGCCCCCACGAGCAGCGAACGATCTGACGCCTCGTGGTGCTGGCGAGTCAGCAGGCAGTACCTGGATGACCAACTGACAACGGACGACAGCATGACTGCCCTGTGGGGCCATTGGACGACCTCAGAGTCAGCCAACGGCGAAACGGTGTCGGTGGGGTCGGTGCTGGTTCCCTCACGGCACGCGGCGACGCTTTTGGCTGCCCTCCAGACCAGCCCTGACCCCGGAGAAATCTACCTTCCAGATGCAGATCACGTCGACTACGGAGAGAAAGCCGATGACGCTGAGATGAGGATGTTTGGTTGGGTCGCGACGGGCAGTGATTCTTTGAGGCTCGACGAATTTGACCCTTGGGCCGGCACGATCAGCAGCCCGGGTCCCCGCCCTTGCCAGGAGGTTCTTGACCTCCTGACTCCAACGACTGATCCCGATGCGAGATCTTGGACGCTGCCAGCCGGGGGCACCTTGAGGAGCGAGACCTGGTCGCGCAGCACAGGCTATGGTGAAGAGCGCGGCGTCCTGACCGGCACCCGCCTCAGCGCTGACAACAAGTTCATCAGCGCGTTGTTGGAGGGGCGCCCGGATTCTTCCCTCATCGTTCGCGTCATCGTCCGCCGCAAGCCGCCCAAGGACGAGACCGGCAAAGATGACTACAGCTTCTACAACTACCCGTACAACCGGTACTACCTGATCGGACATGATGGAATCACTCGATCGCTCTAAGGCAGTCATCGAGCTTGGCAAGAGGATCGTTGCCGGGCTGGAACTGAGCAACGATGTCACTGCGCAGTGGATGTCTCACCTGATCGCTGAGAAGATCTTGGCTGCCGAGCAAGCGCCTGAGACGACGAGGGATGCCGCCACAGCAGAGTGCGTTGATGTGATCCTGAAGCTTTGGGCGCACCGCTACACGTTGCCCCCTTACATGCGACCACTGCGGGAACTAGACCCTCTGCTGCGCACCCTCAATTCGTTGGGCGTGGACGGGTCGGATGAGCTCCGGTTTTTCACCCGTCGACCGACCAGCGAAGAGCTTGAAGGCGCTACGGACGACGAGAGGAAGCTCTTCGAGTTCGCGATCGGCATAGATCACGCGGCCAGAGAGTTGATCCGTCACGCGCTTGGTGCGGCAGCCGAGCGATCTGTCGACCTTGTCAAGCCGTGGCTGGAAGAGGCGTTCAAAGGCAACCTGGACACCACCGTTGAGCTACGGATTGCCAGGTTCGCCGTCGAAGGGCTATTGAAGCGGCAGGAGGCGGCCCAGCGGCAAACCATGCTCGACCGAATCGACAGGCTGGAGAGTTTTGCCAACGCGGCCTTGTCCCTTGCCGGCGAGATGAGAAGAACGATCCCTCCAGATTCGGAGACATCTGAAAACTGACGACGCAGGCTTCATGTTCCAGCGCTGTGGCACCCTTCCTAGCGACCTCCAGGTCGCACGGCGATGTTCGATGTCATGGTCGAGGACGAGGCTTCTTGATGTACCGTGCCCTCAACTTGAGGGGGAAGAATGCAGCGCTACCACGTTCACCAGTGTTTCCATGCGGTCGGCCATGGGACGTTCATGACTGGGGCGCGACAATCATCTTGGCCGGTGGAACGACAAACATGATGGCCGGTGGTGAGGAGTCGAAGGCGGCGTAGCCGCCGTAGACGACGAGCCACCGGCGGCGCCGGGTTGGTGGGGTTCAGACTGGTGGGCTTAGGTCTCAAGAAGAGGTCGGCCCAGTGCCAGGTACCCGAATCACCGATCAGCAGGTACGCCTCTACATGAATCACCGGAAGAACAAGTCACAGGACCTGGCCGCAGCCAAGGCTGGTATCAGCGCCCGCAGCGCGCGCCGCATCGACACGGCGGTCGTGTTGCCGTCACAGACCCCTCGTCGCTACTGGCGCTCGCGCGTCGACCCATTCATTGATGTCTGGGACACCGAGATCGTGCCGCTGCTCAAGAGCGCGCCGAAGTTGATGGCCGTCACCTTGCTGCGCAAGCTGCAGGACGATCACCCCGAGCGCTTCCCCGACGGCATGCTGCGCACCCTGCAACGCCACATCCGCCAGTGGCGAGCCCTGGAAGGCCCGTCCAAGGAGGTGTTCTTCCCGCAGGTCTATGCGCCGGGGCATCGCGGCCTGTCGGACTTCACCTCGGTGAGCGAGTTGCTCGTCACGATCGCAGGGGCCGCGTTCGCGCACATCCTGTACCACTTCGTGCTGGCCTTCTCGCGCTGGGAACACGTGGAGGTAGTCGAGGGTGGGGAGAGCTTCGAGGCGCTGTCCAAGGGGCTGCAGAACGCTGTGTGGCAGGCCGGCGGTGTTCCCCAGGAGCACCGCTCCGACAGCCTGTCGGCGGCGTTCAAGAACCTGACCGAGGAGGATGACTTCACGGTGCGCTACACGTCGCTGCTCGATCACTACGGCATGGCCGCCACGCGCAACAACCGCGGCTTGGGCCACGAGAACGGCAGCGTCGAGTCGTCGCACCGTTACCTGAAGGAAGCGCTCGAGCAGGCCTTGCTGCTGCGCGGGCATCGCGACTTCGACGACCGAGCCGCCTACGAGAGCTTCGTGCGCGAGGTCGTGATGCGGCGCAACCGGCGCAACGCGGCGGCGTTCCGCATCGAGCGTGCGCAGCTGCAGGATCTGCCGATCCGGCGCACCACCGACTTCGTCGAGGAAGAGGCCCGCGTCACGCGTTGCGGTACCTTCACCGTGCGCGCGATTCTCTACAGCGCTCCGTCGCGCCTGATTGGGCACACCCTGAAGGTCAGGCTCTACAGCGACCGACTGGACTGCTACCTGTCGGGCGCGCTCGTGCTCACACTGGCGCGCGGCGTACGCTCATCCATCAACGGGCGCGGCCGTGTGATCGACTACCGGCACTTCATCGAGGCGCTCAAGCGCAAGCCTCAGGCCTTCAAGGGTCTGGTGTTCCGCGACGCGCTGTTCCCGCGCGAGGCCTACCGCCGCACCTGGGAGCAGCTCGACAGCAAGCTCACCCGGCGCCAGGCGTGCCAGACCATCGTCGCGCTTCTGGACATGGCCGCCCACGACGGCGTGGAGGCGGTACTGGCCCAGCGGCTCGAGGTGCTGCTGGCGATCGGGCAGTTGCCCGACGTGAAGCGGCTTCGCGATGAGTTGGTCCCACGCAAGACGGCGGTGCCCGCGATCACGGTGCAGATCCCGCCGGCGAGCCGGTATGACGTGCTGCTGCCGAGCGGGCGAGCCATCACGCTCGAAGAGGTGCCGGCATGAACGCGGCCTCTCACGAGCCCGGCCGCAACGCGTTGATGTTGGGCGAGTTGCGTCTACCCACGATCGGGCGACTCTGGTCGGAGTTCGCCGAGCGCTCGGACAAGGAGGGATGGCCGGCGGGACGCTTCCTGGGCGCGCTGCTCGAGCACGAGATCGCCGAGCGCGCCATGCGGCGCCTCCAGCGTCATCGCGACGAGTCACAGCTTGATGCGGCCAAGACGCTGGCCAGCTTCGAGTTCGCTGAGGTGCCGATGCTGTCCAAGGCCCATGTGATGGCGCTGGCCAGCGGCAACGCGTGGATCGACAAGGGCGCCACTTGCCTGATCTTCGGACCACCCGGGGTCGGCAAGAGCCATCTGGGATGTGGCATCGGCCACGCGCTGATCGACGCCGGCTACCGGGTGCTGTACATGCGCACGAGCGAGCTGGTGCAGCGCCTTCAGGCGGCCCGTCAGGCCCTGCAACTGCCGCAGGCCCTGGCAAAGCTCGACCGCTACGACCTACTGATCCTTGACGACATCTCCTACGTCCGAAAGGACCAGGCCGAAACCAGCGTGTTGTTCGAACTGATCGCCGAACGCTATGAGCGGCGCAGCATTCTCATCACCGCCAACCAACCATTCTCGGGCTGGACCGACGTGTTCCCCGACCCGGGCATGACGGTGGCCGCCATCGACCGCCTGGTCCATCACTCGACGATCTTCGAGCTGCACAACGTCGAGAGTTACCGGGGCAAGGCAGCCGAGCGCAACCAGAAGACCCAGCGCGAAGCCGAAAAGGCCAGCCGGCGGCGTCCATCAGCCAGCGATAACGACAAACAGCCCAAGGAGCCCCACCCATGACCCGTTAAACAACGACATTCATCCCCGTCCAACCGGCCAAGATGAATGTCGTTTTACCGG
>JBDTVC010000135.1:0-13305 GCA_040007475.1 Burkholderiales bacterium
TTCGTTCCACTCGTAGGTGAACGGGATCAGCCGCTGCGCGATCGCGCGCAGGCGGATCACCTGCGGGTGGTTCGACGGCGCCAGCGCGCTTTTCTGCGTCGCCTGCTGCTGCATCTGGCGGTACTGCTGGCCCGCGGCCTGCTCGATCTGGTCGGCCGAGACGATCTTCGAGAAGCTCGAGCGCGGGCCCACGTCCACGCCCTCGCGCGCCCAGGTCGGCAGCGCGAGCGCCGTGCCGGCGGCGAGCAACCCGCCGGTGAACAGACGCCGCCCGTGCAGCGCGCAACGGCAGTGCACGAGATGTTGGATCGGGCTCGGTTCCATGCGCTGCATCATCCCTCAGCGGCCGCCTTCGTGTCGACCTCCAGCGCGCGCACCGGTGCGCGCAGCCACCACAGCATCACCAGCGCCGGCACCGACAACACCGTGGCGACGATGAAGAATGCCGGCCAGCCGATCGACTCCGCCGTGACGCCCGCGAGCGGCCCGACCCAGACGCGCCCGACCGATGCGAACGCGCTGAGCAGCGCGAACTGCGTCGCGGTGAAACGCTGGTTGCACAGGCTCATCAGGAACGCCAGGAACGCGGCCGTGCCCATGCCGCCGGTGAGGTTCTCGGCGGCCACCACGAGCAGCAGACCGCCGTCGACCGGCGTCGCGTGCGCGAGCTTCACGAAGCCCCAGTCGAACGCCGGCACGGTGAGCCCGGGCAGCAGGCCGCGGCCGTGCTCGGCGAGCCACCAGAAGCCGAGGTTGCTGATGCCCTGCAGGAAGCCGAACAGCATCAGCG
This sequence comes from Burkholderiales bacterium, assembly GCA_040007475.1. Taxonomy (GTDB): domain Bacteria; phylum Pseudomonadota; class Gammaproteobacteria; order Burkholderiales; family Burkholderiaceae_C; genus LMDS01. The sequence goes on from JBDTVC010000135.1 coordinate 791, forward strand.
ATCGCCACAACCCGAGCCGCAGCATCAGCGCGCCGCCGATCAGCGCGCCGCCGATCGTCAGCCACAGGCCGATGACCTTGTTCACGACGCCGACCTCGGCGGTGGTGTACGCCATCGCCTGCAGCAGGAACGGCGTCATCAGCGAGAGCGCGAACGCGTCGCCGAGCTTGTAGAGCACGATGAAGCCGAGGAACGGCCACGCGCCCGGCAGCACGAAGTAGCTGCGCAGGCCGCCGAGCAGCGTCTCGAAGCGCGCCTTGCGCGCGGCCCATGCCGCGAGCGGCAAGGTGAAGGCCAGCCCCAGCATCAACGCGAGCAGGTCCATCCACTTCTTCTGCAGCGCGGCCGACACGCCGGTGCCCGAGAACAGCGGGGTGAGCACGGCCTGCGCCAGCGGCGGGCCGAAGCGCTCGCTGGCGACGAAGCCGACCGCGACCGCGGCGAGCACCGCGACGAAGCCGATCAGGTCCTGCCGCGCCACGCTGGTCGGTGCGTCGGCATGCTTCAGGCGCGGCACGAACACCGCCGTGACGACGGCCGCGCCGACCATCAGCCACGCCATGAAGCGGTAGACCTCGGGCCACGTCCACGCGCCGCCTTGCGTCGGGTCGACCCAGATGAAGGCGATGCCGCCGGACAGGATCATCGCCATGCGATAGCCCATCACGAACAGCGACGAGCCCAGGCCGCGCTCGTGCGGCGGGAGCAGGTTGGTCCGGTATGCGTCGATGACCACGTCCTGCGAGGCCGAGACGAACGCGACGAGTGCCGCAAGCAGCGCGAACGTGCGCGTCGCCTGGCCCGGCGAGGTGCTGGCCAGCATCCACAGCGCCACGGCGAGCAGCAGCTGCGTCAGCACGATCCAGCCCCGACGGCGGCCGAGCCACGGCAGCTCGAACCGGTCCATCAGCGGCGCCCACAGGAACTTGAACGTGTAGGGCAGGCCGACGATGCTCAGCAGGCCGATCGTCGCGACGCCGACGCCCTCGGTGCCCAGCCATGCCTGCATCGACTGGCCGGTGAGCGCCAGCGGCAACCCGGACGCGAAGCCGAGCAGCGTCGCGACGACCAGGCGGTGCAGCGCGCCCGCGTCGAAGCGTCGTGTCGTGGCCGCACGGCCGGCCGGAGAAGTCATGCGCGCATTCTAGGGACGTGGCAAACGGCACGATCAGCCGTTCGTCCTGACCCCGCGCGCGGCGTACCGGCGCCGCGCGAATCCGGGACAATGCGCCCATGAGCAATGCTCTTCGCGCCCTCGCACCCAGCTTCTCGACGCCCGACTTCCGCGCGGCGCTGGGCATGTTCGCGACCGGCGTGACCGTCGTCACCGCCCGGCGCCCGGACGGCTCGCTCGTGGGCCTGACCGCGAACTCCTTCAACTCGGTCTCGCTGGACCCGCCGCTGGTGCTGTGGAGCCTGTCGCGCAAGGCGGGTTCGATGCCGGTGTTCGAGCGCGGGTCGCACTACGCGATCAACATCCTCGCCGCCGAGCAGCACGTGCTGGCCGAGCGCTTCGCCAGCAAGACGGCCGATCGTTTCGCCGACGTGCCGTTTCACGAAGGCGCCGGGGGCGCCCCGGTGCTCGCGGGCGCCGCAGCGGTGTTCGAGTGCTTCAACCGCAGCCAGTACGAAGAGGGCGACCATGTCATCTTCGTCGGCGAGGTCGAGCGCTGCACCTGGCAGCCCGGGTCGCCGCCGCTGATCTTCCACGGCGGGCGCTACTTCACCGAGCTCCCCCTCTAGCCTGCCGCCGCGCGCTTCGCTGCGAAGGCCTTGAACCACTCGACGCAACCCGCGTTGGCCATCGCGTCGAGCTTGAACACCTGATCGGCCGGCGTGCCCATCAGCAGCTTCTTCACCGGCAGCTCCATCTTCTTGCCCGACAGCGTGCGCGGCACGGCCTCGACCTGGAAGATCTCGTTCGGCACATGGCGCGCCGACAGCGCCGACTTGATCGAGGCCTTGAGCTTCTTCGTCAACTCGGCATCCAGGGTGACGCCTTCGCGCAGCACGACGAACAGCGGCATGTAGCTCTCCTGGCCGAGGTACTCCAGATCGACGACCAGGCTGTCGAGCACCTCGGGGATCGTCTCGACCGCGCTGTAGAGCTCGGCCGTGCCCATGCGGATGCCGTGGCGGTTGATCGTCGCGTCGCTGCGGCCGTAGATGATCGCGCCGCCGCGTGGTGTGATCCTGACCCAGTCGCCGTGGCGCCAAGCCGCAGGCTTTCCATCCCCTCCGGGGTACATGTCGAAGTAGCTGTCCCGGTAGCGCTGGCCTGTCGTGTCGCCCCAGAAGTAGAGCGGCATCGACGGCATCGGCTTCGCGCAGACGAGCTCGCCGACCGCGTCGACCAGGTCACGGCCCTGCTCGTCCCAGGCGTGCACGTCGGCACCCAGGCAGCGGCATTGCATCTCGCCGATCACGACCGGCAGCGTGCGCATGCCGGCGACGAAGACGCCGGCGAAGTCGGTGCCGCCCGAGATCGGCTCGAGCCAGATGCGCTCCTTGCCATTCGGGCCGTCGACCTCGGGCACGTGGTCGTAGATCCACTGGTACGACTCGCCGGACAGCGGTGAGCCGGTCGCCCCGATCGCACGCAGCTTCGACAGGTCGGCGGCCTTGGCGGGTTCGAGGCCGGCCTTCTCGCAGTTCGCGAAGAAGGCCGCGCCGGCGCCGAAGAAGGTCACGCCGGTGTCGGCGACGAAGCGCCACAGCGTCGCCAGGTCGGGCTCCTTGATCGCGCCACCCGGATTGCCGTCGTACATGCAGATCGTGGTGCCGCCGAGCAGCGCGCCCAGCTGCGAGTTCCACATGATCCAGCCGGTCGCGCTGTACCAGTGGTAGCGGTCGCCGGTGTCGACACTGGGGCCAACATCGTGGTGCAGCGCGTTGGCCTTCAACGCCTCGACCATCACGCCGCCGTGGCCGTGCACGATGGCCTTGGGCAGGCCGGTGGTGCCGCTCGAGTAGACGATCCACAACGGGTGGTCGAACGGAACCCAATCCGGCGCCAGCGCCAGATCGCGCCCGGTGAGCCGGGTGAAGTCGTGCAGCGTGCGGTGCGGGGCGGCCAGCCGTGTCGGGTCGGCGTCCGGGTTCTGGTAGCGCAGCAGCACGACGTCCATCACGCCCGGCAATTCGTCGAGCAGGCCGCGCAGCACGTTCATGCGATCGTGCACCACGCCGCCGTAGGTGTAGCCGTCGCACGCGATCAGCACCTTGGGCTCGATCTGGCGGAAGCGGTCGAGCACCGCCACCGGGCCCATGTCGGGCGAGCACACCGACCAGATCGCGCCGAGGCTCGCGGTCGCGAGAAACGCCACCGCCGTCTGCGGGATGTTGGGCAGGAACGCGACGACCCGGTCGCCGCGCTGCACGCCGAGCCGCCGCAGTTCGGCGGCGAGCGAGGCGACCTGGCGGCGCAGCTCGGGCCACTCGATCTGCTGGATCTCGCGGCGCTCGCGCATCGCTTCGTTCTGGAACACGATGGCCGGGTGGCCCGCGGCGTGCGACGCATCGGCGTGCGAGAACAGCTGCTGGGCGTAGTTGACGTGTGCTCCAGGGAACCAGCGGGCGCCGGGCATCACCGGGTTCTCGAGCACGGCCGTGAACGCCGTCGGCGAACGCATCCCGAAGTACTCCCAGATCGAACCCCAGAACGCATCGAGATCGGTCACCGACCAGCGCCACAGCGCGTCGTAGCCGTCGGTCGTGGTGGTGTCGAACTGCAGGCCGCGCGACTGGGCCAGCCAGCGGGTGTAGCGGGTGATGAGGTGATCGCGTGCGAGCATGAGCGCATTGTGCGGGGCACGCCCGCGGCGTCAACGCGACAAGTACCGAGTCAGGCCGTCATGCGGTCGCGCATCGCGGCGTCGACCTCGATGAACTGCCAGCACTCGTTGCGGAACAGGTTCTGGCGGTAGCCGGTCAACCACGGATGGTTCAGGTCGGTGTAGACACGGTGCACGTGGACCTTGTACGGCATGTAGGCCGTGACCAGTTTCGCGGCGTCGAGGAACAGCGCCTGGCGCTCCGGGCCATCGGGCAGCAGCGACAGGCGCTCGTAGATGGCGTCGAACGCCGGCATCTTGAAACGCGCGAGGTTCGTGCTGCCGATGCCCGGGCCGTACATGTAGGCCAGCGCCTGCTGCCCATCGGGCGTGCTCGCGGTCGAGCCGAGCGCCCACATGGCCAGCTTGCCGACACGCGCTGCCTTCAAGTTCTCGGGCCACTGGGCGACGTTGAACTTGATGCGCAGGCCGACCGCGGCCAGGCTCTTCTGCCAGACCTCGTCGAACTGGCGCTCGATCTGCGAACCCTGCGTGGCCATCTGCAGCACCAGCGGCGAACCATCGGGCAGCTCGCGCCAGCCATCGCCGTCGCGGTCGAGGTAGCCGTAGGTGTCGAGCAGCGCCTTCGCGCGCACCGGATCGTGGATGCTGTTCTCGCTGCGGTAGGCCGGGTCGTAGCCGAAGGTGCCGGGCGGCATCGGCGCCTGTGCCGGAATGGCCTGATCGCGCCTAGCGATGTGGATCTCGCGACCGATGTTGTAGGCCAGGCCGATGGCACGACGCAGCGCGACCTTCTCCGGCGTGTAGCCACCGACGACCGGGTCCTCCATGTTGAACCACGACATCGTGAAGTCGGAGTTGACGTACTTGCGCGCGACGATGCCACGCTTGACGAGGTTAGGCGCCAGCGTGCCGGTCGGTGCGGCGTGCCCGGCGAACGAGCCCGGCACGCGCACGAAGTCGACCTGTGCATTGAGGAACGACAGCCAGCGCGCCTGCTCCTCCTCGAGCACCTGGATCTCGACGCCATCGTTGAACGGCAGGCGCCGCCCCTTGAAGCGCGCGAGCCAGGCCTGGCCCTGCGCGTCATCGGCGTTGGGTTCGGCGTCGTACAGCATCTCGCGAAAGCCCGGGTTGCGTTCGAGCACGATTCGCGAGCTGCGGCGCCAGCTTTTGAGGCGGTACGGGCCCGTGCCGACCGGATGCTCGGCGATCGCGTCCCCGTAGAACTCCACCACCTCGCGTGCCACCGCGCCGTAGCCGCCCGAGTTGCAGAGGTTGGTCTCCAGGAAGCGCGGGCGCGGCTCGCGGAGCCGGAACTGCAGGGTGTATCGATCGAGCGTACGCAGGCCTTCGACCGGCGTGTCGTAGTCGAACGGTGCCTTGTCTTTCAGCGCCTTGGCGCGCAGCTCGTCGAGGCCGATGATGCCCTCCAGCGCGAGCGACGAGTAGCCCGGGCTGCGCGTCGCCGGATCGAAGTAGCGCTTGAGCGTGTAGACGTAGTCTTCGGCGACGAGCTCGCGGCGCCGGCCCTTGAACGCCGGATCGTCGGCGAAATGGATCCCGGGTTGCAGGCGGATCGTCCAGACGCGAAAGTCGGCCGACACCTCGGGCAGCGCCGCCGCGGTGAGCGTGCGCACTTTCACCGGCACGGCCAGCGGGTCGAAACGGTACAGGGCCTCGAACATGTGCGAGACCACCGTGAGCGAGTACAGGTCGCTCACACGCACGGCGTCGAAGCCGGTCTCGGCGACGAGGAACGGCACGCGCACGATATTGCCGCTGCTCGGCCCGGCGGCAGCGCGGCTAACGCCCGGCAGCGCGATGCTGCCCAGTGCGGCGGCGGTCCAGGTGCGTCGGTCGATCATCGTGCTGGCCGCTTTGAGTCGTCGATGTCCAGGTACTGCCAGAAATCGAGCCAGAACAAGGGCCGGCGGTAGCCGATGACCTGCGGGTAGCTCATGTCGACCGAGAGCCGGTTGAGCGTGAACTTGTAGGGCATGTACGCCAGCGCGATCTTCTGGATCTCGATGAAGGCCGCGGCCCGCTCCGGCCCGTCGGGCAGCAGTTTCACGCGGTCGTACAGCGCATCGACCTGCGGGTTCTTGAAGCGCGCCATGTTCTGCCCGCCGATCTGGCGGCTGTCGAACCGCTGAAGCGACTGGCTCGAGTCGAGCGCCGCCGCATATTGGCCGACATACCAGACCTGATACTTGCCGGATCGCGCCGCCTTCAGGTTCTCGGGCCACTGCGCGACCACGAGCTCCGAGCGGATGCCGAGCACCGTCACGTTCTTGTTCATCACCTCCGCGATCTTGCGCGAGCGTTGATCGGCCTGGGTGTTGACCTTGAGCACCAGCGGCGAGCCGTCGGGCATCTCGCGCCAGCCGTCACCGTCGACATCCTTGTAGCCGTAGAGGTCGAGCAGCGCCTTCGCACGCGCCGGGTCGTACTGGCCGAATTCGCTCCTGAACGCCGGGTCGAAAGCACTCGTCCACGGCAGCAGCGGGCCGTTCGCAACGACGCCCTGCCCGCTGTACGCGTAGTCGATCACGCGCCGCGCGTCCATGCCCAGCCCGATCGCGCGGCGCAGCGCCACACGCTCGGGGCCGTAGCCGCCGACGGTCGGGTCGTCCATGTTGAACAGGTACGAGTTGCCCGCCGGCTCGACGATGCGGTAGCCGCGGATGCCGCGCTTCGTCAGGTTCGGCGCGACGCGGCCGTTCGGCATCGCCTGGTTCACGAACTGATAGCCGACGCGGTAGGCCAGATCGGCCTCGCCGTTGACGAATGACAGCCAGCGCGGCTGCTCCTCTTCGATGATCGAGATCTCGACCCGGTCGACCATCGGCAACCGCCGGCCCTTGAAGCGTGCGAGCAGGGCCTGGCCTTCGGCATCGTCGGCCGCGGGCTCGGCGTCGTAATAGCGCTCGCGGTAGCCGGGGTTGCGCTCGAACGCGATGAACGAGCTGCGCCGCCACTGCACCAGCTTGAATGGCCCGGTGCCGACCGGATGCGCCTCGACCTGTTCGCCATAGAACGCGACGACCTCGCGTGCGACCGCGCCGATGTCGCCACCGGCCAGCGTCTCGATGAAGCGCGGGCGAGGCTCCGCGAGCTTGAACTGGACGGTGTAGCGGTCCAGCGCCCGCACGCCTTCGATCTCGCGCTCGTAGTCGAACGGCTTCTTGTCGTCGATCGCCTGCTTGCGCAATGCGGACAGGCCGACGATGCCCTCGGCTTCCATGCTGGTCCACGACGGCGCTTTGTTCGCCGGGTCGGCGTAGCGCTTGAACGTGTAGACGAAATCCTGCGCGACGAGCTCGCGCTTCGCTCCCTTGAACGCCGGGTCGTCAGCGAAATGGATACCGGGCTTGATCCTGATCGTCCAGACGCGAAAGTCGCCCGAGGTCTGCGGCATGCCGTCGGCCACCAGCGGCTTGATCTTGACCGGCCGCGCGAGGTGATCGTAGGTGTAAAGGCCCTCGAACACATGCGCGGTCAACGTGCGCGAGTACAGGTCGTTGAGCTTGACCGGGTCGAGGCTCGTCTCGGCCACTTCGAAGGCGTAGCGCAGCACCTTCTTCGCCGGCGCCTGCGCATGGGCCATCAGCGCGGCCAGCAGGCAGGCGCCAATCAGCGTCTTGATGCACATCAGTCGTCTCATTTCAGGCGTCGATCATGTTCGGCGGTGTCGATGTCCACGTACTGCCACCAGTCGGTCCAGAACACCGGGTGTCGGTAGCCGATCAGCCACGGTTGCGTCATGTCGGTCGATACGCGGTTCAGGGTGTACTTGTAGGGCATGTAGGCGAGCGCGAGCTTCTGCGCCTGCGCGAACAGCGCGGCGCGCTCCGGGCCGTCGGGGATGGCGCTGGCCCGATCGTAGAGCGCGTCGAACGCCGGCATCTTGAACCGCGCCATGTTCTGGCCGCCGATCTGCCGGCTGTCGTAGCGCGCGAGCGCGCCGATCGAGTCGGGCGCGTCGGCCTGGTTCCCCACCGTCCACATCTGCAGCTTGCCGGCACGCGCAGCCTTCAGGTTCTCGGGCCACTGCGCGGCAATGGACTCGCTGCGGATGCCGACGGCGCGCAGGTTGCGGTCCATCATCTCAGCGATCTTGCGCGAGCGCTGGTCGGTCTGCATGTTGATCTTCAGCACCAGCGGCTTGCCGTCGGGCATCTCGCGCCAGCCATCGCCGTCGCGGTCCACATAGCCGTACAGGTCGAGCAGCGCCTTCGCGCGCGCCGGGTCGTACACGCCGAATTCGCTGCGGTAGTTCGGGTCGAAGCCCAGCGTGTGCGGGATCAGCGGCGTCTGCGCAACCTGGCCCTGGTAGTTGTAGGCGTAGGCGATCAGCGTGCGGTTGTCGAACGACAGCCCGATCGCACGGCGCAGCGCGATATTGACGGCCGCGTAGCCGCCGACGACCGGGTCCTCCATGTTGAAGAACGCGCAGTAGACCGTCGGCTCCAGGTTCTGGTAGCCCTTGATGCCGCGCTTCGCGAGGTTCGGCGCGACGCGGCCGTTGGGCATCGCCTCGGGAATGAACTGGAAGCCCATCTCGAACTCGAGGTCGGCCTCGTTGTTGACGAACGCGAGCCAACGCGGCTGCTCTTCCTCGATGATCGAGATCTCGACCCGGTCGACCATCGGCAGCCGCCGGCCCTTGAAGCGTGCGAGCAGCGCCTGGCCTTCGGCATCGTCCGCGGCGGGCTCGGCGTCGTAATAGCGCTCGCGGTAGCCGGGGTTGCGCTCGAACGCGATGAAGGAGCTGCGCCGCCACTGCACCAGCTTGAACGGCCCGGTGCCGACCGGGTGCGAATCGGCCTCGTTGCCGTAGAACTCGATCACCTCGCGCGCGACGGCGCCGAACAGGTCGCTGCCGGCCAGCGCCTCGTAAAAGCGCGGGCGCGGCTCGGCGAGCCGGAACTGCAGCGTGTAGCGATCCAGCGCGCGCACGCCGTCGATCTCGCGGTCGTAGTCGAACGGGCGCTTGCCGTCGATCGCGGCCTGACGAAGCTCGTTCAGGCCGACCAGCCGCGTCGACTCGACCTCGGACCACACCGGGCTCTTGTTCGCCGGGTCGGCGAAGCGCTTGAAGGCGTAGACGTAGTCCTGCGCGACGAGCTCGCGGCGCTGGCCCTTGAACGCCGGGTCGTCGGCGAAGTAAGTGCCGGGCTTGACCTTGATCGTCCAGATGCGGAAGTCGGCCGACATCTGCGGTTCGCCGTCGGCCGTGAGTGGCTTGATCTTGATCGGCCGCGCGAGGTGGTCGTACTGGTACAGGCCCTCGAAGACGTGCGGCGTCAGCGTGCGCGAATACAGGTCGTTGACCTTGGCCGGGTCGAGGCTGGTCTCGGCCACCTCGAACGCATAGCGCAGCACCTTCTTCGGCGGCATTTCGGCGTGCGCGCCGAGCGCCAGCGCGAGCAGCAGCGCAGCGAGCCGGCGCATCACTTCAGGCGCCGGGCGCGCTCGCCCATGTCGACATCGACATAGCGCCAGAACTCGGCGACGAACAGGTTGCGGTGGTAGCCGATCACCCAGGGTTGCGCGAGGTCGGTCCAGATGCGGTGCACGTGCGCCTTGTAGGGCATGTAGGCGACCAGCAGCTCCTTCATGTCGGTCATCGCCTGCATGCGTTCGGGGCCGTCGGGCAGCGTGCGCTGCAGCTCGAACAGCCGGTCGTACTCGGCCAGCTCGAAGCGCGCGTAGTTCGCCTGCCCCTTGCTGCCGCTGTAGCCGAGTTCGAGAAAGCCTTCGCCGTCCGGGCCGGCCGTGTAGCCCAGGCCCCACATCATCAGCTTGCCGACACGTGCGCCCTTCATGTTCTCGGGCCACTGCGCGGTGCGGAACACGATGCGGATACCGATCGCATCCATGTTCTTCTTCCACTGCGTGATCAGCTGGCGACTCAGGTCATCGGGCTGCGTGAAGTACTCGATCACGAGCGGCGAGCCGTCGGGCTGCTCGCGCCACCCGTCGCCGTCGCGGTCGGTGTAGCCGTAGAGGTCGAGCAGCGCCTGCGCCTTGGCGCGGCTGAACTCGCCCATCTCGCTCTTGAAGGCGGCGTCGTAGCCCCACAGCCCTGGCGCGACAATCGACTGCGCGACCACCGCCTGGCCGCGGCGAACGTCGTGGATCTCGCGCTCCACGTCCACGGCCAGCGAGATCGCGCGGCGCAGCGCGACCTTCTCGGGCGTGTAGCCGCCGACGACCGGGCTGTCCATCGAGAAGTACGACAGCGACACGTCATTGCGCAGGTAGCGCACCTGATAGATGCCTTGCTTCGCGAGGTTCGGGGCGACCTGGCCGTTGGGGATCGCGGTGTAGGTGAAATCCTCGGGCACCTGCCAGATCACGTCCATCTCGCGGTTCACGAACGCGAGCCAGCGCGGCTGCGGCTGCTCGATGATGCTGATCTCGATGCGGTCGATCATCGGCAGCTTGCGGCCCTTGAGCTTCGCGACCGCGGCTTGCGCCAGCGGGTCGTCCGCCGGCGCCTCTTCGTTGTAGAACTCGTCGCGGTAGCTCGGGTTCTTGTCGAAGGTGATCAGCGAGCTGCGGCGCCAGGTCGCGAGCCGGTACGGGCCGGTGCCGACCGGGTGCTCCATGATCTTGTCGCCGTAGGCTTCGACGACCTCGCGCGCCACCGCGCCGGCGACGGCCGGGTCGCTCAATTCGTCGGCGAAGCGCGGGTTCGGCCGCGAAAGCTTGAACTGGATCGTGTAGCGGTCGAGCGCGCGGATGCCCTCGATCTCGCGGTCGTAGTCGAACGGTTGCCCGGTCTTCAGCGCGGCCTGGCGCAGTTCGTCGAGGCCGATGATGTGGTCGTTCTGGAAGCCCGACAGGCGCGGGCTCTTCCAGCGCGGGTCGAAGTGGCGCTTGATCGAGTAGACGTAGTCGGCCGCGACGAGCTCGCGCTTCTTGCCCTTGAACGCCGGGTCATCGTTGAAGTAGATGCCGGGCCGCACACGGATCGTGAAGCTCTTGAAGTCGGCCGAGGTCTCGGGCAACGCAGCGGCCGTGTTGGGCTGCAGGCGAACCGGGCGGGCGAGGAACGCGTACTGGTACAGCGCGTCGAACATGTTCGCCGCCATCAGGCTCGAGTACAGGTCGGAGATCTGTGCCGGGTCGAAGCCGGTCTCGGCCGAGCGCAGCGAATAGCGGAGCACCTTCTCGGGCGCCGCGCCATGCGCGGCCACGCCGACGATCAGGGCGGCGCCGCAGAGCGCGACGCGCAGGGCAGAGAGCATCGAAAGCGTTCCTTGTGGGATCACGAACAGGTCTTGGCCTCGACCGGTGAGCCAAGACGAAGCAAAGGCGCGAGTCTAGAGGCAGCCGTGCCCCGTCGACCCCGGTGCAAGCACTATGGTTCCGGCAGGGGCACGCGAATTGCGTGCCCGGCGTGCGCGTGAAAAAGAGGGCAAACGCGGGGGAGGTCGGTACCGTTCAGGCCCTAGACTCGCCTCCGCTTGCGACGCGGGGTTGCAGCCCGCCACGAACGGGCGCGCAGCCGCGGCGCCCGACTTGACTGAATGAGGAGTGTGCCCTGCCATGGCGGCCTACCTGATCCGACGCCTGTGGCAAATGATCCCGACACTGTTCGGGGTCGTGCTGCTGGTTTTCCTGCTGTTCAAAGGCTTCGGCGGCGATCCCGCCGAGATTCTCGGCGGGTTGAACGCCACCACCGCGCAGGTCGATTCGATCCGCGAACAGCTCGGACTGAACCAGCCGCTGTGGGTGCAGTTCGGCATCTTCCTGAAGCAGATCGTCACCTTCGACTGGGGCAAGAGCTGGGCGACCAGCGAGGCGGTCAGCAACCTGTTCGCGACGCGCCTGCCGGCCACGCTGACGGTGATGACGCCGATCCTGATCCTCGAGACCGTGCTGGCGATCCCGTTCGCGATCGGCGTGGCCTACGTGCGCGGCTCGCTGACCGACCGCGCGATCATGGTGCTCACCACCGTGGCCCTCTCGATCTCGTTCCTGGTCTACGTGATCGTCGGCCAGTACGTGTTCGCGTTCCAGCTCGGCCTGTTCCCCGTGCAGGGCTGGAGCGACAGCGTCTGGACCAACCTGCGCGTGTACGCGCCGCTGCCGGTGCTGCTCGCGGTCGCGGTCTCGCTCGCGCCGACGACGCGGCTGTACCGCACCTTCTTCCTCGACGAGATCGGCCACGACTACGTGCGCACCGCGCGCGCCAAAGGCATGACCGAGCGCACCGTGCTGCTCAAGCACGTGCTGCGCAACGCGATGATCCCGATCCTCACCAATGTGGCGGTGAGCCTGCCGGGCATCTTCGTCGGCGCGTTCCTGATCGAGGTGTTCTTCTCGATCCCGGGGCTGGGTCGCGAGATCCTGCTGGCGGTGAACCGCAGCGACTACCCCGTCATCCAGGCCTTCGCGGTCTACATCGCCGTCATCACGATGGTGGTCAACCTGATCACCGATGTGCTCTACAAGATCGTCGATCCACGGGTGGTGCTCAAATGAGCTCGGTGCTGGTCAGCCCTCAACTCACGCCCAGCGCGGCACGCGCCAGGGGCGTGTGGTCCGCCGCGGCGACACGCTTTCGAACCGACAAGGTCGGCATGACCTCGCTGGTGATCGTCGTGCTGTTCCTGCTGGTCGTGCTCGCGGCCGGCCTCGGGCTGGTCGCCAAGGACTGGCAGGTCGAGCGCGGCGTGCCCGATGCGCCGCCGACCTTCGTCGGCC
>JBDTVC010000136.1:0-13240 GCA_040007475.1 Burkholderiales bacterium
GTGCTGTACCTCACGCTCGGCTTCCGCCAGTTCAGCCACTACTTCACCGACATCCGTGATGCGCTCGACCGCGGCGACGAGGCTGAAGCGCGCCGCTTGCTCTCCGAGTGGCGGCACCTCGATGCGAGCGAGTTGCCCCGGGCGGAACTGCTGCGCCACGTGATCGAGCACTCGCTGCTGGCTGCGCACCGCCACGTGTTCGGCGTCTTCTTCTGGTTTGTACTTCTGTCGGCCTTCGGTCTCGGCCCCGCCGGCGCGGTGCTGTACCGCATGGCCGAACTCGCGAGCCGCTATTGGGCGTTCAAGAGCCGCACCATCGATGCACCGGTGAACGACCGGCTGCGTGATCTGTCGCAATGGCTGTTCAACCTGCTCGACCACGTGCCGGCGCGGCTCACCGGGTTCGGCTTCGCCGTGGTCGGCAACTTCGAGGAAGCCGTGACCTGCTGGCGTCGCGATGCGGGGCTGTGGAAGCATCCGAACGAAGGGATCATCCTGGCCGCCGCCGCCGGCGCGGTCGGCGTGCAGCTCGGCGGCAGTGCAGCGCCGGGCGTGACCCCGGATCGATCCCAGACCTTCGAGGCCGGTGCCGCGGCCGACGCGACCGGTGCCGACGGCTCGACGCCGGGGCTGCCGCCGGAGCTCGGCCACTTGCGCAGCATCGTCGGCCTGGTGTGGCGCTCCGTCGTGCTGTGGATGCTGCTGCTGGCGCTGCTCTCGCTCGCCAACCTCGTCGGCTAGCGTCGATTCACCAGTTCACCCAGGATCTCGCCGTAGATCCGGTAGCGGGACTCGCTGATCTCACCGCGCTCCAGGGCCGCTCGCACGCCGCAGCCCGGCTCGTGCTGATGGGTGCAGTTGTAAAACTTGCAGTCGGCGTGCGCGCGCAGGTCGGGCATCAGCTTGGCGAGCTGATTCGCGTCGATCTGGCGCAGGCCGAATTCCTGGAAGCCCGGTGAATCGATCAACGCGGTGCGGCGTTCCGCGGTGTCCAGCCAGTACCACTGCGTCGTCGTCGTGGTGTGGCGCCCCGAGTTCAGGGCTTGCGAAATCTCGCCGATCTGCGCCTTCGCGTCCGGCGCGAGCAGGTTGATCAGCGTGCTCTTGCCCGTGCCGCTCGGGCCGAGCACGAAGGTGGCGCGGTCTTGCAGCAGCGGCATCAGCACAGCACGCGCCTCGTCCGGCCGGGCCTTCAGCGCGAGTTCGATGACCTCGACGCCGAATGCCGCGTACGGTGCGAGGCGCAAGCGGGCCTCGGCGATCGAGGGCAGGTCGGCCTTGTTCAGCACGATGCGGGCCGGGATGCCGGCGCTCTCGGCCGCGATCAGCGCGCGCGCCAGTTGCGACTCGCTGAACACCGGTTGCGCGGCGACCAGGATCAGCAATTGATCGAGGTTCGCGGCGAACGACTTGGTCTTCCATTCGTCCTGCCGAAACAGCAGGTTGCGACGCAGCTCGACATGCTCGATCACGCCTTCGTCACCCGAGGCCTGCCAGCGCACGCGATCGCCGACGACGCAGTCACTCTTTTTGCCCCGCGGGTGGCAGGTCAGGCGCTCGCCGTCGGGCGTCTCGACGATGTAGTGGCGGCCGTGCCCGGCGACCACGAGGCCGAGATCGAGCGCGCTGACCTTGCTCAAAAGAATTCGGGGGTTGACCCGCAGGTCAGGCCATGAACGAGATCAACGCGTCAGCCTTGGCCGCGCAGATGAAATCGTTGATCGAGATGCCGCCGACCGAATGCGTGCTGAAGCGCACGACGCAGCGGCTGTAGCTCACCGCCAGTTCGGGGTGGTGATCCTCGGTGTTGGCGATCCAGGCGAGGGCGTTCACGAACTCGATCGTCTCGTGGTAGTCCTTGAACGAGAAGGTCTTCTCGATCGCATCGCCGCTTTGATGCCAGCCGCTGAGCTGCGCGAGATGATCGCGGACGGCAGCTTCGCTCATCGGAGCGCCACCGGCGTGCGACTGGCAACGTTGGTGCAGAAGATCGGTCATGGGAATCTCACGCGGGCTGCATCGAGTGATGCGGGGTGTGCGACAGCGCCGCGAGTCGCTCGGACGCCGGCGGATGCGAATAGTAGAAACGCACGTACAGCGGATCGGGTGTCAGTGTGGCCGCGTTGTCCTCGTGCAGTTTCAGCAGTGCGGTAGCCAGTTCGCTGCCGCTGGCCTGCCGGCAGGCGTAGGCGTCGGCCTCGAACTCGTGCTTGCGCGAGAGCTGCGCGAACAGCGGCGAGACGAAGAAGCCGAACACCGGTGTGACCAGCAGGAACAGCAGCAGTGCGACCGCGTCGTTCGGTGCGTCCAGCGATGGCCGAACACCCAGTGCGAGGTAGAACCACGACTGCGTCGACAGCCAGCCCAGCAGCGCGAAGCCGATCAGGCTGATCGCGAACATCGCGACGATGCGCTTGATCACGTGCTTGTGCTTGAAGTGGCCGAGCTCGTGCGCGAGCACAGCCTCGACCTCGCCCGGCGAGAGTTTGGTCAGCAGCGTGTCGAAGAAGACGACACGCTTGGCCGCGCCGAAGCCTGTGAAGTACGCGTTGGCGTGTGCCGAGCGCTTGCTGCCGTCCATCACGAACAGGCCCTTGGCCGCGAAGCCGCAACGCGTCATCAGCGCTTGCACGCGAGCCTTCAACGATTCATCGGCAAGCGGTTCGAACGTGTTGAAGATCGGCGCGATCACGGTCGGGTACAGCACCAGAACAGCCAGGTTGAACACCATCCATGCGCCCCAGGCCCACAGCCACCACAAGCTGCCCGCCGCGCCCATGATCCACAGCATCAGGGCCACCACGGGCAGGCCGACGAGTGCGCCGATGAACACGCCCTTGACGGCGTCGGTGAGATACAAGCGCCACGTCATGCGGTTGAAGCCGAAGCGCTGCTCGACCCGAAAGGTGCGGTAGAGCTCGAACGGCAGGTCGAGTAGGCCGCCGATCACGGCGAATGCCGCCAGCAGCACGAGTTGGTAGGCCATGCGGCCGAAGCGCGGCTGCACCGCATCGCGGACCAGCGTGTTGAGCGTATCGATGCCGCCCAGCAGCGTCCAGCCCAGCAGCACGGCGGCACCGAAGGCCATGCTCAACAGGCCTAGGCGACCCTTCGCGATGGTGTAGTCGGCCGCGCGCTGGTGTGCGGGCGCCGTGATGGTCTGCGCGAACGCGGCGGGCACCGCGTGGCGATGTGCGGCGACGTGACGCATCTGCCGGCTGGCGAGCCAGAACCTGATCGTGAGCGACACGACGAGCGCGGCGCTGAACGTCAGGGTGAGGATCGAAGCGGCTTGCATGGGTGCGAAGTGTAGACCTGCGAAAATGCCCTCATGGAGAACCTTGCATGAATCAAACCACCCTTGCCCGCAGCGACGACAACCTCGTCTGGATCGACCTCGAGATGACCGGGCTGTTCCCCGACACCGACCGCATCATCGAGATCGCCGTCGTCGTCACCGACGCCAATCTCGGCAACCGCGTCGAGGGGCCGGTCTTCGCGATCCACCAGAG
Organism: Burkholderiales bacterium; assembly: GCA_040007475.1. Taxonomy (GTDB): domain Bacteria; phylum Pseudomonadota; class Gammaproteobacteria; order Burkholderiales; family Burkholderiaceae_C; genus LMDS01. The sequence goes on from JBDTVC010000136.1 coordinate 3,513, forward strand.
CGACGCCACCCTCGATGGAATGGACGCCTGGAACAAGGGCACGCACGGCAAGAGCGGGTTGATCGACCGGGTCAAGGCGTCGGCGGTCGACGAGGCCGCGGCCGAAGCGCAGGTGATCGAGTTCCTGAAGCAATACGTGCCCAAGGGCAAGTCGCCGATGTGCGGCAACAGCATCTGCCAGGACCGACGCTTTCTGGCCAGGACGATGCCCAAGCTGGAGGACTTCTTCCACTACCGCAACCTCGACGTGAGCACGCTGAAGGAGCTCGCTAAGCGCTGGAAGCCCGACATCCTCGCCGGCTTCAAGAAGCAGCAGGCGCATACCGCGCTGGCCGACATCACCGAGTCTATCGACGAACTTGCCTACTACCGTGAGCACTTCCTGTCGGTCTGACTTGCGGGAAAACCCAGGGCGGCATAGAATGTGAGCTTCGCTACCAGCAGACCGGTGGCGTTTCGCTCATCCCCTCTGACCTCCTCGAGTCTTCGCGAGACACCCGTCTCGCTCTGTTCGAACCCAAGCTGCCTGAAGAGCTTGCGGGAATGGTTGGCGGCGATGCCGTCGCTTTGACTGTTCTCGATTTTCTGCCCCCAGAAGCTTCTGCGTGGGCCGGTTCGGACCTTCTCCCCAGCGACTGATTGGTTGCTCCCTCACCGGAGCAGCCGCTGCGTTGACGCGCGCCGTCCACAAGACGGCGGGCTCCGCGCTTGTAAAAGAAAGAAGACCATGAGTTTCGAATCCCTGGGCCTGCACGAAGCCCTCCTGAAAGCCGTCGCCAGCTCTGGCTACGAGACCGCGACCGAAGTCCAGCTGCAGGCCATTCCGCCCGCGGTCGAAGGCGCCGACCTGATGGTCTCCGCCAGCACTGGCAGCGGCAAGACCGCCGCCTTCATCCTGCCTGCACTGCAACGCGTGCTCGCCGCACGCAGCGGCGAGAAGACGCGCGAGCGCGGCCACATCTACGGCCCGCGCGTGCTCGTGCTGGCACCGACCCGCGAACTGGCGATGCAAGTCGCCAAGGCCGCTGCGACCTACGGCCGTTGGGTGCCGGGCCTGCGCGTGGCCACCGTCGTGGGCGGCGTGCCGTACCCGGCGCAGATCGCCGCGTTGCGCGGCCCGCTGGACATCCTCATCTCTACCCCGGGCCGCCTGCTCGACCACATCCAGACCGGCAAGTGCGTGCTCGACAACGTCGAACTGCTGGTGCTCGATGAAGCCGATCGCATGCTCGACATGGGCTTCATCGACGACATCAACACCATCGCCGAGCGCATCCCCGCGACGCGCCAGACGGTGATGTTCAGCGCCACGTTCCTCGGCCACGTCGGCCGCCTCGCGCAGAACCTGCTGCGCGACCCGAAGCGCATCGACGTCGCCTCGCACACCGACACGCACGCCAACATCGAGCAGCGCCTGCACTGGGCCGACAACGTCAATCACAAGAACGCGATCCTCGACCACATCCTCACGCAGAAGGAGATGGAGCAGGCCGTGGTGTTCACGAGCACACAGCGCGATGCCGACTGGCTCGCCGACCGCCTCGCCGACATGGGCCACCATGTGGCGTCGCTGCATGGCGGGCACCCCCAGGGCCGCCGCAACCGCGTGCTGCAGGGCCTGCGCAACAAGCAGCTGAAGATCCTCGTCGCGACCGACGTCGCCGCGCGCGGCATCGACGTGCCGACGATCAGCCACGTCATCAACTACGGCCTGCCGATGAAGGCGGAGGACTACGTTCACCGCATCGGCCGCACCGGCCGCGCCGGCCGCAACGGTCTGGCGGTGACGCTGGCCGAACGCATGGACGCCGGCATGATCCGCCGCATCCAGCAGTTCACGACGCAGAACATCCCGGTCAACGTCGTCGCCGGCCTCGAGCCGAAGACGCCGGAGCCGAAGATGTACGCGCCGCGCCCCGAAGGTGGCGCGCCGGGCCGCTTCGGCAAGCCGGGTGGCTTCAAGCCGGGCTTCGGCAAGAAGCCGTTCGTGCCGCGCGGCGGTGAGGGATTCGTGGCCCGCGAACGCGCACCGTTCGACCGCGACACTCGCTTCGAGCCGCGTGCACCGCACGGCGCCGATGCACACCGCAGCCCGTTCGACCGCGCGCCCGCCGCTGGCCGGGTCGATCACAAGGCCGGTGGCAACTTCGCGCCGCGCAAGCCCGGTGCCGCGCCGGCAGGCAAGGGTGGCTTCAAGCCGGCGCGTCCGGGCGGCTTCACGCGCTGATCGCTGACAATGCTTCGAAGAGGGCCCGCTCACGCGGGCCTTCTGCATTGAGGAGCACGCATTTGGATTCTGGTCCCGCTCGTCCCGCCGAGGTGTCGTTTCGCGAGGCGTTGGGCTACTGGCTCAAGCTCGGCTTCATCAGCTTTGGCGGCCCGGCCGGGCAGATCGCGATGATGCACGAGGAGCTGGTCGAGCGCCGGCGCTGGATCTCGGAGCAGCGCTTCCTGCATGCGCTGAACTACTGCATGGTGCTGCCCGGCCCGGAGGCGCAGCAGCTCGCGACCTACATCGGCTGGTTGATGCATCGCACGCGCGGCGGCATCGCGGCGGGGGTGCTCTTCGTGCTGCCGTCGCTAGTACTGCTGATTGCACTGTCTTGGATCTACATGGCGTTCGGGCAGGTGCCGGCCGTGGCCGGCATCTTCTACGGCCTCAAGCCTGCCGTGACGGCGCTGGTGCTGCATGCAGCGTGGCGCATCGGCAGCCGCGCTTTGAAGAACCGCTGGCTGTGGGCGATCGCCGCGGCGGCCTTCGTCGCGATCTTTGCGGCGCAGGTGCCGTTCCCCGCGATCGTGATTGCCGCGGCGGTGGTCGGCTGGCTGAGCGGCCGGTTCGCGCCCGCGGTGTTCGCGGCAGGCGGCGGACACGGCGCCGCACAGAAGCGCTACGGCGCCGCGCTGATCGACGACGACACACCGACGCCGCCGCATGCGCGCTTCACCCGCGCGCGATTGGCGCTCGTGCTGGGTGTCGGCATCGGCCTGTGGTTGCTGGCGATGGCCCTGCTCGCGGCATTGATTGGCTATGACGCCGTGCCCACGCAGATGGGCTGGTTCTTCACCAAGGCCGCGCTGCTGACCTTCGGCGGCGCCTATGCGGTGCTGCCGTATGTCTACCAGGGGGCGGTCGAGCACCATCATTGGCTGACGGCCACGCAGATGATCGACGGCCTCGCGCTCGGCGAGACCACCCCCGGCCCGCTCATCATGGTCGTCGCGTTTGTCGGCTTCGTCGGCGGCTGGGCGCGTGCGGTGCTCGGGCCCGACGCGCTGTTCCTCGGCGGCACGCTGGCGGCCGGCGTGGTGACCTTCTTCACCTTCCTGCCATCGTTCGTGTTCATCCTCGCCGGCGGGCCGCTGATCGAATCGACTCACGGCAACCTGAAGTTCACGGCGCCGCTGACCGCGATCACGGCGGCGGTCGTCGGCGTGATCCTGAACCTGGCACTGTTCTTCGCGCTGCACGTGTTGTGGCCGCAGGGCTGGGGAGGGCGCTTCGACGCGATCGCCGCAGCCATCGCCGTCGTGGCGGCGATCGCGCTGTTCAGGTTCAAGGTCGGTGTGATTCCGCTGCTGGTCGCCTGCGCCGTGGCCGGGCTGGCGACGACCTGGTTGAGCCGCTAGCGCAAACACCCGCACAATCGCTCATCCCCACCGAGAAGGAACTCGCGATGCAAGGCGATGCCAAGGTTCTGGAGCACCTCAACCTCCAACTGAAGAACGAACTCACCGCGATCAACCAGTACTTTCTGCACTACCGGATGCTGAAGAACTGGGGCTTCGCGAAGCTGGCGAAGCACGAGTACGAAGAGTCGATCGACGAGATGAAGCACGCCGACAAGCTGATGGATCGCATCCTCATGCTCGAAGGCCTGCCGAACCTGCAGGACCTGGGCAAGCTGATGATCGGCGAGAACGCGGTCGAGATCCTGCACTGCGATCTGTCGATCGAGCGCGGCTCGGTCGGTGTGCTGAAGGACGGCATCGCGCACTGCGAGAGCGTGCGCGACTACGTGTCACGCGAGCTGCTCGAAGAAATCCTGAAGGACACCGAGGAGCACGTCGACCACCTCGAGACGCAGATCGAGCTGGTGGCCAAGATCGGCGAGCAGAACTGGCTGCAATCTCAGGTCGGCGACGCGTCCTGACGCCTCAGAGCCGGTGCACCACGACGCTGACCGTCATGCCCTGGTAGTCGCCCGCTTCGCCGTACCAGCTGCCCGAGATCGGCGCCGCCTGTGAGGGGTCCCGTGCGACGCCCACCCGGATCAGCTGGTTGCCACCCGTGAGGTTGTTGGTCGGATCGAACGGCACCCAGCCTGCGCCCGGCAGATAGGCCTGCAGCCACGCGTGCGTGGCACCCGCACCGACCGTGCCACCCGCTTCGCCGCCGTCGAGCGCCGGGTCGTACAGATAGCCCGAGACGAAGCGCGCGGCGATGCCCAGGCGGCGCACGGCCTCCATCATCAGCAGTGCGAAGTCGCGGCAGGAGCCGGTGCTGCGCTGCAGTGTTTCCTGCGGCGTCTGCGTGCCCTCCTCGTCGCGCGCGGCATAGCTGAAGTTGTCGCGGATGAACTGGTTCATCCTGAAGAGCATCTCGCGCGTGCCCGTGTAGCCGTCGGTGCGCAGGAACTGGCGCGCCCATGCCGTCAGGTGCCCGCCCGGATCGTCGTGGTGCGGGCGCAGGTAATGCTCCAGGTCGAAGCGCTCCTCGACGCCGTAGGGAAACGGGAACAACTCGGCGCTGGGCGACAGCGGCAGCTCCTCGTTGTTGGAGTGGGCGTGCTCGATCGTGAAGCGGCAGACGATCTGCAACTCTGCCGCCGGCGCGTCGGGCTGCACCAGCGCGACCGAGTTCGAGTGCGGGTCCTGGATCATGCGCACGTGCGATGCGGGGCTGACCTGCAGATCGGTGGCCAGCACGCGCAGGTCATGGCTGTCGCGCGGGCGGAACATCACCCGGTGCTCGCCGAACGTGACCGGCTGCGCGTAGTGGTAGATCGTCGTGTGGACGATCTCGTACTGAACCGTCATCGTGGTCAGACGCCGAGCAGCTCGACTTCGAACATCAGCGTCGCGTTCGGCGGAATCACGCCGCCCGCACCGCGCGCGCCGTAGCCGAGCTCGGCGGGGATCACGAGCAGCCGCGTGCCGCCGACCTGCATGCCTTGCACGCCTTCGTCCCAGCCCTTGATGACCATGCCGTGGCCGAGGCCGAACTGGAACGGATCGTTGCGATCCTTGCTCGAATCGAACTTGGCGCCCTTGACGCCTTCGTTGTAGAGCCAGCCCGTGTAGTGGACCTTGACATGCTGCCCGGCCTGCGCGGTGGCGCCGGTGCCGACGGTCGTGTCTTCGTACTGGAGGCCGGAGGCGGTGGTGATCATGGTGAAGCCTTTCGCGTGAGATGACATCAGCCGCGCATCATGCCAGCCCGCGCATTCACCGGGGCAGGCGTGGACATGCTAAAGCGCGCCACTGCTCGACGGCCTCGGTCAGCCACGCTCCCCGGTCGGTCTGCGCAGTGTTCACCCCTAGTACTTGCGCGGCGGCATTCAGCGCGGCCAGCGGCGTGTCGGTCGCGAGCGGCTGCGCGCCGTTCTGCTTCGACAGCTTGTCGCCATCGGCGCCGCGCACCAGCGGCGTGTGCAGATAGGTCGGCGTCGGCAGGCCGAGTGCGCGCTGCAGCAGGATCTGCCGTGGCGTGTTGTCGGCAAGGTCCTCGCCGCGCACGATATGCGTGATGTCTTGGGCGGCGTCGTCGACGACGACGGCGAGCTGATACGCGAACAGGCCGTCGGCGCGCTTGAGCACGAAGTCACCGACGGCGCTCGCCACATGTTGCTCGTTCACGCCCAGCCGCCGGTCGCTCCAGGTGACGACGGCCGCAGCCTCGGTGCGCAGCCGCCAGGCGCGCGCCGGCTTGCCGTACAGGCCATCGCGGCAGGTACCCGGGTAGACCAGCTCGCCGTGGCGCGGGCGCGTTTCACCCTGATCGGCCAGCGCCTGTGCGATGTCGGCGCGGGTGCAGCCGCAGGGGTAGGCATCGCCTTGCGCGACCAGTCGCGCCAACGCCTCGGCGTACAGCGCCGTGCGGGTCGATTGCCACTGTGGCGGCTCGTCGGGCACGAGGCCGAACGAGGCGAGCTGCGCGAGGATTGCGGTGTCCGCACCGGCCACGCAGCGTGGCGTGTCGACATCCTCGATGCGCACCAGCCAGCGCCCCGCGTGCGTGCGCGCGTCCAGCCACGACGCGAGCGCCGCGCTGAGCGAACCCGCATGCAGCAGGCCCGTGGGCGAGGGCGCGAAGCGGCCGCGGTAAGGGCTCGTCATCGCGCGCGCATCACATGCCGGCGAGCGGCACGGCGCCGTGGTGCTCCAGCAGTGCGGTGCGCGTGGTCGGGCTCTCGAGCTGCGTCAGCCACCAGCGCAAGGCCAGACCGAGTTGCGGCTTGCGTGCTGCGCCCGGCGCGGCGGGGTCGGGCGCGCGCCACGCGTAACCGATCTTCGGCGAGCGCGTTGCACGCTGCGTCGCCTTGACGACCAGGCGGCCGGCGGCGATGTGCTCGCGCACCATCGGCTCCGGCACGAAGCCGCTGCCCATGCAGCGCAGAAGTGCTTCGATCTTGAGCTGTATGGTGCTGACGGTCAGCACGTCCTGCCCCGGCAGCAGGTTCACGGTCAGCGGGTCCAGGCGCTGGGCGGAGTCGGCGACCGCGACGGCGCGCTCGTGCATCAGCTCGGCGTCGGTGATCGGCGCGGTGGCTGACGCCAGCGGGTGGTGAGGTGCGATCGCGAAGACGAACGGTGTGGTGCCGATCTCCTTGATCTGCACACCGGCCGGAACGCTGCCCTCGATGCCGACACCGATCGCCAGGTCGGCCTGCCCCATCACGAGCGCCTCCCAGGTGCCGGCCAGCACCTCGGTGCGCAGCCGCAAGCGCGTGCCGGGGCTGCCGAGCGTCGCGGGCACGACCGCGGACGCACCCTCGCGATGCGTCACGCACTGCGGGTTCAGGGCATAGAACGACTCGCACAGCTCGAACATCGTCAGGCGCGAGATCAGGCCGTCGACCGCGATCGTGAGCTGTGTCTCCCAGCCGGTCGCGACGCGCTTCACGCGGTTGGCCACCAGGTCCATCTGGTCGAGCAGGCGGCGGCCCTCGACGAGCAGTTCGGTGCCCGCAGCCGTCAGGCGGGCCTGGCGCGAACGGCGATCGAACAGCAGCACGTCCAGCGCATCCTCGAGCTGGCGCACGCTGTAGGTCAGCGACGACGGCACCTTGCCGAGCTCGCGTGCGGCGGCGGCAAAGCTGCCGGTGCGCGCGATCACGTCCATCATCAGCAGGGCTTCGGGGGTCAGGACATTGCGGCTGTCGGACATGGGCAAGGAGGTCGGGACGAGGGGTTCATCTTATTTGAACGGTTGCTTCAACGGGCAGGTGCTGTCTTTGGACGTGCGCGCACTACATTGAGTCAACGAAAGGATCCACACCATGATCACCCTGCGCAAATCCTCAGACCGCGGCCATGCCGACCACGGCTGGCTCAAGAGCCACCACAGTTTCTCGTTCGCCGACTACCACGACCCGCGCCACATGGGTTTCGGCAGCCTGCGCGTGATCAACGAAGACCGCATCGCGCCCGGCACCGGTTTCGGCACGCACGGCCACCGCGACATGGAGATCGTCAGCTACGTGCTGTCGGGCGAACTCGCGCACAAGGACAGCATGGGCAACGGCGGTGCCAGCGCGAACGAGAGCGGCGTGATCCGGCCCGGCGACGTGCAACGCATGAGCGCGGGCCGCGGTGTGATGCACAGCGAATACAACCACGCGAAGGACGCGACGACGCATTTCCTGCAGATCTGGATCGAGCCCAGCGTGCGCGGCATCGAGGCGAGCTACGAGCAGAAGCACTTCGATACCGCGTCGAAGCAGGGCACGCTGCGCCTGGTGGCCTCGAACGACGGGCGCGACGGTTCCGTGACGATCCACGCCGATGCGGCGATCTACAGCGGCCTGTTCGACGGTGCTCAGAAGCTCACGCGTACGCTCGACCCGGCACGCAAGTTCTACGTGCACGTGGTGCGCGGCAGCGTCACGGTCAACGGCCACGCGCTTCAGGGCGGCGATGCGCTCAAGATCGAGGGCGAGGGCGCGCTGCGCATCGACACCGGCGTCGACGCCGAGTTGCTGCTGTTCGATCTGCAGTGATGAGGGCCGGCGCGGCTTGATACAGTTCGCGCCGTGGACACCTTACTCAAAGTCGGCGCGCTGCTGCCCTGGATCGACTGGGCGGCGATCGTCCTGTTCTTCGGTGGTTGGGCCGGCTACGCCACCTTCGCGCGTCAGCGGCACGGCGGAGGCCATTCGATCCTCGCGGCGACGAACCGGGTGCGGCGCCAGTGGATGCTGCAGGCCACCTACCGCGAGGTGCGCGTGTTCGACGGCGTGGTGATCCAGAACCTGTCGACCAGCCCGTCGTTCTTTGCCTCGACCACGATCCTGATCATCGGCGGGCTGCTCGCGCTGCTCGGTACCGACAAGGCCAACGAGCTCGTTCGCGAGTTGCCGTTCGCGGCGCGCACCACGAGTCTGATCTTCGACATGAAGCTGCTGCTGTTGCTCGGCATCTTCGTCTACGCGTTCTTCCGCTTCACCTGGTCGATGCGGCAGTACACGTTCGGTGCGCTGCTGGTGGCGGCGGCGCCCGAGGCCCAGGTGTTCGAGCGCGAGGGCCTGTCGCGCGAGGCGTTCGCCGACCGGGCGGGGCGCATCGTCGGGCTGGCGGCCGAGACCTTCAACGACGGCCTGCGCGCCTATTACTTCTCGTTCGCGGCGATCGGCTGGTTCTTCTCGCCGATCGTGTTCATGGGCGCGACGCTCGGTGTGGTCTACATCCTGTACCAGCGCGAGTTCAAGTCCGAGGTGCTGGACGTGTTGTCGTCCTGAACCCGCTCAGCGCGTCGCCGCGAGGAAGCGCTGCACGACCGCCACCGTGCGCGGCGGGTCGTCCTCCTGCGGCACGTGGCCGAGGTCGTCGAACATCACCAGCGTGCTGCCCTTGATGTCGGTGGCGAAGCGTTGCGCATTCGCGGGCGGGATCAGCCGGTCGCGCCCGCCCCAGAGGATCAGCGTCGGCTGCGTCAGCGCGGCGATGCGCTCCAGCCCCTGGCCCCACACGGTCTGCGTCATGCGCCGGCCCAGCGCCTCGCGGTTGCCGGCGCGCATGGTCGTCGCCATGTAGCGGTCGACGAGTTCGGGCGTGACCCGGCTCGGGTCGCCGAACACATTGCGCACGCTCGACTCGATCACGCCGCGCGGCAGCGTGACGCGCATCAGGTCGCCCATGACAGGCAGCCGCGCGATGCGAAAGCCGATCGGCACCGAGCTCGGTTCGAGCGGGTAGCCGCCCGCATCGACGAGGATGAGCTGCGCCACGCGATCCGGCGCGGCCGAGGCGGTCTGCCATGCGATCGCCCCACCGAGCGAGTTGCCGCCCAGCACGACGCGCTGCAGCTTCAACGCCTCGAGCATCTGCAGCGTGAAGCGCACATAGCTCTCGTCGGAGTAGTCGCCCGTCGCGTTCGGGCCGGTGAGGCCGAAGCCGGGCAGGTCGAACGCGACGACGCGGCGCGTGCCCCGCAGCGCGGCGGTCCAGCCTTCCCAGGTGTGCAGGCTGGCCGAGGTGCCGTGGATCAGCACGATCGGCAGCGGATC
>JBDTVC010000137.1:0-13167 GCA_040007475.1 Burkholderiales bacterium
CGGTGGGCGAGTTCGGCGTGGTGCTGATGATCGGCGGCAACATCCCCGGCCAGACGCGCGTGCTGTCGGTCGCGATCTACGACCATGTCGAGGCCTCCGAGTTCGCCGAGGCGCATCGCCTGGCCGCCGGCATGGTCGCGTTCGCGCTCGTCGTGCTGGTCACGCTCTACGTCGTCAACCGGCCGCGCGCCGAGCCGGCCGGGGCGCCGCAATGATCAACGCGCGGCTGCAATTGGCGCGCGGTGCCTTCACGCTCGACGTGGATCTGGCGCTGCCGGGGCGCGGCGTCAGCGTGCTGTTCGGTGCCTCGGGCTGCGGCAAGACCACGGTGCTGCGCGCGCTCGCCGGGCTGGTGCGGGCGCAGGGCCGCGTGGCATTGGGCGACGAGGTCTGGCAGGACGACGCCCGTCACCACTTCGTGCCGACGCACCAGCGCGCGCTCGGCTTCGTGATCCAGGAGGCTGCGCTGTTCCCGCACCTCGACGTGCGCCGCAACCTCGACTATGGCCGCGCGCGCGCCGGCGAGGTCTCGCACCAGCGTGGCCACCAGGGCGGCAGCGACGTCGACCTCGACCAGGCCATCGAGCTGCTCGGCATCGGGCCGCTGATGGCGCGGCGCCCGGCCACGCTGTCGGGCGGCGAGCGCCAGCGCGTCGCGATCGCGCGCGCGCTGGCCGCACGCCCGCGCCTGCTGCTGATGGACGAACCGCTCGCCGCGCTCGACGCGAAGCGCAAGGCCGAGGTGCTGCCCTACCTCGACCGCTTGCAGTCCGAACTCGACATCCCCATCGTCTATGTGAGCCACGCGGTCGACGAGGTCGCGCGGCTGGCCGACCACCTGGTGCTGATGGACGCCGGCCAGGCGCTCGCCGCCGGGCCGCTCGCCGAGATGTTCGGGCGGCTCGACCTGCCGCTGCCCTTCGGCGAAGAGGCCGGCGTCGTGCTCGCGGGGCGAATCGGCGAGCGCGATGCCACCTGGCAGCTCGCGCGGCTCGACGTTCATCACGTCGACACGGCGACCGACCGCATCGGCGGCACCATCGACTGCAGCCTCTGGTCGCGGGACCCCGGCCTGCCGTTGGGCCAGCCGGTGCGGGTGCGCGTGCTCGCGCGCGACGTGAGCCTGACCCGCACGCCGCAGACCGGCACCAGCATCGGCAACCAGTTGCAGGGCACGGTCGAGGCGCTGGCCGACGATGCGACGCACCCGTCGCTCGCGCTGGTGCGCGTGCGCATCGGCAGCAGCGCGCTGGTCGCGCGCGTCACCTGGCGCTCGGCGCACACGCTCGAGCTGAAGCCGGGCATGCCGGTGTGGGCGCAGGTCAAGACCGTGGCGCTGATGGAGTAACGCAGCGATGTCGTCCCACGGATCGTTGTTGCAGGGTGAGCTGCGCTTGGCGGGCCGGCTCGACGCACGCTTCTTCGCGCTGCTCGCCGCGATCGAGGCCACCGGCTCGATCAACCGCGCCGCACGCACCGCCGGCCTGAGCTACCGCGGCGCCTGGCTGATCCTGGAGGCCGCCGGCAATCTCGCGAACGAGCCGCTGCTCGAGACCGCCACCGGCGGCGTCGGCGGTGGCGGCACGCAGCTCACCGCCGCGGCGCTCGACCTGCTCAAGGCATGGCGCGAGTTGCAGCGCGCGCACCAGACCTTCCTGCGCACGCAGGAGACCAGATTGGCCAAACACCCGGCGCTGTCCGGGCTGCTCAGGAGAATGTCGATGAAGACCACCGCACGCAACCAGTTCGCCGGCATCGTCACCGCGGTCGAGACCGGCCCGGTCTCGGCACAGACGACCATCACGTTGAAGGGCGGCCAGGAGATCGTCGCGACGTTGACGAGCGCCGCCGCAAAGCGCCTCAAGCTCAGGAAGGGCAGGGAGGCGATCGCGCTGATCAAGGCCTCGGCCGTGGTGCTGGTGACGGACTTCGCCGGCTACCTGCTCTCGGCGCGCAACCAGCTCGCCGGCACGGTCTCGCGCATCGAGAAGGGTGCGGTCTCGTCGCTGGTGGTGTTGACGCTGCCGGGCGGCTCCACACTCACCGCGAGCGTCACCAACGAAGGCGTCGAAGCGCTTGCGCTGAAGGTCGGGGCCGAGGCCACCGCAGTGTTCAAGGCCTATGCGGTGATGGTGGCGGTGTCGGCGACGTGACGCGTGGTGCCGTCTGCGTGCTCCATGCTACGGAACCAGAACGAGTATCCAATTGACCAGCATGCGAGCGTCGGCTTCAGTGACTGCGGTGGCATTCGGCGGCATCGTGACGGCCCCCGACTTGCCCGCCCAGTGCGGTGCACGTGGGTTCGAGCCGGCCATGACCGTGCGGGTGAGCCGATCCGATGCGCCGGGGTCGTCTCGGTATTTGATGGCGATGTCGCGCCATGCCGGCGCGATCGGCGGCAGCCCGTCGGCGCGCTTGGGCGCCGGCAGAATGCTGTGACAGGCCGTGCAACCGCTGCTGGCGGCCAACTTGGCCATCGCCTCGTCATTCTCGGCCGGGTTCGCGTGCGCGGACGCACCGAACACCAGCAGCGCGGCGGCTGCGTACCATCGTTTGCCCATGCTATTTCTCGGCCAGCAGGCGTGTCACCGCCCGGGACTCGACCCTCTGCTCGAAGTGATAGATGCTGTCGTTCAGGTAGCGAGCCACCGCGATGACATCATCGTCCGTCCACGCGAGCGAGGCCACGCCTTGCCAGCGGCGCACTTCCGCCTTGAGGGTTGGCCAGTCGGTGGCGGTCCGGCCCGCGCGCCAGTGCATTTGCGCGGTGTGACAGGCGCCGCAGTGTGTCGCGTAGAGCAACTGGCCGCGGTCCTGGGCGGCGGTGGGGGTCGAGACCACCAGCATGCCGAGCAAGACCGAAGCGAGCCAGCCGAGGATCGATCGCCGTGCACGCATGGATTCACCCCCGCCTCGGTTCAGTGCCTCCAACTGTAGGGGGCAAGTGCCTCGCGATCTGTGCGCGAGCGAACACAGGCGCCGCTCGACGGCGCTCAGGGCCGCGCCGCCAACCGCTGCGCGATGCGCAGCCCAGGCGCTGACTCAATCCACCGGCCTGACGAGCCTGACGTTGAGCGGGGTGCGCTTGAGCACGTCCTTGCGGACTTCTGCGGTGCTCGCGTTGACCGCCCAGGCGTGCAGAAACCGTACACGGGTCATGTTTTGGCCAGTGACGCCGTGCATCACGTTGCCGTAGCTGTACTCGTTGACCGCTGAGGTGTCGACGGTGGAAGTGCCCGTCCAGCACCAGGCGTCATTGCCGCCGGGCAGCCATGGCGGCCTGGCATCGGCACGCAGGCCTTGCTCGGCCAGGCGTTGCAGCTCCTTCACGGTGGGCAGCCGCCAGGCCACGCCATCGGCCTGGGTGCGTGAACGTGCCAGCGCCAGCGCTTCGGACTGGGTCAGCAGCAGGGCCTGGCCCTCGCAACGTTTGCCGGTCCAGCGCTGGCCCTCCACGCAGCGCGGCCAGGCCATGCCCGCGGACAGGTGCACGACGAACGCGCCATCGGACGTGGTCAGCCATTCGGGTGGTGTTGGCGCGCCGGCCGCGTGCGCGGTGCTCACGCACAGCATGCATGCGATCCAGGCCAGCAGCATCGAGCCCCGAGCCATGGCATGGCGGCAGGCCTGCACCCACAACGTCGCGAACCAAGACCAAGACAGCATGAGTCACATCCCTTGACGACACCTCGGCCCGCGCGCCCGATGCGGGCGGCGGTGCGCAGGTCTGTTTCGGCCGATTCAGGTCGAAACTGAAGCGGCCCCGGCCGCGTGACGCCACGTCGAATAGACGACAAAGCCGACAGGGCACCTGCGCACACCGGCACGCGGATCGGCGGCACGCCGTGGGCGAACCGGCGCCAAGTCACTGATCTGCAACGGGTTTCGGTCTTGGCCATCGACTGGTACAGCCCCTGCGATAACAGGCTCGCACACCCCCTCAAGGAGCCGAGCCGATGGACCTCTCTGCGACGAAGCCGATCTACCTCGACCATGCCGCGACGACACCCGTCGATCCGCGCGTCGTGCAGCGGATGGCGCCGTTCCTGTACGAGCAGTTCGGCAACCCGGCCTCGCGCAGCCACGCCTTCGGCTGGGCCGCCGAGGAGGCCGTGGAGATCGCCCGCGAGCATGTCGCGGCACGAGGCCGTGCTCGACACGATGCGCGAGCTCGAGCGCACGGGCTTCGAGGTGAGCTACCTCGACGTGCGGTCCGATGGGCTGCTGAGCCTCGACACGCTGAAGGCCGCGATCCGGCCCGACACGATCCTGGTGTCGGTGATGCACGTCAACAACGAGATCGGCGTGATCCAGGACAGCCCGGCGATCGATCTGAGCCGGTTGCCGGTCGACCTGATGAGCCTGTCGGCACACAAGACCTATGGCCCGAAGGGCATCGGCGCGCTGTACGCGCGGCGCAAGCCGCGCGTGCGCATCGAGGCGCGCCGACATCCCACCGCTGGTGGTGCACTTTCTCGACCGCTACAACAAGGAGAATCGCCGCAACCTGAAGCTCACGCCGGAGGCGTTGAAGGTGCTGACCAGCTGCTACTGGCCGGGCAATGTGCGCGAGCTCGAGAACTGCATCGAGCACCGCGACGATGGTGCAGGGCGATGCGATCCGCGATCTGGCCGACCGAGCACGTCGTGCCGGTCGGTGAGAGGCCCCCTCTGCCCGCGGAGCCGCCCGGCGACGAGCGCGAGCGCCTGATCTGGGCCATGGAGCAATGCGGTTGAGTTCAGGCCAAGGCGGCGCGCCTTCTGCGCGTCACGCCCCGGCAGTTGGGCTACGCACTTTCAAAGCATCTGATCGAGGTTCGAAAGTTCTAGCCGCGAGGCGCTGTCACTGCGCCGGGTCAGAACCGCCAGCCCAGCCCCACGCCGACGAGCAGCGGATCGACCTTGAACGTGCCCAGCGTCGCACCGCCGGCGCTCACGTCGGTCTTGATCTGAACCTTCTTCACATCGACGTTGAGCGACAGGCTCTTCGTCAGCGGCACGTCCACACCCACCTGCACGGCCAGGCCGAAGCTGTTGCGCTTGATGTCCACGCCGGCGGGCAGATCGACGTTCGAGAAGTGCGTGTAGTTCACGCCGGCGCCCACGTACGGTACGAAGCCGCCGAGGCCGGTGAAGTGGTACTGCGCGGTGAGCGTCGGGGGCAGGTGCTTGAGCGTGCCGATCTCGGTGCCGCCGGCGCTGAGGGTGTGCTTTTGCGGGTAGGTCAGGACCAGCTCGGCAGCCCACTGCGGCGTGATGAAGTACGTGATGTCGAGCTCGGGGATCACCTTGCGGTTGATCGACAGATCCAGACCGGTGCTGTCGTCGTTGGCGCTGTCGAGGTTTACGGCGCGAACGCGGACGAGCCACGGCGATTCCTCGGCCTGCACGACGGCGGGCGACAAGGCGCCACCGACGAGCAGGAGCGCGAGGGCAGTGCGAGCGAAGAGCGTTGGGGTGTTCATTCTTGTGTTCCTGGTTGAAAAGAGGGTCTTTCCTCAACTCTGATTTCAGCGGCCGCCGCATGGTCCGTGTTTGACTGATGTCAAGGCCCGCCGGATCGCGCGCCTTGATCGGGACGACCCTGACCCAGATCAACTCGGGGGTGGTCTGGCGGCCACAGTGCCGAGCAGGCTGCGGATGGCGTAAGGTGTGCGCCAGCCCATCGGTGTCCACTGGACGATGGATCGACAACATGCAAGGAGCAATGACATGAGCAAACGTGACGTGGTGGTGCTGGGCGCGGCCCGGTCGGCGATCGGAACCTTCGGCGGCGGCCTCGCCGACATCGAGCCCGCGGAGCTCGCGGGCACCGTGATGAAGGCGGCGGTCGAGCGCTCCGGCGTCGATCCGAAGGCGATCAACTACGTGACGGTGGGCAACACCATCCCGACCGAGAGCCGCTTCGCCTATGTGGCGCGCGTGGCTTCGATCCAGGCCGGGTTGCCGATGGATTCGGTGGCGATGTCGGTGAACCGCCTGTGCTCTTCGGGCCTGCAGGCGATCGTGACGACGGCGCAGAACATCCTGCTCGGCGATTGCGATTACGGCGTCGGCGGCGGCGTCGAGGTGATGAGCCGCGGCGGCTATCTGTCGCCGGCGATGCGCACCGGCGCGCGCATGGGCGACACCAAGCTCGTCGACATGATGGTCGCGACGCTGACCGACCCGTTCGGCGTCGGCCACATGGGCATCACGGCCGAGAACCTGGTCACCAAGTGGGGCATCACCCGCGAGGAGCAGGACGCGCTCGCCGTCGAGTCGCACCGCAAGGCGGCGGCGGCGATTGCCGAAGGTCGCTTCAAGACGCAGATCGTCCCGATCGTGCGGCAGACGCGCAAGGGCGAGGTCACCTTCGACACCGACGAGCACGTGAAGGCGGGCACGACCATGGAGTCGCTCGGCAAGCTCAAGCCCGCGTTCAAGAAGGACGGCTCGGTGACGGCCGGCAATGCGTCGGGCATCAACGATGGTGCGGCATTCTTCGTCCTCGCCGATGCGGCCGTTGCGGCTGCATCCGGGTACAAGCCGATGGCCCGCCTCGTGTCGTATGCCGTGGCCGGCGTGCCGAACGAGATCATGGGCGAGGGCCCGATCCCCGCGACGAAGCTGGCGCTGAAGAAGGGCGGCCTGACGCTCGACCAGATGGACGTGATCGAGAGCAACGAGGCCTTCGCGGCCCAGGCCATCGCGGTCGCACGCGGCCTCGAGTTCGACATGAAGAAGGTCAACCCGAACGGCGGCGCGATCGCGCTCGGCCACCCGATCGGCTGCTCCGGCGCGTTCCTGGCGACCAAGGCGATCCACGAGCTGCATCGCAGTGGCGGGCGCTACGCGCTGGTGACCATGTGCATTGGTGGCGGCCAGGGCATCGCCGCGGTGTTCGAGCGGCTGTGACGGCCAAGCCGGCACCGGGGGTGCTGGCTTGCTCGAATACAGGAAACCCCCAAGCCTTCTGCGCAATAAAGTATCTGTAGTCGGGGCCCGGATACTGCATCCGGCAACTTGATACGCCTATCTTCTGGTGGCCGATGTGCTCGTCGCATCGCCGTACATCGAACAACCAGGAGACAGACCGATGAAACTCAAGCACGCCTTCGCGTTCGGGCTCAGCGTCGTGGCAGCGGCCTCTGTGCAGGCCGCGGACCTCGTCATCGCGACCGTGAACAACGGCCACATGGTCGAGATGCAGAAGCACACCAAGGATTTCGAGAAGGCCAACCCCGGCATCACGCTGAAGTGGGTCACGCTCGAAGAAGGCGTGCTGCGCCAGCGCGTCACGACCGACATCTCGACCAAGGGCGGGCAGTTCGACGTAATGACGATCGGCCTCTATGAAGCGCCGATCTGGAGCAAGAAGGGCTGGCTCACCGAGATCAAGACCGACGCCGCCTACGACGTCGACGACCTGCTGCCGGCGATCCGCAGCGGGCTGTCGCAGGGCGGCAAGCTGTACGCCGCGCCGTTCTACGGCGAGAGCTCGATGACGATGTACCGTGCCGACTTGGTCAAGGCCAAGGGCCTGACGATGCCCGAGAACCCAACGTGGGCGCAAATGGCCGACATCGTCAGCAAGATCCACGACCCGGCCAAGGGCGTGTACGGCCTGTGCCTGCGCGGCAAGCCGGGCTGGGGTGACAACATGGCCTTCCTGACGACGATGGTCAACGCCTACGGGGGCCAGTGGTTCGACATGAGCTGGAAGCCGACCATCGACACCAAGCCCTGGCACGACGCAATCACCCAGTACGTCGACCTGATGAAGAAGTACGGCCCGCCCGGCGCATCGGCGAACAGCTTCAACGAGAACCTCGCGCTGTTCAACGAAGGCAAGTGCGGTGTGTGGATCGACGCGACGATCGCGGCCTCGTTCATCAGCGACCCGAAGCAGTCGAAGGTGGCCGACAAGGTGGCGTTCGTGCAGGCGCCGACGGCGGTGACGAACAAGGGCGCGAACTGGCTGTGGTCGTGGAATCTGGCGATCCCCGCGTCGTCGAAGCAGCCCGACGCGGCGCAGAAGTTCATCACCTGGGCGACCTCGAAGGAGTACATCAACCTGATCGCCAAGGAGAACGGCTGGGCGACGGTGCCGACCGGCACGCGCAAGTCGACCTACGCCAACGCCGAGTTCCAGAAGGTCGCGAAGTTCGCCGCCGAGGAGAAGAAGGCGATCGACAGCGCGAACCCGAACGACAGCACGCTGCCGAAGTCGCCGTATGTCGGCGTGCAGTACGCGGCGATCCCCGAGTTCCAGGCGATCGGCATCGCGGTGGGCCAGCAGATGAGCGCCGTGCTCGCCGGCAAGGTCACGGTCGATCAGGCGCTGAAGACCTCGCAGATCGCGGCCGAGCGTGAGATGACCAAGGGCGGCTACTACAAAAAGTAGGTCGATGCGGGGCGGAGTGATCCGCCCGCGTTCTGCACTTGCCGCGCACCTCGGTGCGTCGCCGAGAAAGGCCACGCCATGTCCCGCTTCCTGCCCCGCGCCCTGATGGCGCCGGCGATCAGCACGCTGTTCCTTTGGATGATCGTGCCGCTCGCGCTGACGATCTGGTTCTCGTTGATCCACTACGACCTGAACCAGCCCGGCGAACACGGCTTCACCGGTCTCGAGAACTTCCGCTACTTCATCACCGACCCGGACTTCTGGCCGTCGGTGCTGCACACGCTGCAGCTGCTCGGCTCGGTGATCGTGATCACGGTGGCGATGGGCGTGGGCCTGGCGCTGCTGGTCAACGAGCCGTTCCCCGGCCAGGGCATCGTGCGCGTGCTGCTGATCTCGCCGTTCTTCGTCATGCCCACGGTCAACGCGCTGCTGTGGAAGCACATGATGATGAACCCGATCTACGGGGTGCTCGGTCATGTGTGGAAGTTCTTCGGCGCGACGCCGGTGGACTGGATGACCGACCTGCCGCTGATCTCTGTGATCGTGATCCTGTCGTGGCAATGGCTGCCGTTCGCCTGCCTGATCTTCATCACCTCGCTGCAGTCGCTGGACCGCGAGCAGATGGAGGCCGCGCGCATGGACGGCGCGAACGCGCTGCACCAGTTCTGGTACCTGACGCTGCCGCACCTGGGCCGATCCATCGCCGTGGTCGTGATGATCGAGATGATCTTCCTGATGAGCGTGTTCGCCGAGATTTTCACCACGACGAGTGGCGGGCCTGGCAACGACAGCACCAATCTCTCGTTCCTGATCTACAAGCAGGCACTGATGAGCTTCGACGTGGGCGTGGCCTCGGCCGGCGCGCTGTTCGCGGTGGTGCTGGCCAACATCGCGGCGGTGTTCCTGATCCGCATGGTCGGCAAGAACCTGGATTGATGTGATGAACACCAAATCCAATGCTTTCCCGTTCCTCCGCACCTTCTTCGCGTGGGCGATCGCGCTGCTGCTGTTCTTCCCGCTGTTCTGGCTCGGCATCACGGCCTTCAAGACCGAAGGCCAGGCGATCGCCGCGGACCTGTTCTTCTCGCCCACGCTGGAGAGCTTCCGCGAAGTGCAGTCGCGCAGCGACTACCTGCACTACGCGTGGAACTCGCTCGTCACGAGCGTTGCGTCGACCGTGCTGGGCCTGCTGATCGCGGCGCCTGCGGCGTACTCGATGGCCTTCTTCCGCACGAAAAGGACGCGCGACATCCTGATGTGGATGCTGTCGACCAAGATGATGCCGGCCGTCGGCGCGCTGGTGCCGGTCTACGTGATGGCGCAGACCACCGGCATGCTCGATTCGATCCCGGCACTGGTGATCGTGTTCACGCTGTCCAACCTGCCGATCATGGTGTGGATGCTCTATAGCGCGTTCAAGGAAGTGCCAAACGACATCCTCGAGGCCGTGCGCCTGGACGGTGCGACCGTGTGGGACGAATTCCGCCACGCGATCCTGCCGCTGACGATGGGCGGCATCGCGTCCACCGGCCTGCTGTGCCTGGTGTTGAGCTGGAACGAGGCGTTCTGGTCGCTCAACCTCACGGCTGCACACGCCGGCACGCTGGCCGCGCTGATCGCGTCGTACTCCAGCCCCGAAGGCCTGTTCTGGGCCAAGTTGTCGGCGGCTTCATTGCTCGCTATCGCGCCAATCATCGTGTTCGGCTGGTTCAGTCAAAAGCAGCTGGTCCAAGGCCTGACCTTCGGCGCCGTCAAGTAAGGAGCATCACCATGTCATTCCTGCAACTCAGAGGCATCGTCAAGGAGTTCGGGCCGGTGCGCACCATCAAGGGCATCGACCTGGAGATCAACAAGGGCGAGTTCATCGTCTTCGTCGGCCCGTCGGGCTGTGGCAAGTCGACACTGCTGCGCCTGATCGCCGGGCTCGAAGCGGTGACGGCGGGCACGCTGGTGCTCGACGGCCGCGACATCACCGACGTGCCGTCGAGCAAGCGCGATCTGGCGATGGTGTTCCAGTCCTATGCGCTCTATCCGCACATGACGGTGTTCGACAACATGTCGTTCGCGCTCAAGCTCGCGAAGGTCGATGTGGCCGTACGCAAGGAGAAGGTCGAGCGCGCCGCGGAGATCCTCAACCTCACGCAGTACCTGCAGCGCACGCCGAAGGAGCTCTCCGGCGGGCAGCGCCAGCGCGTCGCGATCGGCCGCGCGATCGTGCGTGCGCCCAAGGTGTTCCTGTTCGACGAGCCGCTGTCGAACCTCGACGCCGCGCTGCGCGGGCAGACGCGCGTGGAGATCGCGAACCTGCACCGCAGCCTCGGTGCGACGACGATTTACGTGACGCACGACCAGATCGAGGCGATGACGCTGGCCGACCGTGTCGTCGTGCTGCGCGACGGGCTGATCGAGCAGGTCGGTGCGCCGCTGGATCTGTACGACCGCCCGGCAAACCAGTTCGTCGCGCAGTTCATTGGCACGCCGCAGATGAACGTCTTGTCGGCCGCGGCGCTGCCCGAGTTGACGCGCATCGCGGGTGCGCGGCTGCCCGCCGACGGTTCGGTCGGTGTTCGGCCGGAGTTCGTGCGCGTCGTGCGTGCGGGCGAGGGCATTGCCGGCAAGGTCGAACTGGTCGAGGCGCTCGGCTCCGACACGCTGATCCACACCCGCGTCGGCGCCGATGTGCCGCTGATCTCGCGCCAGAGCGAGCGCACCACGCTGAAGCTCGGCGACACCGTCGGCGTGCAGATCGATCCGAACGCGCTGCTGTATTTCGACAGCCGAGGCCGCGCGATCCGCGAGATGCAACAGGCCGCATGACGATGGACAAGCCGCTCGTCATCCTTCACCTGGGGCTGGGCTCCTTTCACCGCGCGCACCAGGCCGTCTACCTGCACGAGCTGATCAAGCAGGAGTCCGCACGCTCGGAGAGTGCAGGCTGGGTGCTCGCCGGCGGCAACCTGCGGCCCGACATGGGCGACACGGTGGCCGCGCTGCAGGCCCAGGGTGGCGCGTACACGCTCGAGACGGTGTCGCCGGCGGGCGAGTGTCACTACGAGCGCATCACGTCGATCCGCCAGATCATTCCGTACGAGCCCTCGCTTGCCGGGCTGATCGAGGTCGGTGCCGATGCGGCGACGCGCATCATCTCCTTCACCGTCACCGAGGCCGGCTACTACCTCGACAGCCACAACCGTCTGGAGACGCTGTATGCCGAACTCGCGAGCGACCTTGCCGGCACGACGCGCGGCACGATCTACGGCGCGCTGGCGGCGATCCTGAACGAGCGCAAGAAGCGCGGCGGCGGGCCGGTCACGCTGCTGAACTGCGACAACCTGCGCAGCAACGGCGAGCGGTTCATGCACGGCTTCAGGGATTTCCTGACGCTACGCGGCGACACGGCGCTGCTCGCCTGGGTCGACGCCAGCACCAGCGCGCCGAACGACATGGTCGACCGCATCACGCCGCGGCCGTTGCCCGAGGTTGCGCAGCGCGTGAAGGCGGCGACCGGTATCGACGACGGCGCGCCGGTGATGGGCGAACAGTTCATCCAGTGGGTGATCGAGGACCACTTCATCAACGGCCGGCCGGCCTGGGAGAAGGTCGGTGCCGAGATGGTCAGCTCGGTGATGCCGTACGAGGAGGCGAAAATCCGCATCCTCAACTCGAGCCACAGCTGCTTCGCCTGGGCCGGCACGCTGATCGGGCTGCAGTACGTCCACGAAGGCGTCGCGAACGTGGCGATCCGCCAGATGGCGTTCGACTACGTGACGAACGACGTGATCCCGTCGCTGACCGCGGCGACGGACCCGTATCCGCTCGACCTGGCGGCGTACCGTGACGTGGTGATCGACCGCTTCAGCAACCCGCACCTGCGCGACACCAACCAGCGCGTCGCCGCCGACGGCTTCGCGAAGATCCCGGGCTTTCTGTGGCCGACCTTGCGCGAGTGCCTCGCGCGCGGTGCGTCGATCGCGGCCACGGCGAAGCTGCCCGCGCTCTTCTTCGAGTTTCTCGGCCGCTGGCACCGCGGCGAGCTGGCGTACGAGTACCAGGACCAGGGCATGGACGCGGCCGCGGCGCATGCGTTCTTCACCGCGCCCGATCCGCTGCTCTCGTTCGCGTCCGATCCGATCCTGTGGGGCCCGCTCGCTGGCGACGCGCGGCTCGTCGCTGCGTTGCGCAGGGAGCACCTCGAGGTGCTCACGTTCATGAAGGAGGCCCGCCATGGGTGATGTGCTGACGGGTCAACATGCGCTGATCACCGGGGCAGGCGGAGGCATCGGTCTGGCCGTCACCGCGGCATTCCTGCGCGAGGGCGCGCGCTGCACGGCCGTCGATCTGCGTGCGGCCTCGCCCGAGTTGCAGGCGCTGCTGACGAGTCATCCCGGACGGCTCCAGTACGTTGCGGCCGACGTGACCAGCGACACCAGCATCGCCGCGATGATCGCTGCGGCACGCCAGCGCTTCGGCACCGTCAGCGTGCTGTTCAACAATGCCGCGGTGTTCGACCTCGCGCCGCTGCTCGAGGCCGACGAGGCGAGCTACCGGCGAATCTTCGATGTCAACGTGAAGGGCCTGTTCTTCACGATGCAGGCGGTGCTTGCGCAGATGGTGGCCGACGGCGTCAAGGGCAGCGTGATCAACCTTGCCTCGCAAGCCGGGCGCAGAGGTGAGGCGCTGGTTGCGCACTACTGCGCCAGCAAGGCCGCGGTGATCAGCTACACGCAGTCGGCCGCGCTCGCGATGGCGCCGCACGGCATCCGCGTCAACGGCATCTCGCC
>JBDTVC010000138.1:0-13101 GCA_040007475.1 Burkholderiales bacterium
GCCCGACCTCGTTGTAGCTCAGCCCGGCCTGCATGTGCAGGCGCAATGTCTCTCGAATTCGGCGCATCGTGACTCTGTTGGTTGGCATCGGCTTGGACCGCAAAAGCGGTGAGCCTGAGGCCGGGTCAAAAGATCACTTGCGCGCCACTCCCATCGTCCACGATCCCGCTGAAACAGCGTCCACGATCAGACTGAAACGCCGTCCACGATCACGCTGAAATGCCGTCCACGATCAGCCTGAAACGGCGTCCACGATGGGCTGAAATACGCATAGGTGAAGTCGGCGACCCACACGAGATTTGGCTTGGCAGGAATGACATTGCGATAGAGGTTCGGGAAGATCGGCAGGTCGTGGTCGCTGTCGGTCGTGCGTACGAAGCGCCGGCGCGGCCTGATGCCAAGTCCGTGGGACTTCATGATTCGCGCGATTCGCTTGTGGTTCACGAGGTGGCCTCGTCGCTGCAACTCTCGTGTCACGCGTCGATAGCCGTAGCCGGGCAGTTCGTCCAGGATGTCGCCGATCAATTCGACCACATGGTCGCTGAGGAGAGAGGCCGCCGCTGTGCTGCGGTAGTAGAAGCTGCTGCGAGGAAGCGCTATCACTTGGCACCCCCGTCGGATGGAGCAGCCTTCGGGCCGCTGACGATCGACGAGTTCTCGTTGTCGCTCACGAGGCGCAGGCGTGGTGTTTTTTTGACGAGATCGAGTTCCATCGTGAGCTGACCAACCTTGCGCTCAAGGGCCGCGATCTTCGCCTCGTAGTCGATCACCAAGGATGCTTCAACCTCTTCACCCGTCAGCTCGCCACGGTCGAACTGCGTCAGCCAGAGCTGAATGAGGTTGGCCGACAGGCTGTACTTCTTCTGGGCATCGCGACGACCCAGCGCGCCGGAACGGATGTCCTGGCACAGCTGGAGTTTGAACTGCGGCGCATGGCGCCGATACGGACCTCTGGATGACATGGACCTTCTCCTGTTGAAGGCCCAGCCAGCGTATCAGTCTGACGTTCCTTGCCGGTCCAGCCTCAGGGGTTCACTCCATAGGTGGGTCAATTTTCGGTCGGCGCCAACATGCATGGGTGGCGCAAGCTTGTACGCGAGCGCGATGGCGCCACCGAGCCGCCACCAAGGCCCGCGGCGTTGCCCGTCAAGGCGGCCGCGAGCATGCCGCAGTTCGTGCCGGTGTCGATGGCGCCGACGCCACCGCAGTCGGCGCCCGCCGACATCCGCATCGAGCTTCGTCGCGGCGCCACGGCCGTCAAGCTCACCTGGCCGATCGCAGCGGCAGCTGAGTGCGCGGCCTGGATGCGCGAGTTGCTGCGGTGATCCGCATCGATTCGCTCTGGCTGGCAGTCGATCCATTGGACATGCGGGCCGGGCCTGAGCGACTGCTGGCCCGTGTCGTGCAGGTCTTCGGCAGCGCGCAGGCGCACCACGGCTACCTGTTCGCCAACGCGCGCACTACCCGCATCAAGCTGCTGGTGCACGACGGCTTCGGCGTGTGGTGTGCAGCCAGGCGCTTGACCGCAGGGCGCTTCGTGTGGCCGCGCGAGGTGAGCGCCGAGGTAGCGCCGATGACCTTGACGCAGCAGCAATTCGACGCCCTGGTGCTGGGTCTGCCGTGGCAGCGATTGACGCAAATGCAGGTCATCACGCGCATGTGATCTTGGGCGTGATGGCCCTACTGGAGGGCTTGGTGGAAGGTCTCAGTGGTTATGGTGAATTCGAATCGGTGGGGTGAAAAGTGGAGAGCGGCCGTGTGGCGAAGTTGCGGCTGGGGAACGCCTTCCTGATCTTCGAATCGACGATCTCGATGTAGGCGGCGCTGTCGATTGGGAACTTGAAGTCAAGCACCCGGCCAACGATTTCGCGTTCGAGAAGCGTTTGGTATTCCTGGAACATGTTGTCCCCGGCCAGCACGAGGCAGGTGGTTGTCTCGTTTTCGTCAAGCTTGCCGCGTTCCCGAAAGATGTGAGCCAGGATCAACATCGTCCGCGAGCAGTCGAAGCCGCTCCGGTCGACATGGCGCATGAACGCCTCGTACTGACGCAAGTCCCTGCCCAGCACGGCCAACCACTCGTCGGAGAGGTTGGACGGCAGCGCGTCGAGATAGGTCTTGCCGATGAGCAGCTTGGTGAGCAGTCCGTGAGAGAACGCATGCCCTTCTCGCCAGCGTGAAAGCGAATTGGTCATTGCGGCACTCAGTGAATCGACGGCGATTGCCGACTATCGGCGCGACCGCCGGTAGCAGTGATCGACTTCTCGAGATAGACCACCTGCGCCGCCATCATCCATGCGCGCGACGTGCGTACCGTCGCAACGTTGATTTGCCGTTTGCGCTGGCTGGCGTACGCCGGGACGGCCGCATAGACCACGACGTCCGCAAGTGGCTCTTCGTTCAACAGCACTCGCACCAGCTCCGGATATCGGACGAGGATGTTGTCCAAACTCACGTCCTCGAGCGATGCGAAGGCCCCAGGCAGCAAGGTCCGGCGAAGGTTTTCCAGGAGAAAGTCCCGAATCTCGGCGCGGAACTTCTCCGAGAGCCGACCGATATGAAAGAAGCCGGTCGCGAGTGCGGCTGCGCGGTCAATCGCGCCCAGCGGGGGCATGCCCCCGCGAACAGCGTAGTGGAGCAGCAGCCGAAGGACCTGTTCCCCATTGGCGTCGGCCTGATCGTTAGCCATCCACATGGCTGGGGTGTTGCTAGTGGCATAGACGCCGGTCGTGAAGCCGGGGTCGTCGGCCATCCGCTCGATCGGAACGCCGTGGTTGCCGAAGTACACGCGCTCGGGCATCTTGCGGACGAACGCGAAGCCGCCCAATTTGATGGAGCCACGCTCCTTTTTCTGCATATCTGAGAGGTTCATGAAGAGACTCATTGATGAGGGTCAGAACAGCCGCGGCGATAAGAGACCGCGACACAGGCCTGCCCTGCGAATCGTCTGATCGACGATTTGCAGGAAGGCATCGGTGTTGTTCTTGTTTTTGTATTTGAGTTCGAGAGATCGGATGACGATCTCGCGTTCGAGGACGGTCTGATACGCGTGCAGCAAAGACGCCGCGTTGCGGTTGACGCAATTGCGGGCCTCGTCGAGCGTCAAGTCGCCGCGGTCGCCGACGATGTGCTCCATCAGTGCTTTTGGTCGCGTCTCGGCATGGCTCTCACCATCAGTGCCGACTGCGTAGCCCCGCGCGAACGACTCGTATGGCAAGAGGTCGCGGCCGATGGCATGTAGCCCCGCGTCGCTGAGCGCGGACGGAAGTGCCGCGACGTACCTCTGCCCGGCCAGAAGTGTGCTGAGGGCGCGCTCGCTGGTTGCGTGGCTTTTTGTGGTGGGCGGGAACTGAGGCACTTGAAGCTTCGCGAACGGAGGTTGACAAAATGTTATCTATAGACACGTGTCAATAGTATACATGTCAGAGACAGTCTGGCAATGCGTCCATCCAAGAACGTTGAACTGATGAAGGCTTTGGCCGTCGAGATCAAGGCGCGCCGAGGCGAACTCGACCTCACCCAGGAAGCGTTGGCGATGACGATCGACATCGACCGCCCGTACGTCACTTTGATCGAAGGCGCGCGCAAGCAACCAACTCTCAGCGTGATCTGGCGCTTGGCGAGCGGCCTCGAGCTGAGACCTGAGGAGTTCGTTCGGAGGGTGGACGCAAGGCTCACAGCTGCCAGCAATGGGCCTATGCCACGTGTTGGCGCAAGGAAAGTCGGCAAGCCAATCAAGGCACGACGGACTGGGGCGAAAACGTAGGGGTCCGCTTGGTCCGGGCACCCGGCTGGCCTTGGTCTGGGCTGGCAAGGCCGGCGACGAAGACGGGGCGGTGCTGGGCGCGCGCAATCTCGATTCCGGCGAAGAACGCTGGCGCGACGTCCACCAGTGGGCGCGCAGCCGGGAACTCCTGTCGGGGAAGATGAGGGTTTGGCCATCGCTCCTGGCCGCCGTTTTCCTGGGCCCTGCGTTCGTGGCGTTTGTGTCCTACGCGAGCGGCCGCGCGTCTGGCAGCGGCCATCAGAGCCTGCTTTCGGACCTGCTCCTCGCGATGGGAGTCGCATTCGTGCCCACGGTCGTTATCGAGTGGATCGCGGTGGTCGTCATTCGAGTGAACGACGACGAACATCGGCGCATCACTGATTTACTGCAAGGGTACTTGCGCACGGGAAGCTTTCCGCCGTGATCGCGCCACGCAAGCCGCCAATCGACGATTGGCAAATCCCCCGCAAACGATTGTTCGACGAGAGACACGTGCAAGTCGCGCTTGCCGGCAACTCGCCGCTGCGGCAGCTCTCTCGCAGCAGCTCACCCTCGGTGCCAGCAGGCGGAGCAGACGCAAGCTGAACCGCCGCTTCCTTCTTCCCCATGGCCTAGAGGGCAGCAATAGCTGCCAAGTGCTTCTCCCGCGGCCGAGCACTTCCGGCCTCCCAGTTGTAGATTGACTGCGCCGAAGCACCGACCAACAAGCCGCATTCCGCCGCGGACAGGCCCAGTCTCTGACGTTGTGATGCCAGACCCTTGGCACTGAACCGATGCTTCGCTGTCGCGGGATGGTCCAGCGCAGCCGGCTTGTCTTTTGCGGCCACTCTTCCGAGCCGCCGTACTTCCTGCTCCAGCGCCTGAGCACGACGCTTCAGCGCTGCGATCTCCGATCGGTGTGTGCCGAGTGCCTTCTTCAGCACTGCGATGTCACCGCGCACTTCCTTGCGGGCGATTCGTGAATTCTCATTCTTGAGGGCGGTCGCGAGGTTTGTCATGTCGTCATTCTGCGCAGCGCGCATCCGGAACTCGGCCGTGCTCAATCTGACACCAAACTCAACGTCAATCGCTGCGTGCATGGCAGTCCGTGGAAGTGACGATCCCGAGCCGCGACGGCCTCGGGCACGACCCGCTTCCCGCAAATGGCTGAAGTCATTTGCTAGCGAAAGCAACGGCATCAAGGCTTTCGACATCCGAGCGTGGGCGGGTTCGCAAGGGCATCATGCCTCCAAGGCGTTGGGCACTTGGGCCGTGGTCTGGGCCACCGTGCATGCACGGGTAAAGTCGCACTCGCATTCCATCTCCCCGCATCAGCGGCCTCGCCTTGACATCCGACAGCACCAGCCCACCAAGGGTCCTGTTCTTGGACATTGACGGTGTCCTTCACCCCGGTCGTGCGCCGGGAGGTGCCGGTCCGTCACGGCAATACATGGAGGTAGGTCCATTCGGCTGGCTGCCTGACCTCGCGGACACCTTGCGACCGTACTCTCACGTGCAAGTTGTCGTCCATTCGTCCTGGCGCCTGAGCTACTCGCTCGACGAACTTCGAGACATGCTCGCCATGCTTGGTGAACGACAACTCGACGTGACCCCGCCTGGGAGTCGCTATCAAAGCATTCTCGGGTGGCTGGAGCGGTCACCCGCGGGGAGCCACTGCATTCTTGACGACGAACCGAGCGAGTTTCCGAAGCCGTTGCCGACGGAGCTCATTGTTTGCGACCCCTTCAAGGGTGTATCCGCACTTGAGGTGCGGGCGGCCATCAGCGCTTGGCTGGCACAGCCTGCTTAAAGTGCTTCGTCTCCGGCGCGCCTCCTGAAGCCAGTCCGTCATTGACGGCCCGGTGATCTTCAGCGGGCCGAGCCTGCCCGTCCACACCGCTCTCGCATCGCCTGATGCTGGTTCGACCTTGGTCGGTTGGTCGCGTCGTGGCCTCGTCTTGACCGTCGAAGGTCCTTGGAACTGCTCAGATCCAGTTCGCAGGACGACGACGATGCAATCGAAACCCTGGGGCTCCAATTAGTCATTCCTCGCAACTCGCAGGTCGTGCGTTCACGAGGAGGGCGTGATCCCACTCGCGCTAGTTTCTTAATGTCCGAATTAGTGTGTGTACCAACAGCTGCGTTCGCACCAGCATCATGGTATGAAACGACTCACCCCCCGCGTGGCCCTCGGTTTGCGCATCAAAGAGCTGCGTACAGCGCTCGGCATGACGCAAGAGCAGCTGGCCGACCACGCAGGTTTCTTTCGCACCTACATGTCCCGTTGCGAGACCGGCGCGGCCAATCCCACCTTCGACGCGCTGCTCATCCTGGCCACGGCGCTGCAGGTCTCTCCGGCAGCCTTGTTCGAACCCCCATCGAGCACCTCCCGCAAGAGTCTGAGGATTCCGGCGGGCACTTCGCGCGGTCGAGTTCCGCGCTAAGGTGACAAGCCTCCTCGGCGTCGCGTTCGCGCGACGGGATATCATGGCTTGTCTCAAACGATGTACTTGATGTACGCTGCTCCCCATGTGTTCCGCCTGCCCACTCTCACGCCGCTTGGTCTCGATGACCAATCCGCTCCCGGTCGTCATAACTACGACGACCGGCCTGTGCTCGCGCGTGCGGTTCACGACATCGATATGACCTGAGTCTTCCCTCCGCACCCAGCACAGGCCCCGCATCCCGGGGCCTTGTCGTTTGCGCTGATCCCAGCCGACAGGTGTCCCGTCATCAACCACGGAGACCCCAATGTCCAAACCATCTTCTCGTCCCGCCAGGCCAAGCCCTGCAGCAGGCCCGCCGAACTTGCGGCCGAAGCTCATCTTCTTCGGCGACCCCCACGGCGAATTCCAACCCGTCATTCGTGCCGTAGAACGCTACCGGCCCGAAGCCATCATCCTGCTCGGCGACATCCAGGCGCGCCGGCCCTTGTGCGTCGAACTGGAGCCGATCCTCGACCTGACCGAGATCCGGTTCATCCACGGCAACCACGACACCGACTCCGAGCCGTACCACGACAACCTGTGGCACTCCGACCTCGCGCACCGCAACCTCCATGGACGCGTCACCACCGTGGCCGGCTACAAGGTGGCCGGGCTGGGCGGCGTCTTCCGCGAGTCGATCTGGGATCCGAGCCTCATGATGCTCGAGGCGGAATTCCTCTCCGCCGAGAAGCTGCGGCGACACATGAAGCCGGAAGAACGCTGGCGCGGAGGCATCAGCCTGCGCCATCGCTCCAGCATCTTTCCGGACGAGTTCATGCGCCTGGCGAAGCAGCATGCCCAGATCCTCGTGACCCATGAAGGTCTGGGCGGGGCCATGCACGGCCAGCCTGCCCTGAACACCCTGGCCAGGGCCATGGGCGCCAGCCTGGTCGTGCACGGTCACCTGCACAAGGACATCGACTACCTGAGCGAGGGCCGCATTCCCGTCGACTCCCCGTTCATCGCCTATGGCGTGAACAAGGACTCGCACATGCGCTGGCCGCCACCCCGATTTGCATCCGTTCTCGGACCCTCCTTTGAGCAACCGCAGGAGCTCTCATGATCGATCGCATCCAGGAACTTGACCGCTTCCACCGGCTGTACCCGCACCTGTTCGTGCGCAAGATCGGCCTCGAGTGCGGCGCCGGCTGGTTCCCCCTGCTCGACGACCTCTTCATCGTGCTGGAGCGCTGCATCACCGACGGGATCGAGAACGATCGGTGGCAGGACCTCATCGGGAAGGGCGACGCCCACCCCTGGCCGCATGCTCTCCAGATCAAGGAGAAGTTCGGCGGACTGCGCGTCTACCTCGGCCGTCGGACCCCCGAGATGGTCGTTGCAATTGCCGCAGCGCAGGCGCGCGCCGAATTCACTTGCGACCAGTGCGGCGAGCCCGGCGGCCTGCGCCGGATCGGCGGCTACATGTGCACCCGGTGCGACCTGCACGCCCAAGACAGGGGGTGGTGACCATGAAGCTCCTCATCCTCAGCGACCTTCACCTCGAGTGGGCACCGTTCAGGGTCCCAGAAGGAAGCGAATTCGATGCGGTGATCCTCGCCGGCGACATCGGCCAGGGGCCCAAGGCGGTTCGCTGGGCTCAGCGCGACGACACATTCGGCGGCAAGCCCGTGGTGCTCGTGCCGGGGAACCACGAGTTCTACGGCCTCGAGCGCGAACGCACTCTGGAGCTCATGCGCGAACTGGCCCAAGGCTCGAACGTGCACGTCCTGGATCGCAACGAGCTGGTTCTGACTGGAAGCTCCGGCGAGCGCGTGCGGTTCCTCGGCGCCACCCTGTGGACCGACTTCGCTGTCGACGGCCCTCCCATCGCGGCCGCCATGGAGGTGGCACGTGTGGGCCTGAACGACTTCGCGGGATCGATCCGCCAGCGCCAGGGGCATGGGCAGCGCAGGTTCACGCCCGAGGACTCGGCGTGCGAGCACGAACTCAGCCGGTCCTGGTTGGCGCAGCGCCTGGCGCAACCGTGCCCGGAGCGCAGCGCCACGGTCGTCGTCACGCACCACGGACCGAGTGCGCGCAGCATCGTGCCCGCGTACGAAGGCGACGATCTGAACCCCTGTTTCGTCAGCGAGTTGCCGGCCTCGTTCTTCGAGTTGCCGCAGTTGTGGATTCACGGCCACATCCACAGCTCGGTGGACTACTGCATCGGTCGCACGCGGGTGGTGACCAACCCGCGCGGGTACCGGCGACGCGATAGCTCGTTCGAGAACGGGGCCTTCCGCCCCGACCTGGTGATCGAGGTGCAACCATGATCGAAGACGACAGCGCGCACGCGGGTGCTGCCCGCGGGTTGCCGGATTGGGCCACGGACTGGGTGCCGCTGCGCGCTGTGGAAACACCCCAGCTCGGTCGGGCGAAGGTCGACGCACGGCTCTACGTGCCGGCTCCCCTCGGGCACGTCGCCAACGCGGCCCGGGCCCGACTCGAGTACCAGCGGCCCCAGGGCGACGAGGCGGCGTTGCGCGTTCAGGCCTTGCTCCCACCGGTGGAGATTGACGACGCGCCCGAACCGGCGGCGGATGCGCCGTCGGTGCCCGGGACCGCCGGGACGGTGCCGGCCCTGGCTGTCAAAGAGGCGGCGCCGCGCACGAGGCCCAGGTCGACCAAGCTGCCCAAGCAGCTGCAAGGTCTTCGCGTGCGGGTGATCGCCGAGGGAGCACTTGAGCGCTGCAGCGCCGAGATTGAATTGCTGAGCAAGCGCAAGTCCAAGGACGATGCCAAGGCCGATCGGGAACTGGCCGCAGCGTTGCTGAAGCGCGGTGGGCTGCGCACCGTGGTGCTCGGCCGGCAATGGCAGGAGAAGCTGAAACGCCTAGCCGAGGAGATGCCGAACTTCGGGGCGGTGATCGAGCACGTGCGGGTGTGCTGTGCGCTGGTGCGCATCACCGGACGGCCGTTGCACATCCCGCCGATCCTGCTGGGCGGCATGCCGGGACTGGGCAAGACGCTGTTCGCGACGAGGCTGGCGGAGGCCCTGGGGGTGCCGCGGTTCGTCTACGCGCTGGAGAGCGCGGAGACGATGTCGACACTGACGGGCAGCGACAAGCACTGGTCGAACACCGAGCCAGGACAGTTGTTCCGGCACATCGTGCTGGGCGAGGTCGCCAACCCGCTGATCGTGCTGGATGAGCTGGACAAGGCGACCAAGGGGTCCGGCAGTTCAAGCGGCTATCGCCCGGCGACGGCGTTGCATGGTCCGCTGGAGCCGGTGACGGCGAAGGCGCTGAGGGACAAGTCGGCGGACCTGTGCTTTGACGCGAGTCATGTGATCTACATCGCCACAGCGAATCGGCTGTCGTCGATCGAGGGCTCGCTGTTGTCGCGGTTCAAGTTGTTCCACATCGAGGCGCCGGATGCCCGGACCGCGGTGGCGATCGCTCGATCGGTGGCGAGGGCGGTGCTCGGTGAGTACGGGCTCGCGCGCAGGTTCGAGGCGGTCACGGGCGAGGTGCTGCAGCAGCTCGCGCTGCTGGGCAGTCCGAGGATCCAGCGGCAGGTGCTGGAGACGGCGATCGGCAAGGCCATCAGCGATGGGCGCTGGGCACTGCGAGTGCAGGACTTGTGGGAGCCGCGCGACGGAGCCGCAGGTGCGTCCGGGCTGGGACCAGCGCCCCATTGAGCATGACGAAGCAGGAACGCAAGGAGGCCCGACATGTTGAAGAAGCGGAGAAGGAAGGCCGAAGGCCAGGTGTGGCGAACACAGGTCCGCGCCGGCGGAATGGTGTGCCTGCCGCCGTGGGTTGGAAAGGAGTGGCGTTTGGGGCAACGGGTCTACTTCCAAGCGTCGCCGGGGCGGGTGCTGATCACGCCCAGGTTGAAGCGCACTGCGAATGGGCGCGTCCATTCGACGCGCGTGCACCGCTGTCGATGTCGTCTGCGGCCGAAGGTGTCACGAATCGGTTGGATCGGCTGAACGACGCGGCCAGGCGAATGTGGGTCGGAAGCAGGAGGACCAGATGGACGTGTACACGGGATGGTTGGACTACGGGGCAACCGGCGAAGGCCGGAGTCTGGTGGCCTACATCGGTTGGGCCGAGAACCCGGATCGACTTCGTGAACGGGCCAGCGTGGTGTTTGGCGAGTTCCTCGGCCAAGGCTTGGAAGTGGCCGAGGGAGTTGTCGCCAACCCGGTCACCTCGGCGCTGTTCTCGACGACGGTGTTCGACCAGCTTCGCCGGCTGGGGCGCAGGGCGAACATCAAGTGCCACGCGCTGATGCATTTCAACTTGAGCTGACTTCACTTGAGAAGTCTGGGGAGAAATCGATGACGACGCCATACGAGAGATTGCGCGCCCTGCAGTGGGCCGGCGAGTTGCTTCGAACGCTTGTGTATGCCCGTAGCAAGCATCCGGAGCTTTTGGGTGGCAGGGTTCCAGCGGAACTGCGACGGCAGGCCTTGGTCATCCTGCGCCACTATCCAGACGACTACGAGTTGCTGACAGCGGCGAAGCGCGAAAACCCGCCGTGGCCGAACTGGATCGGGCTGGATCCCTTCGAACCCAAGAAGTCGACCGGCACGGGGAGTGGCTCCTCTGACCCGGAGGGCGAGTCGTGATTCTGTTTCTCGACTTTGACGGGGTGCTGCATCCGGAGCCATGCCTTAGCAAGGATTGGTTTGAGCGACTTCCCTTGTTTGAGCACTGGATGCGCAGGCATGCCCAGATCGATTTGGTGATCAGCAGCAACTGGCGCAATGTCGTGCCCTGGCGCGACATCGTGGAGCGCTTCAGCCGGGACATCCAGGAGCGGATCATCGGGCACACGCCGCCGCGTGCCGACGTTGTTGAAAGCTTGGTGCCCGCCGAAATCCTGATCTTTGAGCGGGAAGCGGAGATCTTTGATTGGCGCCGCACTCGAGGACGACTGTCCGAGCCTTGGATCGCCGTCGACGACTACCCGTGGTGGTTCAGCCATGGTTGCGCCAACCTGGTGGTCATCGACCCCGCCACTGGGATCACGGCGAAGGATCTTGCCACGCTCAGTCAGCGGATCGGAGTCATCAACGCGGCCAAGAAGACATGACGCCGCCTTGTGCGCAGGCGGTTCGTTGTCACTGGTCGCTGTGCCCGCCACCAGCGAAGAACGTTACCGAAAAATGCGGCGCTGGTCGGCAAGTCGCGAACCGGCGCGCAGAGACGTCCCAGTAGTGGCGGCACAAGCGCCTGTACATCTCCAGCACCGGCCCGTAGCCACAAACGTCGAGCAAGCCATCGAGCGTGTGCTCAATCTGCTGCACGTCACGGGTGCCGGTGCGCAGCAGCTCGTTCACCACCGGCTGCTGCGCGGCCTGCGGTTGCAGGCGCTGGAACTCTACGACCAGGGCATCCAGCCCGCTGGCGATGGCGTTGCGATCGCTCACGGTTGGTCCTCGTCGATGACCAAGCGCCGGGCCGCGCTCTCGCGGGCATGTTCGATGGCGTGGTGCAAGCGCTCGCGCAGCAGCGGCAGCGGCAGCGGCAGCGGTGGCAGCTCGGTCAGCTCTCCGGCCAAAAAGGCCGTGAGGCTATGCCCCAGCGGTGGTTCATACGCAACACCAGCACCGACCTCTTGACAGGTCGGCAACCGCACTCAAGCGAGTGCAAAAACTCCGACGGTCACGTTGCCGGAATCACCGGTCACGTTCCCGAATTCGGCGGTCACGCTACCGAAACGGTCGGTCACGATGATCCGAAATACGCAGGGTGTCCTGGACGTTGTGTGAAAAACCGTCGAGGTAGTCCTCGAAGTCGGCCAGCAGTTGCTGCGTGCTCGCGCGCGACTTCAGGTCGCGCAGCGTGAAGCGCGATGTGTTGTAGAAGGCTTGGCCAGCCGCGTCGGCCAGCGCGGCGCGCTGCTCGGTGATGCGGGCGTCGTCCAGCATCCACTTGGTGTCGAGCACGGCCTGCTTGGTTGGCTCCAGCACTGCGTCCATGCGGCGCAGCACGTACATCGGCAGGATCACGTCCGGGTACTTGCCGCGCCGGAAGAGGTCACGCAGGACGTCGTCTGCGATGCCCCAGGTGAAGGAGACGATCTTGTTGTGAGTTGCTTGGTCCACTGCTCAATTCTTTTCGTGCGCGTTTGATTCCGATCGACTTGGTGGCGGCCAACTACGCGTCGCGCAACGCCTGGTCGACCGTGGCCAGCATGAGGCACAGGGTCATCGGCTTGACGGGTGACTCGATGAAGCCGCGTGAGAGGTAGAAGCGTCTGGCCTGTTCGGAGATCGCGTGCACCAGCAACGCGGTGACGCCAGCGATCTCGGCTACCTGGATGGCGCGACGGATGGCGTCGTTCAGCAGTGCCGTGCCTATGCCCTTCTGGTGGTGGTCCTTGTGGATGGCTAGACGACCCAAGACGAGCACGGGAACTGGGTCGGGCCGGTTCCGTTTCATCGTGGTTGGCACCTCGCTGTGGCCAATGGCGCCGGCCGACAGGCAGTAGTACCCGATGACGATTTCGCCCTCGCACACGACATAGGTGCGAGACGCCCCATTGGCCTGGTTCTTCGCGGCACGGCGCCTCAGCCAGTCGTCGAGCGATGGCTCACTGCTGTCGAACTCGGCGAGCTGGTGATGGTCAGCCAGTGGTTGCGGCGCCGAAAGTATCGGCGCCGTCACTTCGCTCGTTGGCCAGCGGTCTTCGTAGCGCTGGGTGTTGTATCCCAGGGCGCACGTGCCTTGAGGGTGCGGCGCAGCCGGTCAGTGGGCGTCGGCGGGTTGTCGAGCATGTCTTGGAACGCATCGAATCCCTTGGCGTCGAGCGCGAAGTAGGTTTGGTCGAGCAACACGTCCTCGGCCTGCCTGCAGGCAGCTTCAAGCATGAAGTCCGAGCGGCTGCGGCCCAGTCGGTCGGCGGCCTGGTCGATCAGGT
>JBDTVC010000139.1:0-13050 GCA_040007475.1 Burkholderiales bacterium
AGCTCCCAGTGCCAGGAAGAGTGCCGTACCGAAGAAGCCTGCGCGTAAGCGCGCCTGACTCAAGGCATCAGGCGCGCGCCGCTGGTCAAGGACGGTAAACGTCCGACGCCCGGTTCGCTGCCCAGTTCTGTTGCAGGTAGTCGGCATCCTCGTCATTGCGGGGGCGAACACCCATCAGGATCCCGCCCTTCTTGATGCCTTCTTCGTAGCGCTTCACGCGCTCTTCGGGAATATTCCAGCCGACCAGTGCGCCGACCAATCCTCCCGTGGCGGCGCCGGCACCCGCACCCGCGATCGCCGCAGCCAACGGCCCGGCAATGACGAGCCCCAGGCCAGGGATCGCGATGCTCGTTCCGACGGCCGCGACGGCGGCCAGCACGGCGCCCACGGCGCCACCGATCGCGCCACCCACACCGGCGCCTTCTGCGGCCTTGTTGCCAAGCTCGGTCTCGGTCCCGGCCGCCACGAAGTGACGCTTGCGGGTGTCTTCCGACATGGCCAGGTTGACGTCGTCCTTGGAGTAACCACGCTCAGCCAACGCGTTGTAGCCGAGCTCGGCGCTGTTCCGGTCGGGGAAGAGGCCGGTCATCAGGGGGCGGTCTGCCATTTGAGTCTCCTTCAGGGGTTGATTGGTACGGAAATCGCTAGTAGCGCACCGCTGGTCGCGGCATGGATATGGTGCAACCGACCCCTGTCGCGACGAGTAAGACGTGGCCGCAAATCCGGTTACGCCTTGGTCCTACAACCGCGTACTTCTCGCGATCGCCCCGTGCCAGACAACCCATGATCGTCAGCGGAGAACCGACCCAATGAATCTATCGAATCTGAAGGACTACTCCCTCGGTCTCGGGGCGACATTCGCCGGCGCCTGGGGAACGGAGGTCACCGAGTCCATGTTGCCGCTTGCGCTCGGCGCATCGGTCACGTTGATGTGCACCGTTTCGTTCGTGCGAAAGATGCTGCGAAAGAAGGTGGACGCTCCAGCCCGTCGGCCCTGAGCTCGCTGACACCGCCAAGCAGGATGCTCACTTGTTCGTGGTCGAGGCCTTGCGCTTCAGCCGACGCTCCGAGTCCGCCAGCGCCTTCGTCAACCTCGCTTCGAGATCCTTCGACGCGCTGATGTCCGTCAGCGCCCTGCGCCTCTTCGCGCGCCACGCGCAATTCTTCGCGCAGCTGGAGCAAGTCCTGGTCGCCGGCCTTGAATGCGCAATGCGCGGTAGGTGTCGAAGTCGCGATTGACATCGCACGAACACCCGGCCTTGTAGGACGCAGCCGCCACCAGTGAACGGTGATGTCCGGCCCTGGGCGCAGACAACCAGTGGCACGATGCTGTTCACTATGGACAAGCACACCGGGACAGCTGTTCCTGAACCAAGTCCCTTTGACGCCAATCGCCGTTTGCTGGCAGCCTTGCACAAGGAGGCGGGCGAACGTGGACGCCGCGTGGCCACGGGACGAGAGTCGAGGGAGGCTGCCGCGATTCTTCTGTACACCTTTGGCAGAGGCTTGACAGCAAGTGCGGGAATCGGAATCGTGACGCAGCTGCGCCGCGAGTTGGGAATACTCGTACGTGAGCTCGACCCGAATTTTCGTTCGCATGAAGCGGTGGTGCGGGCGCGAGAGTCCGCGGCGGTCACCGGGCCTGGAGCGCTGGCGGGTCCTGACACCGGTTCATCGGTCCCGGGGCTCGAGCTCTTTATCGGCGACGAGCGTATCGAGCGACGAGCTCAACCGATGAAATAGCGCGAGGAACAGGCGCGTCTGGCACCTGCCGTGAATCGGCGTCTCAAGTGCCCGCGGCGATCGTGCCGCTCCCACGCTCAGCAGTGCGTTCGGCGAGCGCGTCAGAAATGGCATCCGAGAGTTGCTGCTGATCGAATGGCTTGTTCAGTCGAACGGCTCCGGCGAACGCATGGAAGGAGTCGCTGAAGCCCGTCGCGAGGATCACCGGTAACTCCGGCCGCAGTTCGCGAAGCTGCTCGATCAGGCCCGAACCCGCCATGCCGGGCATCACCTGGTCGGTGACGACCAAGGCCACCCCGGGCTCGGTGCGAACGAGGTCCAAAGCCGCTGCACCGGAGCCTGCGGCCAGCACCGTGTGACCCAGATCCTCCAGCATCGAGCGCGTGCTTTCCAACACCAGGCTGTCATCGTCAACGGCGACAACGACCATGGGCGCGCTGTGGCGGAGCACCTGGTTCGTGGGCGCGGGCGGGGGGCTGGCTTCGACGCCAGCTTCCGCCAACGGCAGCCACAACTCCCCAGTCGTCCCCGTGCCCTCGACGCTGCGCAACACGAACTGGCCGCCAGATTGGGCGGCGAGGCCGTGAACCATCGACAGGCCCAGGCCGGTGCCCTTGCCGACACCTTTGGTCGTGAAGAAGGGCTCCATGGCGCGGCCCATCGTGTCGGCGTCCATGCCGAAGCCTGTGTCGGCGACGCCGATGACGATGTAGTGACCCTGCGCCATCGGGCCCTCCGCAGTGGCGATCGTTCCGAGATGCGTGGAGATCGTCAGCGTTCCGCCGCGCGGCATCGCATCGCGTGCGTTCACCGCGAGATTGAGAAGGGCAAGTTCGAGCTGATTGCTGTCGACCTTGGCCATCGGCAGTTCTTGCGGCAAGTCGATCTCGATGTGGATCGTCGGCCCCAATGAGCGCCGCAGCAGGTCCAGCATGCCCTGAATCAGCGCGGGGACGTCGACAGCGGTCGGATTCAAGTCCTGCCGCCGGGCAAAGGCCAGCATTCGCTGTGTGAGGGTCACCCCGCGTTGCGCTCCCCGCACGGCGGTGTCGATCAGGCGTTGAATCTTCTCGTCGCTCGGCAGGCGCCGCCGCAGCACTTCGAGACTGCTCAGCACCACCATCAGCAGGTTGTTGAAGTCGTGAGCGACACCGCCCGTGAGCTGA
Organism: Burkholderiales bacterium; assembly: GCA_040007475.1. Classification (GTDB taxonomy): domain Bacteria; phylum Pseudomonadota; class Gammaproteobacteria; order Burkholderiales; family Burkholderiaceae_C; genus LMDS01. Next base: position 2,910 of record JBDTVC010000139.1, read on the forward strand.
CCGATGGCGTCGAGCTTTTGCGACTGGAACAGCGCCTCACGCGCCTGCTCGAGCGCCAACTGCGCCTCTCGCTTCTCGGTGACATCACGCGTCACCTTCGCGAAGCCGACGACGTGGCCCGCGTCGTCTCGAATCGGGTCGATGACGGCACTCGCCCAGAAGGTGCTGCCGTCCTTGCGCACGCGCCAACCCTCGCTCTCGAAGCGCCCTTCGCGTGCCGCGGTTGCCAGGGCTGCATCGGGGTGGCCGCGCTCGCGATCCTCGGTTCTGTAGAAGCGGGAGAAGTGCGTGCCGATGACCTCTTCCGGCAGGTAGCCCTTGATGCGCTGGGCTCCCGAATTCCAGCTGGTCACCTGGCCCTGGGTATCCAGCATGTAGATGGCGTAGTCGGTGACGCCCTGGACGAGCAATCGGAACTGCTCCTCGCTTCGGCGCAGCGACTCCTCCGCCGAGCGGCGCTCGCTGAGATCCCGCGTCACCTTCGCAAACCCGAGAAGTTCGCCCGACGCGGTGCGGATGGGATCGATCACGACATGGGCCCAGAACCGCTCGCCGCTCTTTCGGACACGCCAGCCTTCGGCTTCGAAACGTGACTCGCGTGCGGCCGTCGCCAGCGCGCGGGCCGGAACACCCGCGGCGGCATCCTCGGGCGGATAGAACTGCGAGAAGTGGCGGCCGACGATCTCTTGCTCCGTGTACCCCTTGAGGCGTTCGGCGCCAGGGTTCCAGCTGACCACAAACCCGTCCGGGTCCAGCATGTAGATCGCGTAGTCCGTGACCGCTTCGACCAGCAACCGGTAGCGGGCTTCGGCGGTCAACGGTGGCTTGGCACTGCTCACGGAACTCCTCTGCATGCCCCGGGGGCGCGGGCCGAACGAGCTTGATGTTGGCGCGGTTCGAACGCTTCAGCATACCCGCGCGCCATGGCGCGTGACCGGAACCCGCCGGGTCGGGCCCCGCCCTCGTTCAGCGCACGTCGAGCCCGGCGTGCCAGAGTGTCGTTGCCGTCTGGAAGATGGTCGAGCCAGGCGGCACCGAGGGATCGGCGACATGTCTGATCCACGCCAGCGTGTCGTGAGGGCTGCCCTCGATCCGGTCGCGGGAGCGTTCGGCAACGAGCCAGGCTTGCAATGCGGCGTACTGGTCGGCGTGGCGCCAGCGCACCCATGCCAAACCAACCAGGTCGGCATAGGCTTCTTCGCGCCGCTGGCCCCGCATGTCGCGTTCGGCCGACCCCGATCCCGGGGCCTGGTCTTCTGGTTGGGCCGGTTTGAATCCAGTGGGCATTTGCAGCCACGCGCCATCCAGATGCCGGCGGCAATGCCCCAGTTCGTGGGCGGCCATCAGTTCCAGAGCGGACTCGCGCAGCGTCGCTGGAATCCGGTCGAGCGCGACCCGGCCTTCGTCGCTGCCACGCAGGGTCAGGACGAACTTGCAGCGGCCATCGACAAAGGCCAGCGCGAACGGGGCCTCGCCTGCGGCGGGCTGCGGCTGGACGACCAGATCGAGTGGCAAGCCACTGTCCTTGGCGTACACGACGACAGGCCAGATGCCGCGCAGCCAACGCATCTCGACATCCGTCAGATCGGCGGCGGCGGACGGCCGCGCGCAGAGCATCAGCGTCAGGATCATCCAGTACAGGATCGACGTCCTGCGCGTGCATGTGCTCATTTGTGTCACTTTCCGCCGCGACACCTGTCTCGCGGGCGCGTCTGGCGGCTGGGAAGCAAGCGGCGGGCCGGAAAGCCGGAATGGCCGTTGCGTGTGACGTTTGCCCCGCAACGAAGCGGCCTGGCACGATCCGACAGGTCTCCCCGTGCGCACAATCAGGCTTCAACCCGAACTTCATTGCCACGCCATGTCGAAGCCCGTTCGTTCGCTCCTCTGGCCCGCCCAGACTCCGGCTCTCACGGCAGGCGTCGTGCTTGGCTGGCTGGTCTGGGAACTGGCGCGCGTTCCCGACCAGCCGCTGTTTCACCTGGCCATGGGGTTGATCCTGGTCGGGTCGGGCGGCGCCTCGTTCGTGCTGTACAGCCTCCACCGTCAATCGCGCGATCCGCGCGTGACACGCAGCGCCGTGGCCCGCGAGGCGCGCGATTGCGCGACGTGGCTCAGCTGCGGGATATTGCTCGCGCTTCACGCCATGCCGGCCGTGTTGGCCTGACGACCGCTCACGCGCTGGACGTGTCGGCGACCGAGTTGTTGGTCGCCGAGGGTCGCAAGGGTTTGACGAGGAACGAATCGAAGCCCGAGTTCATCGCGCTGTCCAGGTCGTCGGTCCGCCCGTAGCCGGTCAACGCGACATAGCGCGTCGGGTGCGCCGACAGGACGTCGCGCAGACTTCGAACGAGCTGGAAGCCATCGATGTCGGGCAGGCCGATGTCGCAGATGACGAATTCGGGCAGGAAGGTGGTGGCCATCGTGAGGGCTTGCGACGCGTCCGCCGCCGTGGCCACCTCGTTGCCCTGCCGCTCGACCAGGACACGCAGGCTCTCGCGGGCATCGGCGTTGTCTTCGATGATCAGCACGCGCCGCCCGGAAATCGACGACAGGTCCGCCGCCAGGGCCTCTGGACCCTGGCGGAGCGGCAGGATCAACGTGGCGACGGTGCCCAGGCCTTGGCCGGCGCTGTCCAGGCGCAGCTCGCCGCCGTGCAGGCGCGCGACGTGCTGGGCGATCGTCAGACCCACGCCCAGGCCGCTGCCGAGGTTGCTGGCCGAGCCCTGGACGAACAGCTCGCAGGCGTGAGGCAGCAGCTCGGGCGTGATGCCAGCGCCGCTGTCCTTGACCGCGATGCCGAGCGTCCCGCCCGTCACCGCGATCGAGACGGTGATCTCGGCACCGTCGGGCGAGAACTTGGCCGCGTTGCCAAGCAGCGCCGACAGCGCCTGCCGCAGCCGCGGCGCGTCGCCGTCGCACTCCACGCCGCTGACCTCGGTCTCAATGCGCACGGTCTGGGACCGGCGCCCGGTCTCGTGGCTCAATTCGTCGACCGCTGCGGCAACCAGTGCGTCGACGTCGAAGCGATCACGGTGCAGCACGATCTTGCCCTTGGTGATGCGCGTCACGTCCACGAGGTCGCTGACGAGTCGGCTGAGGTGGCCGATCTGGCGCTCGACGATCTCACGCACCATCACCAGGTGACGGTCGCCATGCTCCATGGTGCGCAGAATCGCAGCGGCATTGGCCACGGCACCGAGCGGGTTGCGCAGCTCGTGGGACAGTCGCGCGAGAAAGTCCTCGCGCCGTCGATCGGACAGACGCAGCTGTCGCGTGTGATCGGCCAGCTTGTCCTCGAGCTCACGGCGGTCGGTGATGTCGAGGCAGGTGCCGATGTAGCCCAGAAAGTCGCCGTCGACACTCCATCGCGGAATGGCCGTCTCGAGCACCCAACGGTAGACGCCGTCGTGGCGCCTGAGCCGATAGTCCATCGTGAACGGTTCGCGCTCGGCGAAGCTGGCGCCGAACACGCCCAGACAACGCTCGAGATCCTCGGGATGCACGCCTTCGGTCCATCCCTCGCCCAGTTCGTCCCCCAGGGTGCGGTTGCGAAAGCGGAGCCAGGACTTGTTGAACCAGTCGCGCGCGGCGCTGTCGGAGGCCATCCAGATCAGCACCGGCGCCGAATCGGTCGTCGTCTTGGAGCGGCTCTCGAGTTCGTGCCCGCCGCGCGCAGCCTCCACGGCATCCGTGACGTCGCGCAGCACCAGAAAGAACATCGGCACGTCGGCGGAGGTCTGTGTGGCGCGGAACAGGCTCACGTCGGCCTGTCGGATCGAACCGTCGGAGGCACGCACGCGCAGCCGGCGCGTCCAGCCGTCGGACAGATCGTGGGGCAATGCGCCGCCCTCGGACCAGGACAAGCCAGTCAGCGTCGCGAAGTCGGGATAGTCGCCGTCCACCGACAGCCAGTCGGCGGCGGCGTTCGCATGCAGCACCTTGCCGCTGTCCTCCAGGAGCAGTGCGGCGTGCGGGTGACGATCGAAGAAGAGACGCGACAGCGGGTCGCCGAGGGTGGTGAAGGTTTCCATGGCACGGGCACCGTCAGGTTGTGGAGGCAAAAGTGGTGGTCCGGGCCGCGGTCTCGCGGTCGCTGGCCCACCCGGTGATGGCCGACAGCAGCGCGGCCGGATCGGCGGGTTTGACGAAATGACGATCGAAGCCCGCGGCCTCGGAGCGGCTCCGGTCTTCCGCCTGCCCATAGCCGGTCAGGGCCACCAGCAGCGCGGTGCGGGTCACGGGGAGCTCACGCATGCGTTGTGCGACCGCGTAGCCGTCCAGCAGCGGCAAGCCGATGTCGAGCACGACCGCGTCGGGCGCGAACCGGGTGGCCTCGTTGAGCGCACGCAGGCCGTCGGAGGCAACGTGCACGGTCTGGCCCTGCAACCTGAAGAACGCCGCGATGCTCTCCGCGGCGTCGCGGTTGTCGTCCACGATCAGGATCCTGCATCGTGGCGCGGAACGCGCCACGACCGTGGCCGGGTCGGCACCGGGGGCACTGATGCGCGGCGGCTCGGCGCCTGGCAGCGTCAGGACGAACTCGGACCCCTGATCCGGCCCCTCGCTGAAAGCCCGCAGTGTGCCGCCGTGGAGGTCGGCGAGACGTCGCGCCAGCGTCAACCCGATGCCGAGGCCCCCTTGCGAGCGATCGAGCCCGCGCTTGCCCTGAGTGAACAGGTCGAAGACCTGAGGCAGCAGTTGCTCATCGATACCAATGCCCTCGTCGCGGACGCGGATCACGGCCATCGACCCCTCGAGGCCCGCGTTCAAGGTGATCGACGACCCGGCGGCGCTGTATTTCGATGCGTTGTGCAACACGTTGGAGACGATCTGTGCGATGCGCGCGAAGTCACCGCGAACCCAGGTCGGCGCCGGGAACGATTCGACGTCCAGGCGCTGGCCGAGCGCGTCCACGAAAGGCGACGCGGTGTCGACGCAGTGCGCGAGCACGGCGTTGAGATCGATCGCCTCGCTCCGCAGCACGATCTTCCCCCGACTGATCCGGGCCACGTCGAGCAGCTCGTCGACCAGGCGTGTCAGGTGCCCGAGTTGCCGCACCGCGATGTCGGACGCCGCGGTGAATTTCTCATTCGACGGTCCCAGGCGTCGCATCAGCTCGGCCGCGGTGCGGATCGGCGCCAGCGGATTGCGCAGCTCGTGCGACAGCATCGCGAGAAACTCGTCCTTGCGGCGGCTCGCCTCCTTGAGTTCGGCCTCCGCGGTGCGGCGCTCGACGATCTCGGCCTGAAGCGCTTCGTAGAGCCGGGCATTCTCGAACGCCGCCGCCGCTCGCGCGCCGAGCTCGTCGAGCACCTGCCAGGCGGTCGAGACCTCGGCCCCGGCCCGAGCCGCGACGAGCATCGCGCCGAGAAATCGATCGCTGTTGATCAGCGGCACGACGGTTGCGCTGGCGAAGCCAGGCATGGCCCCGACAAGCACGCGGGGTCCGCCGACCGTCGGCACGTCCAGCGTCTGCAATTGCTCGGGCGTGAAGTCGGTGCGTTCAGCCGAGGTCCCCGCCGACCGAAAGGCGCCGAGCAGCGCAGGCGGGAGAGCGTCGCAGGCGACTTCGCGGAACGACACGTTGCCCGGACCGACTTCGATCGCGACGAGAACCGGCCGTGGAGGCACGCCGGCGTCTGCCAGCCACACGATGGCCAGGGGCGCCACCGCCGGCACGAGAACGCCGGCGAGGTTGCGCATGCCGGCCCCGACCAGGAGCGACCGATGCAGCACCCGGCTCGCGTCGGACAGGAAGGCGGACCGGCGGTCGTTCTCTTCGGCGACCGCGCGTGCCGCCTCGGCCGCCGCGAACGCCGCCTGGGTGTCGGCCTGGCGGCGAACCTGGCGCTGCATCGCGTGCAGCTGCACGAACACCTGCACCTTGCTGCGCAAGACATGCGGAACGACCGGCGCCAGGATGTAGTCGACCGCACCGAGCGAATAGCCGAGCGCGGTCTGCATCTCGTCGGCGTACGAGGTGATGAAGATGATCGGCGTGAGCGCCGAGGGCTTGTACCGGCGGATCAGCGTGGCGGTCTCGAAGCCGTCGATGTCGGGCATGTTGACGTCGAGCAGGATGACCGCGAACTCGCGCTGCAGCACCTCCCGCAAGGCCTCGCGTCCGGAGCGGACGAACACGAGGTTCTGGTTCAGCTCTTCGAGCACCGTGCCGAAGACGAGCAACTTCTCCGCCAGATCGTCGACGATCAGGATGCTGGACTTCTCGTCGCCGACTTCGGTGGATGACAGGTCATCGGACATGGGAGTCACCGGCAAAGCCAGCCGCGCAACACGACGAGCAGATAGTCCGTGTCCACCGGCTTCGAGAGGTAGTCCCACGCCCCCGCGTCGATGCACTTCTCGCGATCGCCCTTCATCGCCTTCGCGGTGACGGCGATCAGCGGCAGCTCCTTGCCGCGCGGCAGGCGGCGCAGCCGGCGCATCGTCTCCATGCCGTCCATCTCCGGCATCATGATGTCCATCAGCACGACATCGATCTCCGGGTCGGTCTCGACCAGGCGGATCGCGTCGCGACCGTTCTCGGCCGAGACAATGACCATGCCCTGGGCGTCCAGCACGGTGGCCAGCGCGAAGATGTTGCGCATGTCGTCGTCGACGATGAGCACCTTGCGGCCCTCGAGCACGCGGTCGGCGGCGGACAGCGAGCGCGCGGAGCGTCGTTCCTCGTCCGACATGGCGGACTCGCCGCGGTGCAGGAAGAAGGCGGTGGCGTCCAGCATGCGTTCGAGCGACTCGGCTCGACGCAACGCGAACGCGCTGTGGCCACGTTCCCAGCGCGACGTGATCTCGGCGTCACTGCAGGCCAGCACGATCGGCAGCTGTCGCGCCAGCGGCCGCGACTCCAGCGCCTCGATCACGTCCTCCGGCCCGAAGTCGGCCACGCTGCCGTCGGTGATCAGGCAGTCGACCTTGCCGCCGGCCAGTTCCAGTCGTGCTGCCGCGGATGAATCGGCGAGCACGACGTCGGTGTCGGCATCGAGCGCGTCGAGGTAGTCGGCGCGCGACGGCGTCGCCGCCATCATCACGAGCAAGCGCCTGCCGCGACGATCGGAAAACTCATGCAGATCGGCGAGAGCCTCCTCGACCTCGTCGATCGACTGCAAGGGTTTGGTCAGGAAGCCGACCGCGCCGGCGTTCAGCGCGCGTTGGCGGGAGTCGTCGGTGGACACCACGCAGATCGGAATGTGGCGTGTCGCCAGGTCGGACTTCAGCCGCTCCAGAATGCGCCAGCCTTCCATGTCCGGCAAGAAGATGTCGAGCGTGACCACCGTGGGGTGGTAGTCGCGCGTCATCGCCAGCGCGGCGGCGCCGCTCGTGCTGACCAGCGCCTTGAAGCCGCTTTGTCGGGCAGCCTGTTGCAGCACTTTCGCGAACGCAAGGTCGTTCTCGATGATCAACAACACCTTGTCGCCGAGCAGGATGTTGTTGCGATCGTCATCGGCTGGATTGGCGACCATGTAGGCGTCGTCGGCCTGCTCGCCGGGGCCGTTCGGCAGACCCGGCTTGATCGATGCCGACCCGGCGGGTCGGGTGTCGGTGTACTCGGCCGGCGTGCGCGCGACGGGGGATGAGGTATCCGAGGGCCCCGAGGCATTGCGCAAATGACGACCGGTGCGCAACGGACTGTAGCTCTGCGGCAGATACAAGGTGAACGTGCTGCCGTGCGCCGGTGTGCTGACCAGGCGAATCTCGCCGCCCAGCAAGCGTGCGAGTTCACGGCTGATGGCCAGGCCGAGCCCGGTGCCGCCGTACTTCCGGGAAGTGGACCCGTCGGCCTGCTGGAAGGCCTCGAAGATGATCTGCTGCTTGTCGGGCGAGATCCCGATGCCGGTGTCGGACACCGAGAACGACACCACTTGCGCGGCCCGGTTGAGCTCCTCGTGGTCGCGCGACCAGCCGCCCGTGGCGGTGCTCACGCTCAACGACACCGACCCCTGGTGCGTGAACTTGAAGGCGTTCGACAGCAGGTTCTTGATGATCTGCTGCAAGCGCTTGACATCGGTCACGATGGTCTTGGGCAGTGGCGCTTCCGCCGTGATGTCGAACTCGACGTGCTTGGACTCGGCGACGTGGCGGAAGCTGCGGTCGACGGAGCGCTGCAGGTCTTCCAGCCGAAGCTCGCTGACGTCCACGACGACGGTGCCGGACTCGATCTTCGACAGGTCGAGGATGTCGTTGATCAGCATCAGCAGGTCGTTGCCCGACAGGTGGATCGTCCTCGCGAATTCGACCTGCTTGACGGTCAGGTTGCCTTCGCTGTTCTTGCAGAGCTGATCCGACAGGATCAGCAGGCTGTTGAGCGGGGTGCGCAACTCGTGCGACATGTTGGCGAGAAATTCCGACTTGTACTTGGAGGTCAGCGCGAGCTGCTCGGCCTTTTCTTCCAGCGCCTGGCGCGCCTGCTCGACCTCCTCGTTCTTGCGCTCGACCTCCTGGTTCTGGTGCACCAGCAGCCGGGCCTTCTCCTGCAGTTCCTCGTTGGTCTGCTGCAGTTCCTGCTGGCGACTCTGCAGTTCCTCGGCCAGCGACTGCGACTGCGTCAGCAAGTCCTCGGTGCGCATGTTGGCGCTGATGGTGTTGATGACGATCCCGATCGACTCGGTGAGCTGGTCGAGGAAGGCCTGGTGCGCCGGGTTGAAGCGCTCGAGCGACGCGAGCTCGAGCACGCCGCGAACCTCGTCCTCGAAGATCACCGGCAGCACCAGCACGTCCAGCGCCGCGCCTTCGCTGAGCCCGGTGGCGACGCGGAAGGCGTCGCTCGGAACATTGGTGAGCAGGATCTTGGTCTTCTCGATCGCGCACTGGCCGACGAGGCCCTGGCCGAGTTCGATCTCCCTGCCGTGCGAGTTCTGGCCGCCCGACGCGTAGCTCGCAAACAGGCGCAGCTTGGGCGGCGTCGTCGTCGCGGTGGTCAGGACATAGAACTCGGCCTGCTGCGCGCCGACCACCGGTGCGAGTTCGGACAGGATGAGCTGGCCCACCGTCAGCAGGTCTTTCTGGCCCTGCAGCATGCGGCTGAACTTGGCCAGGTTCGTCTTCAGCCAGTTCTGTTCGGTGTTCTTTTGCGTCGTGTCCTTGAGGTTGCGGATCATCTCGTTGATCGTGTCCTTCAGCGCCGCGACCTCGCCCTGAGCCTCCACGGTGATGGACTGGGTCAGATCGCCCTGCGTCACCGCGGTCGCGACCTCGGCGATCGCGCGCACCTGCGTGGTCAGGTTGTCCGCGAGCTGGTTGACGTTTTCGGTCAGGCCCTTCCAGGTGCCCGCCGCGCCCGGCACCTTGGCCTGACCGCCGAGCTTGCCTTCGACGCCGACCTCCCGCGCCACCGTCGTCACTTGGTCGGCGAAGGTGGCCAGCGTGTCGGTCATGCCGTTGATGGTGTCGGCCAGGGCCGCGATCTCGCCCTTGGCTTCCACCGTCAGCTTCTGCTGCAGGTCACCGTTGGCGACTGCGGTCACGACCTTCGCGATGCCCCGCACCTGGCCGGTCAGGTTGCCCGCCATGAAGTTGACGTTGTCGGTCAGGTCCTTCCAGGTGCCCGAGACGTCGCGCACCTGTGCCTGGCCGCCGAGCCGGCCTTCGGTGCCGACCTCGCGCGCGACGCGCGTGACTTCGGCGGCAAACGACGAGAGCTGATCCACCATCGTGTTGATGGTGGCCTTCAGCTCCAGGATCTCGCCTTTCACGTCAACCGTGATCTTCTTCGACAGATCGCCCGCCGCCACGGCCTTGGTCACGTCGGCGATGTTGCGGACCTGCGAGGTGAGGTTGGACGCCATCAGGTTGACCGAGTCGGTCAGATCCTTCCAGGTCCCGGCCACGCCTTGCACTTCGGCCTGACCGCCCAGAATGCCCTCGGTGCCCACCTCGAGCGCCACGCGCGTCACTTCGGCCGCGAACGAGCGCAACTGGTCGACCATGGTGTTGACCGTGTTCTTCAGCTCCGAGATCTCGCCCTTCACGTCGACGGTGATCTTCTTCGACAGATCGCCCGCCGCCACCGCCTTGGTCACGTCGGCGATGTTGCGCACCTGGCCGGTCAGGTTGCCGGCCATGAAGTTCACCGACTCGGTCAGGTCCTTCCAGGTGCCGGCCACGCCCTGCACGTCGGCCTGGC
>JBDTVC010000140.1:0-12916 GCA_040007475.1 Burkholderiales bacterium
TTCAGCTTCAACCTGCGCGGCTCACGCGCGCAGGGCGTGGCCTTCATCGAGGCGCTGAAGATCTTCTCGCACCTCGCGAACGTGGGCGACTGCCGCTCGCTCGTCATCCACCCCGCATCGACGACGCATTTCCGCATGGACGACGCCGCGCTCGCGCAGGCTGGCATCACCGCCGGCACGATCCGACTGTCGATCGGGCTCGAAGATGCGGACGACCTCATCGACGACCTGAAGCGCGCGTTGAAGGTCGCCGAGAAGGCGGGCGCGTGATGGAGCTGACCGTCAAAGGCCAGGGCAACACCTACGCCTACACCGGCGGCAAGCCCTTCGACGCCGCCCTGCCCTGCGTCGTCTTCATCCACGGCGCCCTGCACGACCACAGCGTCTGGACCCTGCTCGCACGCTGGTGCGCGCACCACGGCCATGGCGTGCTCGCACTCGACCAGCCCGGCCACGGCCGCAGCCCCGGCGCACCGCTGGCCAGCGTCGAAGCGTTGGCCGACTGGGTGCTGGGTGTGCTCGATGCCGCCGGTGTGCGGCAGGCCGCGCTCGTCGGCCACAGCATGGGCTCGCTGATCGCACTCGAAGCGGCCGGGCGTGCGCCGGAGCGCGTGACGCGGCTGGTGATGATGGGCACCGCCTACCCGATGAAAGTCTCCGATGCGCTGCTCTCCACGGCCCGCGACGAGCCGCTGAAGGCCATCGACATGGTCAACGCCTTCTCGCACGCCAGCATGGGGGCCAAGCCGTCCTTCCCCGGCCCCGGCTCGTGGCTGCACGGCGGCAACCGCGCGCTGATGCGCCGCGTGCAGGCCGGGCAACGCGGGCTGAACCTGTTTCACCACGACTTCAGCCTGTGCGACGCCTACGCGCATGGCATCGAAGCCGCCGCGACGGTGCGATGCCCGGTGGACTTGGTGCTCGGGGCCCGCGATCAGATGACGAGCCCGAAGGCGACGCGCGAGATCGCGCAGGCGCTGAAGGCCCGTGTCACCAGCGTCGACGCCGGTCACGTGCTGATGAGCGAAGCACCCGACGCATCGCTCGCCGCGCTGCGGCGTGCACTGGCCTGACCCCGTGGCCGCCGCCGACGAGCCCCGCGTGACGCACATCGAGCGCCTGATCGCCGCGATCCACCTGCCGATCGGCCGCTGGGATCGCGACGCGCGCCTCGTCTTCTGCAACGATCACTACCTCGCCTGGGCCGGTCGCGAGCGCGAGCAGCTGCTCGGCCGCACGCTGCAGGAGTTGTTCGGCGACAAGGCCTGGGCCGCTGCCGCCTCGGCGTTCGCACAGGCCTTCACCGGCCTCACCGTGAGCTACGAACGCCAGCTCGCGCACGGGCCGACGCCGGGCCGCTGGGTGCGCATCCAGGTCTTCCCCGATGCCGATGCCGGCGGCGCGGTCGATGCGGTGTTCACGATCGCGACCGACATCCACGACGACGTGGTCGCGCGCGAGACGCTGATCGCGACGCAGCGGCGCCTCGACCGCTTCACCGAGAACATCCCCTACCCGCTGACCTACGTGGACCGCGACTTCGCGATCCGCTTCGTCAACAAGGCCTACGTCGACGCCACCGGCGAGACCAGTGCGAACCTGCTCGGCCGGCACATCGGCGAGGTGCGCGGCGCCCGCCGCTGGGTCGAGCACGAGCCCTACTTCCAGCGCGCGATGCAGGGCCACACGGTGCAGTACACGCGCCTCGTGGCCTCGCTGCCGCAAGGCCCGCGCTGGATGCGCACGAGCTACGTGCCGGACCTGGACGACAGCGGTGAAGTGATGGGTCTGTACACCGTGACGATCGACGTCCACGAGCTCACGATCGCGCAGGAGAAGCTCAGGCGCCGCGCCGAGCGCGATGCGCTCACCGACGTGCTGAGCCGCCGCACGATGATGGACCACATCGAGGCCACGCTCGCGCAGCCCGAGCGCCTGCCCGCCGCGCTCTACTTCGTCGACCTCGATGGCTTCAAGGCCGTGAACGACCGGCTCGGGCACCGCGAGGGCGATGCGTTGCTGGTCGCGGTCGGCGCCGCGCTGCAGTCGGCGGTGCGTGCCGAGGACGCAGTCGGCCGCTTCGGTGGCGACGAGTTCCTGGTGCTGGCACCGGTGCACGATGCCGAGGGCGCGCAGGCGCTCGCGCTGCACATGCTCGCCGCGGTGCGCGCCACCGTCGGCTCCGGGCCGCTGGCGGGCGTGGTCAGCGCGAGCATCGGCTACGCGCTCGCGCCCGACGACGCGCGCCATCCGCTGAACCTGCTGCAGCTCGCCGACGACGCGATGTATGCCGCCAAGCGCGACGGCAAGAACCGGGCGCTGCACTGCCGCGCGATCTCGTTCGAGGCGACGCGCTAACGCTCGACCACGATGACCTGCGCCTGGATCTTGCCGTCGATCGGGTCGGGCCCGAATCGCGCAGCGAGTGCGGCGGCAGCCGCGTCGGTCGCTTCACTGAGGCGCGCGGCGTCGCGGGCCTCGATTTCGCCGCGAAACAGTGTGCCTTGGCAGTACGCTACGGCGGCGATCTGCGCCGAAGCCGCCCGGCTGCGCGCTGCAACGGTGGTGAATTCAGGCGGCCGATCGAAGCCACCGGCCACCAGATCCTGACGAATGGTGGCCTGATCGTGATAGCCATGCGGCGTGCGCGCCATGAAGCGCGGCGGATCGGCCGGGAACATCGGCTCGAGTGAGCGGGTCACGGTGTCGGCGAACTCGTTCTGATCGAGCCCGTCCCACACGTTGAAGAGGAAGGCCCCACCCGGCGCTAGAACACGCCTGGCCTCCGCGAATGCCGCAGCCTTGCCCGGGAAGAACATCACGCCAAACTGGCACACGATCGCATCGAACGTGCCGTCGGCAAACGGCAACTGCATCGCGTCGGCACGCTGCCACTCCACCGCACGCGCGGTGCCCACTGCGACCGCCTCGTCGAGCATCGGTTGGTTGAGGTCGGTCGCGACGATGCGCGTCGTGCTCGGCAGCACGTCGACCAGCCGCCGCGTCACGACCCCGGTGCCCGCGGCAAGCTCCAGTACCCGACCTGGTCGTCGTGCAGCGACGCGGCCCGCGATGTCGACCGCGTAGGGCTCGAAGATCAGCGGGACAAGGTATTTTTCATACAGGTGCGGGACGGAGCCTGCGAAAGTGGCGTCGCGGCTGGAAGAGTTCATGGCTCGCTCCTATCCAAAGACAGTATCGCTCTCAGCGTGTCCGCTGCTGAGGAACACCCTCAGCACCGGCGTGGCGCCATCGTGCTCCCAAACCCGCCCTTGCACCATGAACTGCCGCCCGCCGACGCGCAGCGCATCGCCGACGACCGGTGCGACCGTGTGCCCGTGCCAGAACTTCGGCACCGTGATCGACGAGCGCCGCAGCCAAGCCTGATCGTCCATCGAGAATGACAGGTGTATCCGAAGGCTCTGTGCGTCCATGAGGGCGACTCCTGGTGATGATTGAACCGGAGCTTAGCGCGGCTTGAGCATCCAACCCTGCCGCGGCCTGCTCAAGCGTCCAGCAGCTCGCGCACCGTCATCGTGTCGAAACCGGCACGCTGCCACAGGCCGCGCGAGCCGTCCGACGGCTCCATCAGCATCTGCGCCAGCAGCGGCTGGGCCGGCGTGCGCGCCGGGTCGCACAGCAGCACATAGCGCGGGTCATTCGCCTCGTCGAGCCGGCCAACCCAGTCGAACGCGACCAGCATGTCCAGGATCGGCTCGGTCTGCAGCGGATCGGTCGACAACGCGGTCGCGAGCTCGCCGCCGTTGAGCCCACGGTCACCGGCCCTGCGCGCGTCGTCGAGTTGGCGCAGCACGGCCATCGCCAGCTGCAACCGTGCGCCCGGGCCATCGGACCAGCGCTTGACACGCGTTTGCAGGCTCGGTGCGTAGGCCGCGATCACCGCGCCCAGCAGCACGATGACCCAGCCGAGGTACAGCCAGATCAGGAAGATCGGCACGGTGGCGAGCGCACCGTACATCACCGAATAGGTCGGCACCGTCGTGAGGTACCAGCCGAGCGCGCGCTTCGCGATCTCGAAGCCGATCGTGCTGCTGATCCCGCCGGCGAGCGCGTGACGCCAGCGCACATGCGTGTTGGGCACGTAGTGGAACAGCCCGGCCAGGCTTGCCGCGAGCAGCACGAACTCGAAGGTGCCGAGCAGGAAGCTCACGCCGCCGGGCAGCACGCCGACAAACCCCTGCGATGCCGAGATCGCATACGAGGTGAGGCTCAGGCTCACGCCGAGCACCAGCGGGCCGAGCGTCACGGCGGCCCAGTAGACGAGCACGCGCTGCGCGATCGGCCGCAGCTTGCGCACGCGCCAGATGCCGTTGAGGGTGCGGTCGATCGTCAGCATCAGCGCCAGCGCGGTGATGAGGAGCAGCACCAGGCCGATCGTGCCGACGCCCTTGGCCTGCGCGGCAAAGCGCGTCAGCTCGCGCAGCACCTGGCGCGCGATGTTCTCGGGCACCAGGGCCTGCAGGAAGTACTTCTGCAGCGCGTCCTGGAAGGTCGCGAACATCGGAAAGGCCGAGAACACCGCGAGCATCACGGTGACCAGCGGCACGAGCGAGATGATGGTCGTGAACGTCAGGCTGCTCGCGGTCAGGCCGAGCCGGTCTTCGCGGAAGCGCGCGCGCAGCGTGCGCAGCGTGTCCAGCCACGGCCAGGTCTGCAGGGTCTGGACCAGCGTCGGCAACTGCTCGCGCAGCGCGGACTTGACCATCGTCATCAGATTCATTGCTGGCATGATAGCCAGCGATGAATGACGCTCCCGCCCTGCCCTCCGCACACCTCGCCGCCCCCATCGCCTGGACCCGCGCCGTCGCGGTCGGCAGCGTGCTCGCGCTGATCGCGCTCGGCCTCGCGTGGGAACTCTGGCTCGCGCCGACCGGAAGCCGAACGCTCGCATTGAAGGTGCTGCCGCTGCTGCTGCCGCTTGTCGGCCTGTGGCGCAACCGCATGTACACGTATCGCTGGGTGAGCCTGATGGTGTGGCTCTACTTCACCGAAGGCGTGGTGCGCGCGACCAGCGACCGCGGCGCCGGCGTGCCGCTGGCGATCGCCGAAGTGCTGCTGTGCGTGCTGCTGTTCGCTGCGTGCGCAGCGCATGTGCGCTGGCGGCTGCGCAACGCGAAGGTGAAGGCGGCATGACCTTCTTGGATGAGTTGCGCGAAGTCGTCGGTGCGGCGCATGTGCTCGAAGGCGGCGATCTCGCGGCTTACGAGAACGACTGGCGCAAGCGCTACCACGGTCGCGCCCGCGCGGTCGTGCGCCCGGCGACCACGACCGACGTCGCGGCGATCGTTCGCGCCTGCGTCGCGCACGGCGTGCCGATCGTCACGCAAGGTGGCAACACCGGCCTGGTCGGCGCCTCGGTACCCGATGCGTCGGGCACGCAGCTGCTGCTCAGCCTGACGCGCCTGAACCGCATTCGCACCATCGACGCCGCTAACCTCACGATGACGATCGATGCGGGCTGCGTGCTGCAGCACGTCCAGGAGGCCGCGGCCGCGCGGGGCCTGTTGTTCCCGCTCAGCCTCGCGGCCGAAGGCAGCTGCACGATCGGCGGCAACCTCGCCACCAATGCCGGCGGCACGCAGGTGCTGCGCTACGGCAACGCGCGCGAACTGTGTCTCGGCCTCGAAGTCGTCACGGCCGCCGGCGAAATCTGGAACGGCCTGACCGGCCTGCGCAAGGACAACACCGGCTACGACCTGCGCCACCTGTTCATCGGCAGCGAAGGCACGCTCGGCGTGATCACGGGCGCGACGTTGAAGCTGTCACCGCAACTGGCGGCCTCGGGCACGGCGCTGGCTGCGGTTGCCACGCTGGACGACGCGGTCGCACTGCTGCAACTCGCGCAGTCGCGCCTCGGCGCCGGCCTGACCGGCTTCGAGGTGATGGAGCGCTACGCACTCGACCTGGTGCGGCGGCACTTCCCGCAGCTCGTGCAGCCCTTGCCGCCGTCGCCGTGGACCGTGCTGCTCGAACACAGCGACAGCGAGAGCGCCGCGCACGCGCATGCGCTGTTCGAATCACTGCTCGAGACCGCCCTCGAACGCGGCCTGATCGGCGACGCCGCGATCGCCACGAACCTCGAGCAGTCGAAGGCGATGTGGCACTTGCGCGAATCGATTCCGATGGCGCAGAGCATCGAGGGCCCGAACATCAAGCACGACATCGCGCTGCCGGTGTCGCGCATCGGCGAGTTCGTCGCCAGCACCGATGCGGCGCTGCTGCGCACGTTCCCGGGTGTGCGGCTTGTCAACTTCGGCCACCTGGGCGACGGCAACCTGCACTACAACGTCCAGGCACCCGCGGGCGAGGATGCCGGGGCGTATCTGCAGCGCTTCGAGCACGCGGTGAACACGCTGGTCTACGACGCGGTCGGGCACTTCGGCGGTTCGATCTCGGCCGAGCACGGCGTCGGCGCGCTCAAGCGCGACGAACTCGCGCTGCGCAAGTCCCCGGTCGCGCTCGGGTTGATGCGGGCGATCAAGCGCGCGCTCGATCCGCAAGGGCTGATGAACCCGGGGCGGATGCTGTGACGGCTTCGGCCGCGACCCAGGCCGCGAACTCCTGCACCTCGGGTTTGCGCGCACCGGCGGGCGAGCGCACCAGGTAGTAGCTGCGCGGCGACGCGACCGTCTTCTTGAACGGCGCGACGAGCCGCCGATCGCGCAGCATCGCCTGCAGCAGCGGGCTGCGTCCGAGCGCGATGCCCTGGCCGGCCACCGCGGCATTGATGAGCTGGTCGAACTGCGAAAAGTGAAGCACGCTCGCGGGCTTCAGCCCATCGAGCTTCATCGCGCGCAGCCAGATCGGCCAGTCCTGCATGTCGGCGCCGGGGCCGGAGTCGAGGTACATCAGCACGTGGTGGCGCAGATCCTCGGGGTTCTTCAGCGGTCGCGCCTTGTCGCGCAGCAGCTTCGGGCTGCACACCGGCAGCACGACGTCGCCGAACAGCAGTTCGGCGCCGTCGTCGATCGCGTCTTCGGACTGGTAGCGGATCGCCAGATCGAAACCGTCGCGCGCGAGATTCGCGAGCTTGTAGCCGGCGGAGATGCGCACGTCGACATCCGGGCGCGCCGCCGTGAACCCAGAGAGACGCGGAATCAGCCACAGGCCCGCGAAACCCGGTGTGGTGGTCACGACCACGGTTTTCGCCCGCCGGTCGCGCTTGAGCTCGCCGCCGACGTTGTGCAGTTGGCTCAGCACCTCGCTGACAGCCAGGTACAGCGTTTGGCCGTCGTCGGTCAACCGCAGCGCGCGGTGCAGGCGGCGAAAGAGTTCGAGGCCGTAGTGCTCCTCGAGCGCGGCGATCTGCCGGCTCACGGCGGATTGGGTCAGCGCCAGTTCGTCGCCGGCCTTCGTGAAGCTCAGGTGGCGCGCCGCCGCCTCGAAGGCTTCGAGCTGGTCCAGCGGCGGGAGGTCGTAGTGGCGCATCTTCGCATTCTCGAATCGCATGCAAGCCATTCAAACTGACCGTTTGAGCGTGCGGGTGCGTTGCACGAAACTGTAGTCAAGCCTCCTCCAAAAGGGAAGGTCTGGTTGGAAGCGCGCCATGCCGCCGCTTCATGCAAGGAGCTCTACCATGAACCACAGCGAACTTCACCCCGCTTCGATCAACCTGCGCAAGGGTGGCATCCACCGGCTGCCGAAGGCGCGCGGTCGGCGCATCGAGTCGCTCAGCGGAAGCTTGTGGCTCACGATGGACCACGACCTGCGCGACATCCTGATCCGCCCCGGCGAGGGCTTCAGCATCGACGGCAATGGCGACACGCTGATCAGTGCGCTCGACGACGCCCGCTTCGTGGTGCTGACCCCGGTCTGACGCGGACCGAGCGCTGGGCCGCTCCCGAGCCGGCCCGCATCCCCTCGGAGATCGGCGAACGTGCACGTTCGCCGAGGGGCTCCAGCTACTGAAGCGAGCCCTTGAGTGGCGCCGGCACTGGCATCGAGACGATCTCGATGCCTTCGTCGCGCAGCGCGTTGGCATCCTCGCTCGACGCGTGGCCGCGAATGCCACGCTCCTTGGCCTCGCCGTAGTGGATGCGGCGTGCTTCCTCGGGGAAACGATCGCCGACATCCTCGGTTTGGCTGATCACCTCGCGGACCGCGCGCAACCATTGCCCCTGGGCACGAGCGCGTTCGATCTCAGCCGTGGGCGGCATGACTGGCTCGTTGCGCAACGCGGAAACGTTCAGCCGCGGTGCACTGGGCAGCCGCGTGATGGTCTTGTCGTCGCACAGCGGGCACGCCACCAGGCCGCGTTCGCCCTGTGAGGCGAAATCGGCATCGGATGCGAACCAGCCTTCGAAGCGGTGATCGAGCGCGCAGCGCAGGTTCAGGACCTTCATCGCCCGATTATCGGGGGCTCAGGGGGCGGCGTGCCATTCGAGCGGCCAAAGTCCGGCACGCCAGTGTTGCAACCACAACAGTCCCACCAAGGTCTTGGCATCCGTGAGCTCGCCGCGCCGGGCCTGATCGTTCAGCTCGTCCAGCGTGGCCGAGCCGACATCGAGGAACTCGCCGGCATCGAGATGCCGCTCGCCGAGCGTCAGGCCACGGGCGAACCAGACCTCGATGCCTTCGTTCGAATACGCGATGGCGTTGTGCAGGATGCCGGCGCGCGCCCACTCGGCGGCGCGGTAGCCGGTTTCCTCGATCAGCTCGCGCACCGCGCAGTCGAGCACCGGCTCGCCCGGCTCGAGCTTGCCGGCGGGGAACTCGATCATCGCCCGGCCCACCGGATAGCGCCACTGGCGCTCGACGACGACTCGGTCTTCGCCGAGCAGCGGCACGATCATCACCGCGCCGGGGTGGACGATGTACTCGCGCCGGGCCTGGCTGCCGTCGGGCAGCGCGACGAGATCGCTGCGCACGTCGAGAAACGTGCCGCGCCACGCCGTTCGCGCTTCCAGGCAGGTCTCGCGCAGGTGCGAGGTGTCGGCGTCGAGCGTGCCGGGCTTCATCGCGACGCGCCCTCGGGGCTCAGGTCGAGAACATCTGCACGATCGCCTGCGCGCAGAGCTGCATCAGGCCACCCGGCAGGATGCCGAGCAGGACGACCGCGGCGCCGTTGAACGAGAGCAGGATGCGGACGTCGCGCGTGCCTTCGATCGGCCGCGTCTCGACCGGATCGTCGAACCACATCACCTTGACGACGCGCAGGTAGTAGTACGCGCCGAGCAGCGACAGCACGACCGCCGCAACGGCGAGCCAGATCAGCGCCGGGACGTTGGTCGAGACCAGCGCCTGCAGCACCGCGAGCTTGGCGTAGAAGCCGACCGTCGGCGGAATGCCGGCGAGCGAGAACATGAAGACGGCCATCACGCCGGCGAACCAGGGGCTGCGCCGCGCCAGGCCGCGGAAGTCGTCGATCCGCTCGGCCTCGTGGCCGGCGCGCGAGAGCAGCATGATCATGCCGAAGGTGCCGAGCGTGGTGAGCACGTCGGTGACGACGTAGAACATCGCCGAGCTGTAGGCGTTGCCGGCCGAGACCGTGTTGCCGCTGACGACGCCGGGGCACAGGCCGAGCAGCATGAAGCCGATCTGGGCGATCGTCGAATACGCCAGCATGCGCTTCAGGTTGGTCTGCGCGATCGCCGCCAGGTTGCCGAGCAGCATCGAGGCGAGCGAGAGCAGGACCAGCATCTGCTGCCAGTCGAGGGCGACGCCGATCATGCCCTCGACGAGGAGGCGGATCGTGATCGCGAAGGCGGCGAGCTTGGGCGCGCCGCCGACGAGCAGCGTCATCGACGTCGGCGCGCCCTGGTAGACGTCGGGCACCCACATGTGGAACGGCACGGCGCCGAGCTTGAACGCCAGGCCGGCGACGACGAAGACCGTGCCGAGGACGAGGACGGCACGGTTGATGCGGCCGGTGCCGATCGCCTTGAACACCTCGCTGATCTCGAGCGAGCCGGTGGCGCCGTACATCATCGACAGGCCGTAGAGCAGGAAGCCGCTGGCCAGCGCGCCGAGAACGAAATACTTCATCGCCGCCTCGGTCGCGTCCGCATGGTCGCGCCGCATCGCGACGAGCGCGTAAAGGCTCAGCGTCATCAGCTCCAGGCCGAGGTAGACGACGAGGAAGTTGTTGGCCGACAGCATCACGCCGATGCCGAGCAGCGAGAACAGGCTGAGCGTGAACAGCTCGCCCTTGAGCATGTCGCGCGACGCCGCATACGGGCGCGCGTAGACGAGCGACACCATCACGGCGAGGGTCGAGAACAGCCCCAGCAGGTGGCCCATCGGGTCGGCCACGACCATGCGCTGCATCGCGTAGTGGGTCTCGCCGCTGTTGAAGGCGTCGAGTTGCATCACGGCGACGACGGCGAGCGACGCCTGCGTCAACAGGTAGGTCGGCAACCGGCGGCTATCGGTGACCCACAGGTCGACCATCGCGACGACGCAGGCCATCGTCAGCAAGACGATCTCGGGGGCAATGGCGGACCAGTTCATGGCATTCATAGGGAGGGGATCTTGCTGACGGCCACGTGCTTGAGCAGGCCATCGACCGACACATGCATGACGTCGGTGAACGGCTTCGGGTACAGGCCCATGAACAGCACCGCGGCGGCGAGCAGCGCGAGCATGCCGAACTCGCGCGCATTGATGTCGCTGAGTTCACGCACATGGTCGTTGGCAACGGCGCCGAAGTACACGCGCTTGACCATCCACAGCGTGTAGGCCGCGCCGAAGATCAGCGTCGTCGCGGCGATGAAGCCGAACCAGAAGTTGGTCTTGACGGCCCCGAGGATAACCATCCACTCGCCGACGAAGCCCGCGGTGCCCGGCAGGCCGCAGTTGGCCATCGCGAACAGCACCGCGAACGCGGCAAACTTGGGCATCGTGTTGGCCACACCACCGTAGGCCGCGATCTCGCGCGAATGCACCCGGTCGTACAGCACGCCGATGCACAGGAACATCGCGCCAGAAACGAAGCCGTGCGACACCATCTGCACGATGCCGCCGGACATGCCGAGCTCGTTGAAGATGAAGAAGCCGAAGGTGACGAAGCCCATGTGCGCGATCGACGAATACGCGACGAGCTTCTTCATGTCCTGCTGCACCAGCGCGACGAAGCCGATGTAGACGACGGCGATCAGCGACAGCGCGATCATGAAGCCGGCCCACTTGTGCGAGGCGTCGGGCGTGATCGGCAGCGAGAAGCGCAGGAAGCCGTAGCAACCGAGCTTGAGCATGATCGCCGCCAGCACCACCGAACCGCCGGTGGGCGCCTCGACGTGCGCATCGGGCAGCCAGGTGTGGACCGGCCACATCGGCACCTTGACCGCGAACGCGAGGAAGAACGCGAAGAAGAGGTAACTCTGCGCCGAGATCCCGAGCGGCAGCCTGTGCCAGGTCAGGATGTCGAAGCTGCCACCCGACTTGTAGTACAGGAAGATCAGCGCGACCAGCATCAGGAGCGAGCCGGCCAGCGTGTACAGGAAGAACTTGAACGCCGCGTAAACGCGCTTCGGCCCGCCCCACACGCCGATGATCAGGTACATCGGGATCAGCGTGGCCTCGAAGAAAACGTAGAACAGCAGGCCGTCGAGCGCCGCGAACACACCGACCATCAGGCCCGACAGGATCAGGAACGCGCCCATGTACTGGTTCACGCGGCTCGTGATCACCTCCCACGCGGCGATCACGACGATCACAGTGATGAACGCGGTGAGCGGCACGAACCACATCGACAGGCCGTCGACGCCGAGGTGGTAGTGCACGTTGAAGCGCTCGATCCAGTCGAACTTCTCGGTGAACTGCATCGCGGCTGTCGTGCTGTCGAAGCCGCTGATCAGCGGCAGCGTGACGAACAGGCTCGCGAGCGCCGCGACCAGCGCCATCCAGCGCACGGCCCCCGCTTGCTCGTCGCGACCGAACGCGAGCAGCACGATGCCCGACAGGATCGGAAGCCAGATGGCCAAACTCAGCAAACCCATGTTCTTTTTCTCCGCGCCCGTTCTCGACTAGATGCCGGCCCACACCCGGAACGGGCCCCACCACAGCATCCACGTCATCAGGCCGATCACGCCGATGATCATCACCAGCGCGTACCAGTAAAGGTGGCCGGTCTGCAGGCGCTTGCCCAAGGCGGCGATGCCACCGACCGCGCTCGCCGAACCGTTGATCAGCACGCCGTCGATCAGGCCCTCGTCGCCGCCCTTCCACAGGCCGGTGCCGGTCATCCGTGCGAGGCGGGCCAGCACGTTCTCGTTGAACCAGTCGAAGTAGTACTTGTTGTCGAGAAGCGTGTAGACGACGCTGAAGCGCGCCTTGATCGCCGCAGGGATCGCCGGGCTGACCATGTAGAACCAATACGACATCGCGACACCAGCGAGCGCAAGCCAGAACACCGGCGAGGTCACCGCATGCACCGCCATCGCCGCAGGGCCGTGGAACACTGACGCGAGTTCCTTCATCGCCTCGTGGCGCTCGATGTCGACCGCGATGGCGCCTGTGAAGAAATCGCCGAACAGCATCGGGCCTATCGTCACGTAGCCAATGATCACCGACGGGATGGCCAGTGCGATCAGCGGGAACGTCACCACCCAGGGCGACTCGTGCGGAACGTGTGGTTCGTGCGCGTGTGCGTCACCGGCATGGTCATCATGGTGATCGTGCTCGCCCGGGAACGGCTTGTGGCGGAAGTGCTCCTTGCCATGGAAGACCAGGAAATACATGCGGAACGAATAGAACGCCGTGACGAACACCCCCGCCATCACCGCGAAGTACGCAAAGCCCGAGCCCCACAGGTGGCTCTCGTGCACCGCCTCGATGATGCTGTCCTTCGAGTAGAAGCCAGCGAAGAACGGTGTGCCGATGAGCGCGAGCGACCCCAGCAGCGACGTGATCCACGTGATCGGCATGTACTTGCGCAGGCCACCCATGTTGCGGATGT